>JAEZCD010000134.1 GCA_023430145.1 Pseudomonadota bacterium
CCGGGGCCTCCCGTTCCCCGCGTGAGGCTTCCCGGATTCGCTTCGCTCATCCGGGCTACAAGCACTACGCGCACTTCATGTTTTCACGAGGACGATCCTCGGCCTAGGATGACCAGCCTCACCAGCCTCGAAACCCACGGGCCGCGACCATGTCCGAGGCTTCACGAGCAGCGCAATCTCCCGCCGCCTCGCGAGCGGGCTCCTGGGCGCGCACCGTGGCGATCGGTATCGACGTCCTGCTCGTCAATCTCTTCGTCGCGCTCCTCGGCCTCGCCCTGACGGAGACGAGCGGCGGGCGCGTGCGCGTTGCCAGCACCGTGTTCAACAGCGTCGAGTGCACGCCGAGCGAGGCGGTTCCGGGCGGGCTCGCGCTTCCAGACGGCTTCGAGGCTGCAAGCGCACGTCGCTGCACCTGGTCAGTGCTCGGAATTGTACATGACTGGAAGCTGGTCGTCGCCGAGAAGCCGGCATCCGGAGAAGGTCTCGATGATGTGCGACAGCTCACGGTGCCAACGGACAGGACGTGGCGGCCGGTCAGCGCCTTCTATGTCGACGATCTCACCTTGATGATGCTCGCTTTGTACATGATCTTTCTGGAATTGCGTTTCGGTGGGACCTTTGGAAAATACCTGGTCGCCATTCAGGTGAGGTCACGCGGTGGCTCGCCGTTGACGCTTCTTGGTGCCGGCAAGCGCAATTTGGTGAAGCTCATCGTTCTGTTGGCGCTGTCGCCCGATTTCGTCGCGAGCAGTATCGCAGATCCGTCCCCCGCGGCGATCCATGTGCTGAACTTCAAGCTCAGCACCTCGCACGACCTCGCCTATCTTCCCGGCTGGCTCTCCGACGTGCTGCGCCTGCTGGCGCTGGGATTTCTCGTCAGCGTCGTCGTGGATACGCTGCGCCGGCGTCCCCTCTTGCACGACCGGTGGGCAGGCACGGAGGTCGTCGGGTCCATCGAGCCCGCCCCTTGAGCCCGCACGGCCGCCAGGGCCTCTGACGAGCGGCTGCCTCCGTCAGGATGCTCTTCCCCTTCCCGCCGTCGCCACCGGATCTCGCTCCCCGCTTCATCCCGGCTACTCGGTCCGTCTATGTTGGCGAGAACTCCCCGGGGGAACAACGGCAATGGCAGGCGTGGAAAAATGGTCGGCGGAGCGCATCTCGCCGGAGCGGCGGACGCTCGGTGCCGCGTCGGCCGCGCATGCCCTGCACGACGGCCTGACGGACGCTCTCTACGTGCTGCTGCCGGTCTGGGCGCAGCAGTTCGGGCTCGGCTATGCCGAGGTCGGTTTTTTGCGCGCCGTCTACACGGGCACGCTCGCCTCGCTGCAGATGCCGGTGAGCCGGCTCACGAAAAGGCTCGGCGCGCCGGGCCTCTTGGCGCTCGGCACGGCGCTGGCGGGGGCCGGCTATCTCGTCGCCGGAGCCAGCACGGGGCTCGTGATGCTGACGGCCGGCCTCTTCATCGGCGGCCTCGGCGGCAGCGCGCAGCATCCGGTCGCCTCGACGCTGGTGGCGACCGCCTATCGGGGGCCGGGGCTGCGGGCGGCGATCGGCATCTACAATTTCGCCGGCGACATCGGCAAGATGCTGGTGCCTATCCTCGCGGCGCTCCTGATCGCCTCGCTGACATGGCGGCCGGCGGTGGCCTTGCTCGGCTTGGCCGCCCTCCTCGCCGCCGGCGCCTTCCTGCTCGCGCTGCCGCGGCCGGAGCCCGCCGAGGCGGAGACGGCCGCCACCGAGCAACCGGCCGCGACAGCGTCGGCCGGGGAGCCACTCCGGCTGCGCTGGCCCTTCCGGGTGATGCTGGTGACGTCGGCGATCGACTCCTCGGCGCGCACGGCCTTCCTCACCTTCCTGCCCTTCCTGTTGACGGCGAAGGGTGCCGACCTGCCGACGGTCGGCGTCGCGGTAGCGCTGATCTTCGTCGGCGGCGCCGCCGGAAAGCTCGCGCTCGGCTTCCTCGCCGCCCGGCTCGGCTCGGTGCGGACCATCCTCGCGACGGAAATCCTGAGCGCGCTCGGCGTCGCGCTCCTGCCCGTGCTGCCGCTCTGGGGCTGCCTCGGCCTCTTGCCGGTCCTCGGCATCGCGCTGAACGGAACCTCCTCGGTGTTCGCCGGCTGCCTGCCCGATCTCGTGCGCGAGGAGGACCGCGCCCGCGCCTTCGGCATCTTCTACACCGCAACCATCGGCGCCGCCGCCGCCTCGCCGATCCTGTTCGGCCTGTTCAGCGACGCCGTCGGCGTGCCGACGATGATGCTGATGGTGGCGGGCTACATCCTCCTCACGGTGCCGCTCGCCCTCGCGATGCGGGCGCATATCCGCGATTGACATTCGCATGCGCGATCCGCTGCTCGCCCCCCTGTTCGCCGAGATCTCCTCGCTGCCCGGCGTCGGCCCGAGCCATGCGAAGGCGCTGGCGCGGCTGATCGCGCACCCCGAGGGCACGGCCGAGCCGCGGCTGATCGACCTGCTCCTGCACCTGCCCGCGGGCTTCGTCGACCGGCGCGCGCGGCCGAAGGTGCGGGATGCCAAGGTCGGCGAGATCGCCACCCTGCGCGTCGCCGTCGAGCGCCACCGCGGCCGGCCGCAGGGCAGCCTGCGCGCCCCCTACCGGATCGACGCCTCCGACGAGACCGGCACGATCACCCTCGTCTACTTCAATGCGAGCCGGGCGGTGATCGACAAGCTGCTGCCGGTCGGCGCCACGCGCTGGGTGTCAGGCAAGGTGGAGATGTATGACGGCTTCCTGCAGATGGTGCATCCGGACCGCGTGGTGCCGGAGGACCGGGAGGGCGATCTCGCGCCGATCGAGGTCGTCTACCCGCTGACGGAGGGGGTCACGCAGGGCGTGCTTGCGCGCGCCGTGGCGGCGGCGATCAAGCGCCTGGAGCTGGACCGCGGAGTGGCGGCCTTGCCGGAGTGGCTGCCGGGGGGCTCTTTACCTCCCCCTGCAAGGGGGAGGTCGGACG
>JAEZCD010000139.1 GCA_023430145.1 Pseudomonadota bacterium
ACATTCAACTGCTCGGCGAGGCGGCGCTGCGGTGGCAGGCGGTCGCCCGGGCGCAGCACGCCCTGCGCGACAGCCTGGGCGATCAGTTCCACGATCTGGAGATAGCGCGGCCCCGATGCGGGATCGAGTGGCCGCAGCCATTGCGCGGTCTTGTCGGCGTGCATCCGGACGACTCCGACATTGTTGCCATACATTCGGCTACAATGTCGGGATCGGCACGGCAAGCCGGGAGCTCGCGGGCGTCAGGCGCCCCGCCCCCCGGCCAGCTGGCGATCAGGCGAACTGGCCGTGGCAGTGCTTGAACTTCTTGCCGGACCCGCAGGGGCAGAGCTCGTTGCGGCTGACCTTGCCCCAGCTCGCAGGGTCCTGCGGATCGCGCTCGAGCAGCGCGGTGTCGGCATCGGTCGCGGCGAATTGCAGCCCCGTTCCGCCATAGCCCGCGCCGGCCTCGGCCCCGCCCTGCGGGAGCATCTCGCCGCCCTGCTCGGGCGCGTCGAAGCGGTCCTCGATCCGCATCAGGTTGCCGGTGACCTGCTCGCGCAGGCGGCCGATCAGCGAATCGAACAGCTCAAAGGCTTCCTGCTTGTACTCGTTCAGCGGGTCGCGCTGGGCGTAGCCGCGCCAGCCGATGACCTGGCGCAGATGGTCGAGCGTGACCAGGTGCTCGCGCCAGAGATGGTCGAGCGTCTGCAGCAGCACCTGCTTCTCGACATAGGTCATCACCTCTTCGGTGTTGCGCTCGATGCGGCCGGCATAGTCCTCGTCCGCCAGCTTGCGGATGCGCTCGCGCAGTTCGGTGTCGGCGATGCCCTCTTCCTTCGCCCAGTCCTCGATCGGCAGGTCGAGATTGAGGAACTGCAGCACGCCTTCCTTGAGCGCGGCGGTGTCCCACTGCTCGGGATAGGCCTCCTCGGGGATGTGCCGCGCGACGAGGTCCTCGCAGACGCCGTGACGCATGTCGTCGATGGTCTCGCGCACCGTTTCCTGGCGCATGAAGTCGCGACGCTGCTCGATCACGACCTTGCGCTGGTCGTTGGCGACGTCGTCGAATTTCAGGAGGTTCTTGCGGATGTCGAAGTTGCGCGCCTCGACCTTCTTCTGCGCCTTCTCGAGAGCCTTGTTCACCCAGGGGTGGAAGATCGCCTCGTCCTCCTTGACGCCGAGCCGGCGCAGCACGCCGTCGATGCGGTCGGAGCCGAAGATGCGCATCAGGTCGTCTTCGAGCGACAGGAAGAACTTCGAGCGGCCGGGGTCGCCCTGGCGGCCGGAACGGCCGCGCAGCTGGTTGTCGATGCGGCGGCTCTCGTGCCGCTCGGTGGCGACGACGAACAGGCCGCCGGCGGCGAGCGCTTTCGCCTTCTTCTGGGCGATGTCGGCGCGGAGGGCCTCGATGCGCCGGCTCCGCTCCTGCGGATCCTGGACTTCGGCGAGCTCCTGCTGGATGCGCATGTCGGCATTGCCGCCGAGCTGGATGTCGGTGCCGCGGCCGGCCATGTTGGTGGCGATGGTGACCGCCCCCGGCACGCCCGCCTGGGCGATGATGTAGGCCTCCTGCTCGTGGTAGCGGGCGTTCAGCACCTGGTGCTCGATGCGCTGCGCCTTCAGGAGCTCGGAGAGCTGCTCGGATTTCTCGATCGAGGTGGTGCCGACGAGCAGCGGCTGGCCGCGGTCGCGGCAGTCCTTGATGAGGTTGAGGATCGCCTTGTTCTTCTCGCCGGCGGTCCGGTAGACCTCGTCGTCGTCGTCGACGCGGGCGACCGCCACATTGGTCGGGATCTCGACCACGTCGAGCCCGTAGATGTCCATGAACTCGTCCGCCTCGGTGGCCGCCGTGCCCGTCATGCCGGCGAGCTTGTCGTACATGCGGAAATAGTTCTGGAAGGTGATCGAGGCGAGCGTCTGGTTCTCGGGCTGGATCTGCACCCGCTCCTTAGCCTCGAGCGCCTGGTGCAGGCCTTCCGAGTAGCGGCGGCCCGGCATCATGCGGCCGGTGAACTCGTCGATGATCACCACCTCGTCGTTGCGCGTGATGTAGTCGCGGTCTCGGTGGAACAGCTTGTGGGCGCGCAACGCCTGGTTGACGTGATGGACGACGGTGACGTTCTCGACGTCGTAGAGGTTCTCGCCGCGCAGCATGCCCGCCTCGGCGAGCAGCTTCTCGATGCGCTCGTTGCCGGCCTCGGTCAGCACCACCGAGCGGTTCTTCTCGTCGAGCTCGAAATGCTCCTTCTCGAGCCGCGGGATGAAGCCGTCGATCGTCTGGTAGAGCTCGGAGCGGTCGTCGAGCGGGCCCGAGATGATGAGCGGCGTCCGCGCCTCGTCGATCAGGATCGAGTCCACCTCGTCGACGATCGCGTAGTTGTGTCCGCGCTGCACCATGTCGCGCGCGTCGTACTTCATGTTGTCGCGGAGGTAGTCGAAGCCGAGCTCGTTGTTCGTCGCATAGGTGACGTCGCAGGCATAGGCGGCGCGGCGCTCATTGTCGTCCATGCCGTGCACGATGATGCCGACGGTGAGGCCGAGGAAGCGGTAGATCTGCCCCATCCACTCCGCGTCGCGGCGGGCGAGGTAGTCGTTGACGGTGACGACGTGCACCCCCTTCTCGGCGAGGGCGTTGAGGTACACAGGCAGCGTGGCGACGAGGGTCTTGCCCTCGCCGGTCTTCATCTCGGCGATGCGGCCCTCGTGCAGGACCATGCCGCCGATGAGCTGCACGTCGAAATGCCGCTGGCCGAGGGTCCGCTTGGCGGCCTCGCGCACCGTGGCGAAGGCCGGGACGATCAGCTCGTCGAGCGGCTTGCCGGCGGCGACCTCCGCCCGGAAGGCCACCGTGCGCTCCCGCAGCTGATCATCGCTGAGGGCGCTCAGCTCGCCCTCGAGGGCGTTGATGGCGGCGACCTTGGGCGAATAGCCCTTGACGCGCCTATCGTTCGAGCTTCCGAACAGGCGGGCGAGCGCACCGAGCATGTGGAGGGGCCTTTCCTCGGGTCTGTCGCGGCGGCTAGGCGGCGGCGCAGGGGACTCGAAAGGGCACGATGCGCGCCTATTGTCTCGAGCACGGCCATCGGCGCGAAAAAAACGCAGAGCTTTGCCCGCTCGCCTTCGATAGGACAGTGCCGGCAGAGATAAGAGGGGGTTCTAGGGTTGTCAATGCAGGCGACTTCGGACACTCTCGCGGCAAAATCGCGTTGCCTTCAGCACCGCATCCAGCAGGATTTCGTGACATGACGATCGCCTCAAAGGTCCGCTTGAGCGGGGCCGTTCTCGTCCTGGGCGCGTTCGCGCTCCTCGGCCCGGTCGCCGTCGCGCCGGCCGCCCCGAACGACGTGCTGGCCAAGGTGGACGGCGCCCCCATCACCCAGAGCGACCTCGACGTGGCCGTCGAGGATCTCGCCGGCTCGCTGCAGAGCATGACCGACGAGCAGAAGCGCGAATACGTGCTCGGCTACCTGATCGACCTCAAGCTGCTCGCCAAGGCGGCCGAGAAGGACGCCCTCGCCGACGGCGAGGATTTCAAGCGAAAGCTCGCCTATCTGCGCGACAAGGCGCTGATGGAGGCGCAGCTCACCGCAGCCGGCGCCAAGGCGGCGACCGAGGAGGCCGCGCGCAAGCTCTACGACGAGACCGTGAAGGGCCTGAAGCCCGAGGTCGAGGTGCGCGCCCGGCACATCCTCACCGAGACCGAGGACGAGGCCAAGGCGGCCTACGAGAAGATCAAGGCGGGCGCCGACTTCGCCGCCGTCGCCAAGGAGACCTCGAAAGATCCCGGCTCGGCCGAGTCGGGGGGCGACCTCGGCTTCTTCTCCAAGGACCAGATGGTGCCGGCCTTCGCCGACGCCGCCTTCAAGCTCGAGCCGGGCCAGGTCTCCGAGCCGGTGAAGAGCGATTTCGGCTGGCACGTCATCAAGTCGGAGGAGAAGCGCGAGAAGCCGGTGCCGACCTATGAGCAGGTGAAGCCGCAGATCACCAACTTCGTCACCCGGCGGGCGCAGCAGGAGGAGATCATGAAGCTCCGCGGCGCCGCCAAGATCGAGCGGACCGAGCCGGCGAAGGCGCCCGAGGCGCCTGCTCCGGCCGCCCCTGCGACGCCGGCGCCGGCGCAGTAAGGGGGCTCGCTCCGAGCGCATCGGCCGGTCCGTGTCGACCAAAGTCTCGCCGCTCGCGCCGCCGCCCGGCCGCGAGC
>JAEZCD010000219.1 GCA_023430145.1 Pseudomonadota bacterium
GGACGACACCGAGGTTGCTCAGGTGTCGTCCCCGGCCGCGCGAAGCGCGGGGAAGGGGACCCAGGCCTTTCGGAGAAACGATCGCGAGCTCGGCTTCTTCCCAGGAACAAATCTCGTCGGAACGGACCATTCCCGAGGCCGGCGCGCAGCCGTGACCTCGGCGTCCGGCCCTTCTGGTCGACGAGCCGGCGGATCTCCTCACTCCGCCGGCGGCAGCTTCAGTCGCAGTCCGAGCAGCGCCGCGGCGAGGAGGGACGCGGCGATGCCGGCGACGCAGGCGCTCCAGCCGAAGCGATCGAACAACAGGCCCAGCACCGCCGTGCCGAGGAGGCCGCCGAGGAAGTAGCTTGCCAGATAGATGCCGCTGGCGGCGCCGCGGTCGGCAGTCGCGGCGCGGCCGACGAAGCCGGTCGTGATCGCCTGCGCGAGGAAGGTGCCGACGGCGACGAGGCCGAGGCCGACGATCACCGGCAGGACCGCCGGCGCGAGCAGCAGCGGCAGGCCGCTGAGGGCGATGCCGATGGCGGCGAGGAACGCGCCCCGCGTGCCGGCCCAGGCGACGGCGGCGCCGGCGCCGAGCGTCGTGAAGATCGACGGCAGGAAGACGAAGTAGACGAGGCCGAGCGACATCATGCCGAGGCCGAGCGGCGGCCGCACGAGGACGAAGTTCACGTAGGTAAAGGTGCCGATAAAGGCGAACAGGATGCAGAAGCCGATGGCGAAGGCCGCGCGCAGCCCCGGGTTCGACAGATGCAGCGCGAGCGCGCCGAGCACCGTCGGCCCGGCTTCCGTCGCCGCCGCCGGCCGGCTCCTCTGCAGCGTCAGCTGGACGAGCAGCGCCCCGAGCAGGTTGAGCGCGGCGAAGGCGAGGAAATTCGCCGCGAGGCCGTAATGGTCCGCAACGGCGGCCGAGAGCAGCCGGCCGAACAGGTTCGAGGCCACGTTGCCGGTGATGTAGGCGGCGAAGGCGCCGGCGGTCATGCGCGCGCTGCAGCGCTCGCCGAGATAGGTCAGGGTGAGGGTGAAGGCGGTCGCCATGAGCAATCCCTGCGCGATGCGCAGCCCGGCGAAGGTCGGCAGATCCGGTGCCGCCGCGAGCAGCAGCGTCGGCACGGACAGCGCCGCGAGCGCCACGACGATTCCGCGCCGGCGGTCCAGCCTTCGGCTGAGAAAGGCTATGGCGAGGCTCGCCACCGCCATGCCGAGCGTGCTCGCGTTGACGGCGAGCCCCATCGCGGCCGGGGTGACACCGTAAGCCTTCGCCAGCGACGGCAGGATGGCCTGCGTCGCGAACAGGTCGACCAGGGTGAGGAAGGCGATGAGAGCGATCACGATCGTGCGGCGCAGCGCGGCCGTCGCGGCGGCGAGGGCTGGCGGCGCGGGCAGGGCGGTGCTCGGCATGGTCTGGTTGCTCCCGTGAAAAAGGGGCGCCCGTGCAGACGAGCGCCCCTTGGACGAGCCGGAGGTCACATGTTGTGGTCGGTCGGATCGCGCAGCAGATCGGCGGAGAGCAGGATCACCTGCTGCTTGCCCTTGTTCTCCCACCAATGGGAGACCTTTGCCGTCTCCGCCGTCGCCTCGCCGGCCTTGTGGACGATGGGGGCGGCGCAGTTGCTCGCGTGCTCGATCACCTCGCCCTGGACGATGTAGATGATCGCCGGGCGGTCGCCGTGGCTGTGCCAGGGAACGATGCCGCCCGGCTCGATCACGAGCCGGCGCAGGCGCAGCTTGCGGCCGTCGATCTTGGCGGGCTCCTGGCCGAGCTCGATGGCGGTCAGCACCGTGTCGGTGACGCCCTTGGCGGCATGCGTGGCGGGCTTGGTGGCGTCGGTCATCGTCTTGCCGGCCGGGCACTCGCCGGCCTCCGCGGCGGTGGCGAGAAAGCCCGTGGCGAGCGTCAGAGCAGCGAGCATCGCCTGCGTGCGGACAGTGAATTTCGGCATCGATCGTCTCCTCGAGGGTTGCGGCCGGTAGCGGCCTCGGCGAGGGAGAGGATCGGGGCTGCGACGCCGGCGCTGAAATATCGGCTGGCTTCCCATTCCATAGCCCGCGCCTATCCCGGGGGCGGGTCGGCAAAGCCGAACGGGCCCGCCGCGGCGATGCGCGGACGGGCCCTGTACGGACGAAGGAGATAGCGGGAAGCGCGAGGACTCGCCCGCTCCTCGCCGCTAATGGGCGGCGACGCTCGCGGTGATCGAGCCGATGACCGACGACGCCTTCTCGAACTGCGGCCGGCGATCCTCGATGCCGAAGCGGCGGGCGATCCAGGTGAAGTCCGAATAGACCGCCCACACCTTGCCGTCCGCGTCCTCGCGGACCAGCACGCGGACCGGCCAGTCGAGGCCGGCGTCCGGATTGGAGGTCAGGAACTGCGCGCCGAGCGGCGGATTGCCGAAGACGATCAGCGTCGAGGGCCGCAGCGTGATGCCGGCGTCGGCGGCGAGCCGCGCCTGGTCGATGGTTGCGAACAGCGTGATCCCCTTGGCGGCGACGTCCTGCTTGATCCGCTTGACAGTCTCCGGGACCGAATAGGCGGAGCGGACTTTGACGACCCCGCTGCGGGCAGAATCCTCGGCGATGGTCTGGGTGAGCGAGAACGCCGTGCCCGCCGTCATGATCGCCGCCGCGAGCCCGATTTGCTTCAGCATGGAAGCCTCCCTGTCGTGAGTGACCCGGGCGGATGCCCCGGTCTTCCGCCGATCAGAGTGGGAGCCTCGAGGCGTGCCTTGAAATGCCGGCTGGCTCAGATGTCGATAGCCCGCGGCTTGGCTCGCCTATCCGGCAACGGCGAGCGGCGCCCGCACCCCGGGGCGCGAGCGCCGTCTCGAGCGTCACGGGCATCGGTTCAATCGAACTCGCGGCCGGCCCAGGCCCGGGCGGAGGCCTCGGGCGACGGCCGGGCCGCGGAGGGGCGCATCACTTCCAGCACTGCGGCCACGGCGGGGATGGCGACCGGACGATAGCCCGATGCGAGCTGGCCGTAGCTCTGCGGCGGCCGGGGGCTTCGCGGTGATCCCTCGGCGAGCCGAACGATGTGGTACATGGCGATTCCTCCTGTTTTCGCCGGATGTGCCCGGCAAGGAGAGAATCGGCAAAATCTTCGGCGGCTGGAACTTCGATCTCGCTCCGAAGTCCATAGTTCCACGCTATCGCCGCGCGCCCGGCAGTCGCCCTTTCGAGTATATCGAGAGAATTACCGAGGCGGACCGGTCGGCATACCTTTCGATTCGTCCTTGGGGCAGCGCCTCGGCGGCGGATGCCCATGCCGCCATCCGGTCGTCGGTGCGCCATACGAAGGTATCGCGGCAAGCACCGCATGCATGATCGACGGAGAGAGAGCCGATCGCCAGCATGATCCTCGCAAACGGAGCTGGCCCGCCCCTGGGCCGGCGAAATCGAGGAGGCGAAGATGAGGCGCATCGTTACCCGTCTTGCCGCTGCGGCGGCGCTGTCTGTCCTGATCCTGCCGGCCGCCGCGAGCGCCGCGCCGGTCGAGAACATCGTCCTCGTGCACGGGGCCTGGGTCGACGCGTCGGGCTGGAAGCCGGTGCACGACATCCTCGTCAAGGAGGGATTTGCCGTGACGATGGTCCAGGAGCCGGAGACCGGCTTCGCCGACGACGTCGCTGCGACCAGGCGAATCCTCGACCTGCAGGACGGCCCGACCCTGCTCGTCGGCCACAGCTATGGCGGCTCGGTCATCACCGAGGCCGGCGTGCATCCGAAGGTCGCCGGGCTCGTCTATGTCGCGGCCCATGCCCCGGACGTCGGCGAGGACGAGAGCGCGCTCGGCGCCAGGATGCCGAGCCTGCTCGGCAAGACGCCCGGGGCGATCAAGAAGACGCCCGACGGCTACACCTATCTCGGGCAGGCCGACTTCCTGAAGCTGTTCGCGCCCGATCTTCCGCGCGACAGGGCCGAGTTCGCCTCGCGGTCGCAGGTGCTCACGGCCGCCAAAGTGTTCTCGACGCCGCTGACGGCTGCCGCCTGGAAGACCAAGCCGAGCTGGGGGATCGTCGCCGGCGACGACCAGATCATCGCTCCCGATCTCGAGCGCTTCTACTACGAGCGCGCCAGGGCGCCGTTCGTCGTCATCGAAGGCGCCAGCCACGCGGTCTACGAGTCGCATCCCGATGCCGTCGCCAAGGTGATCATCGAGGCCGCGCGCAGCATCGAGGATTAGTGCCGGCTGGCTGGTGGGGACCTCCCACCGGCCATCTCCCTCTTCTGCAGCGCTGTTCGTCCCGAGCCGAGCGCATGAGGGCGACCAGCCCCGGCCCGCGCAACATCCCGCTCGAATCGAGAAAGTCCGCACCTCCTCGCTTCCCCCGATCGGCGGCCGCGGCGGCCGACGGTTCCTCTCCTTGCGCGGGTGCCGGTCGGATCCCGTTAGCCTTCGTCGGAAAGTCTCTCTGTCAGCACCGATGAAGTGTGGCAGCATGCGCGGCATAGGAGACCTTGCGGCCAGAGGGGCACCATGACCTTTCGACCAACCGAGCTGCTTCCGGCGATCGCGGCGGGATTTGCCGCGGCGCTCTTCGCCGCCTCGCCGGCGGCCGCGATCGATCCCTTCTTCCCGAGCTTCGGCAATGACGGCTACGACGTCCTGCACTACGACCTCGACCTCGAGGCCGACCCGGTCGCCAACAGCCTCCAGGGCGTCGCCAGACTCAGCATCAAGGCGACGCGGCAGCTGACGACGTTCCAGCTCGATCTCGCCGGCCTCGGCGTCCACAAGGTCCGCGTCGATGGCGACCGGGCGGGCTTCTCGCAGGCGAACGACAAGCTGATCATCGAGCCGAAGCGCGCCATCCCGGACGGCCGCCCGTTCGAGGTCGTGATCCGCTACGGCGGCACGCCGGTGCCGCTGCCCGACCCCACGGCGCCGGGCCTCGACATCCTGCCGCTCGGCTGGCTGCACGCCAAGAAGGCCACCTATGTGCTCAGCGAGCCGGTCGGCGCCTCGACCTTCTTCCCCTGCAACGACGAGCCGACCGACCGGGCGACCTACTCGATCTCCGTCACCGTGCCGAAGCCGTACAGGGCGGTCGCCAACGGACTGCACACGGCGACCGAGGATCTCGGCATCGCGCAACGCTTCCGCTACGAGATGCGGCAGCCGATGACGACCTGGCTCGCCACCGTCCAGGTCAACAAGTACAAGGTCGTCGACCAGGTCGCCGAGGGCATCCCGCTCCATCACTACATCACCAAGAAGGTCACCGACGAGCAGGTCGGCGAGTTCCTCCGAATCCCGCAATACATGAAGTGGATGCGCCAGCTCGTCGCGCCCTACCCGTTCGAATCCTACGGCAGCATCACCGTCGATGATCCGAACCTCTACTACGCGCTGGAAACGCAGACCGTCTCGACCTATCCGTTCGACTTCATCGACCGGGGTGTCATCGTGCACGAGCTGGCGCACCAATGGTTCGGCAATGCGATGTCCGTGGCCGAATGGCGCGATCTCTGGATCGCCGAGGGGTTCGCCACCTATTTCGAGTTCCTGTTTCCGTACCGAAACAACCCCGACAAATTCGACGCATTGATGCAGGCGATCTACGACTATCTGGTCGCCAACGATATCGGTCCGGCGGTGGTCGAGAACGGCGAGCAGATCTTCTCCGACCGGACCTATTACCGAGGCGCGGTGACGCTCTACGCGCTGCGGCAGCATGTCGGCGAGCAGGCATTTTGGAACATCGTCCGCGCCTTCTACGACCGCTACAAGTACAAGAGCGTCACCTCTGCCGACTTCATCGAGATCGCCGTGGAGACGAGCCGCGACCGGTCGGTGAAGAAGCTGCTGAACGCCTGGCTCTACGAGCAGCCGGTGCCGCCGCTGCCCGGCGTCGTCGCCGGCCGCCTCAGCCGCGCCGACGAGGGGCGCGCCATCGTCGCCGGCCATCTCGCCCGCCGCTCGCACGAGCGGCACTGATCGGGCTCGAAAAGCGAGCCTCGCAGCGGCCGCAGGACCTGTGGCCGCTGCGAGGATGCAGGCAAGCTCGATCCCGCGTCCCGGTCCTGACCCGGCTTGCCATTTCCCCGTTTCCGAACGACAGAGGGCTCCGCCCCGGGGATAGGGAGGCCGCGCCGCTGCCCGGGGGGCTGGGATCGCCGGCGGTTTGGCGCTATCGAGATCGCATGGTCAGTGTCGGCCCCGCCCTCCTCCTGTTCGGCTCCGTCGCCACGGCGCTCGCGCTCGTCACCTACCTCTATATGGAGGCGGAGAACCGGCACGAGGCGCGCGAGCGGCGCCGCGACAGGAAGGTCTATCTGGTCGAGCAATATTTCCGGCTGAAGGAGGATCTCGAACTCGACCCCGAGTCCGCCATCGACAACGAGGCCGAGTACTACGAGATCTACGAGGCGATCGAGAGCGGGGCCGACTTCACCGACGAGGATCGGCGAGACCTCGTCCGGCTTCTGGAGACCGAGTTCGACTCGCGCGTGATTCCCACGACCGGCTAGTCATCGGCCTCCGCCATTCGCCTCCCGTGCGGCCGTTCCACTGGCCGCTCCGGTGCTTCGATACCCTCCGAAAGGCGGTGCTCCCCGCGACACCGCTCGCCTTGTTCGCCGCAGCCCGGATTCGCATAATGCGGCAAACAGCGCTGCACGGCTCGAACGGGCAGCCTTCCCGGAGGACGTCCATGTCGGAAGCCGTCTACCCCGTCCCGGCCGAATGGGCGAAGCGCGCCTGGATCGATGCGGACGCCTATCGCGACCTCTACGCACGCTCGGTCGCCGATCCGGAGGCATTCTGGGGCGAGGTCGGCCTGCGGCTCGACTGGATCAAGCCCTACGGCCGCGTCAAGAACACGAGCTTCGCCCCGGGCGCCGTCTCGATCCGCTGGTTCGAGGACGGCACGCTCAACCTCTGCGAGAACTGCGTCGACCGGCACCTCGCCGCCCGCGGCGAGCAGACTGCGATCATCTGGGAGGGCGACGATCCGGCCGAACAGCGGCGCATCACGTATCGCGAGCTGCACCGCGAGGTTTGCCGGTTCGCCAACGTGCTGAAGGCGCACGGCGTGAAGCGCGGCGACCGGGTGACGATCTACATGCCGATGATCCCGGAGACGGCTTACGCCATGCTCGCCTGCGCGCGCATCGGCGCCATCCATTCGGTGGTGTTCGGCGGCTTCTCGCCGGACAGCCTCGCCGGCCGCATCAGCGACTGCAAATCCGAGGTAGTGATCACCGCCGACGAGGGGCTGCGCGGCGGCCGGAGAATTCCGCTGAAGGCGAACGCCGACGCCGCCGTCGAGAAGGCCGGCGGGGTGCGGACGGTGATCGTCGTCCGCCGCACCGGCGGCGCGGTCGACATGCGGCCGGGCCGCGACGTCTGGTACCATGAGGCGGCGGCCGGCGTGTCCGAGGCGTGCCCGGCCGAGGAAATGGGCGCCGAGGACCCGCTCTTCATCCTCTACACCTCGGGTTCGACGGGCGCGCCGAAGGGCGTGCTGCACACCACCGGCGGCTATCTCGTCTTCGCCTCCTACACGCACCAGATCACCTTCGACTATCACGAGGGCGACGTCTTCTGGTGCACGGCCGACGTCGGCTGGGTGACCGGCCACTCCTATACGGTGTACGGGCCGCTCGCCAACGGCGCGACGACGCTGATGTTCGAGGGCGTGCCGAACTATCCCTCGATGTCGCGCTTCTGGGAGGTCTGCGACAAGCACGGCGTCACCATCTTCTACACCGCGCCGACCGCCATCCGGGCGCTGATGCAGGCCGGCGACGCACCGGTGCTGAAGACCTCGCGGAAAAGCATCAAGCTGCTCGGCACGGTCGGCGAGCCGATCAATCCGGAAGCCTGGGAATGGTACTACCGGGTCGTCGGCGAGGGCCGCTGCCCGATCGTCGACACCTGGTGGCAGACCGAGACCGGCGGCCAGATGATCACGCCGCTGCCGGGCGCGACGCCGCTGAAGCCCGGCTCGGCGACGACGCCGTTCTTCGGCGTCGTGCCGCAGATCGTCGACGCCGACGGCAAGGTGCTGGAAGGGGCGACGAGCGGCAACCTCGTCATCGCCGATTCCTGGCCGGGGCAGATGCGCACCGTCTATGGCGACCACGAGCGCTTCATGCAGACCTACTTCTCCGCCTATCCCGGAAAATACTTCACCGGCGACGGCTGCCGCCGCGACGCCGACGGCTACTACTGGGTGACGGGCCGCGTCGACGACGTCATCAACGTCTCCGGCCACCGCATGGGCACCGCGGAGGTGGAATCGGCGCTCGTCGCCCATCCGAAGGTGTCGGAGGCCGCCGTCGTCGGCTATCCGCACGACATCAAGGGCCAGGGCATCTACTGCTACGTGACGCTGATGGCGGGCGTCGCCGGATCCGACGAACTCCGGAAGGAACTGATCGCCCATGTCCGCAAGGAGATCGGCGCCATCGCCACGCCGGACAAGATCCAGTTCGCGCCAGGACTGCCGAAGACACGCTCCGGCAAGATCATGCGACGCATCCTCCGCAAGATCGCCGAGGACGACTACGGGGCACTTGGCGATACCTCCACGCTCGCCGACCCCGCGGTCGTGGACGATCTGGTCGGCAACCGGCAGAACCGGAAGACGTGAGCACGGCGCCGCAGGTGCTGGGTACCGCCGCGCGCCTGTGGCGGTATCCGGCGAGTTCGCTCGGCGGCGAACCGATGGAGGCAATCGACGTCGCGCGCGAGAAGGTATGGGGAGACCGGCTCTATGG
>JAEZCD010000242.1 GCA_023430145.1 Pseudomonadota bacterium
GGTGTCGTCCCCGGCGCGCCGAAGGCGCGGGAAGGGGACCCAGCGGGCATCAGGGAAAGGCACCGTGCGTTTCATCCGCCCGGGCCTGCCGAAGGCAGACGCCCGACCCGCGATGCCGGCCATGCCGCCGCCGGTGACGAGTCATCTCAACGCCGGGGTTCCGCCCCTCGCCGACCGGCTTGATCAACGCGCGCTATCCTGTACGATCGTCTTATCGTAATACTGGTATGTCGATCGGAGCCGGGAACCATGCGCCGCTCGACGGGCGCCTCTGCCGAAACCGTCGCGGCGACGGGCGGCCGAGGGGGCGGCGGAATACACGGATTCGGCTTGCGTGCGGGGACCGGTATCATCACGTTCGACGTCTCGACTCAGCCGAGGGAGTTAGGCCGGTAATGTCGGCTCTTCGTGGCCTTTCGGGCGAAAGCGGACCGGCGATGCCGGACAATGCTCTCCTGCCCAGCATCCAGCGATCGGCGGCGCCGCTGCGGCGCAACGTCGTCGATGCCCTGCGCAAGGCCATCGTCGAGGGGACGCTGGCGCCCGGCTCGCGCCTCGTCGAGCGTGAGCTCGTGGCGATGATGAACGTCTCGCGGACCGTCATCCGCGAGGCGCTGCGGCAGCTCGAATCGGAGGGCGTCGTCGAGACGATCCCCAACAAGGGGCCGATCGTCCGCAAGCTGACCCTCGCCGAGGCGAAGGACCTTTACCTCATCCGCTCGGTGCTGGAGGGCCTGTCGGCGCGCATGTTCGTCATGAACGCGGGCGATGCGGAGCTGTCCAGGCTGCGCGAGCGACTCGAGGAGACCTGCGCGGCCTATGCGGGCGACGATCCTGAGACCGTTCTCGTCGCCAAGAACAAGTTCTACGACGTCCTCTTCTCCGGCGCCGGCAGCGACATACTCTCCTCGATGATCGGCGCGCTGCATGCCCGCGTCTGGCGCTGGCGGGCGCTCGGCCTGCATCATCCGCAGCGCTCCAAAGGCCGCTCGGCCGAGAGCGTCGCCGGCCTGCGGGCGCTCATGAAGGCGATCGAGGCGCGCGACGCCGACAAGGCCGAGGCGATCGCCCGCCGCGAGGTCACCAAAGCCGCCGCCGAAGTCATGCGCCTGCTGCAGAACGAGGGCGCCGGCGGCTGAGGCGCCGCGCATCGCGGCGGGTCGGGGCGCCCGCTGTTTGCTCGCGCCGCTAACCGAACCTATAGGAAGCGCCCCTATTTTCGCCCGTGCGGGCGGCGCACGCCGCGCGACGGCTCGTCGGCTCCTCCCCTCTCGCCGGCGGCACACGAATGGAGCGAACGATGTTGGTCGCACGTAGCTGGTTGGCGCCTGTCGGGCGCGCAGTCCTTCTCGCCGGCCTTTTGGGCGGTACGGGCGCGGCGGCGGACGAGACCGTGACCGAAGCCCGCCTGCAGGGCGCCTGGTCAATCGATGCCGGCATCTGTGCCCAGGTCTTCACCTTCAAGGACGGCAAGCCGCGCTTCCTGAAGGAGGACGGGATCATCGATTCCGGCTTCATCGTCGACGGCAAGACGGTGCGCGGCCTGATGGAGACCTGCCGCGTCGTCGGCAGCCGCGCCGCCTCGCAGTCGGGCCGGACGCTGACCTTGAGCTGCGCCAGCTCCGTGAGCGAGCTGTCGCGCCGCGAGACCGCCCGCCTGGCGGACGACAACACGCTCGTCGTCGTCGACCCGGCCATGCCGGACATCCCGATCACCTATTATCGCTGCTCGCCGCCCTGAGGGGCGCCGGGCGGCGGGGGTGCGGACGATGGATGCGGCCGTGACGGACGGTGATTGAGACGCCTGGCGTGCGCCCGTCGCGGGCGGCGCGCCAAGTCGAGGTCGCATGGCCGGCCGCGAGCTCCTGCGACAGCCCCTCCGCTCGTCATCCCGCGGTCAAGCCGCAGGATGACGCCGAGAGTGGGATGACGCACAGAGCTCGCCGGCTGCGGCTGGCGAGCCAAGTCGAGGTTGCGCCCGCCGCCGCCGCCGACCTATTGTCCGCCCGCTCCCTGGCAGGGCCCGTAGCTCAACGGTTAGAGCCGGCCGCTCATAACGGTCTGGTTGCAGGTTCGAATCCTGCCGGGCCCACCGGCCGCGATCGTCGCTTCGCTTCCCCTCCTCGCTCAGCCGGCGAGCGCCAGGCTGCCGGTCAGCGCATCCCGCTCCGCGAACACCGCTCCGACGCCGATGACGACCGGCCCCGCCTGCGCGAGCGGCGCCGTGGCGAGCGCGTCCAGCCGGCCGCGCCACACCCGCTGCTCCGGCCGCCCCAGCGAGGCGGCGACGGCGACCGGCGTCGCGGGGTCGAGGCCGTGGCGCAGGAGCCGGGCGGCGATCTCGCCGGCCGTGCGGCCGGCCATGTAGAAGATGGTCGTCGCCGAAGCATCGGCGACCGCGTGCCAGTCGAGATCCTCCGGCAGGCCGCCGTGGCGCGAATGGCCGGTGACGAGGCGCACGGATTTCGCGCAGTCGCGATGCGTCAGCGAGACGCCGAGCGCCGAGGCCATGGCGAGCGCGGCGGTGATGCCCGGCACCATCTCGACGGCGATGCCTTCCGCGCGCAGCCGCTCGATCTCCTCGCCGGCGCGGCCGAAGATGGAGGGATCGCCCGACTTCAGCCGCACGACGTGCCGGCCGGCTTTCGCGAGCTTGACCATCAGCGCCTCGATCTCGTCCTGCCGACAGCTCGGCCGCCCTGCCCGCTTGCCGACCAGGATGCGCTTGGCCTCGCGGCGCGCGAGCTCCAAAACCTCGTCCGAGACGAGATCGTCGAACAGGATCACGTCGGCCGCCTGCAGCGCGCGCACCGCGCGCAGCGTCAACAGGTCGGCATCGCCCGGGCCGGCGCCGACGAGGGTCACGCGACCGACGGAGGGCATGTCGGCGGCGATGCCATAAATCTCGGCGGAAAGCTCCGCCTCGGCCCCCTCCCCCGGCGCCGGCCCGAAGGCGCGGTCGACGAACCGCTCCCAGAATGTTCGCCGCCCGGCGCCGGGCGACAATCGCTCGGCGAGGACGCCGCGCAGACGCTGCGCGAGGCTTGCCCAAGCGGCGAGCGAGGGCGGCAGGACCGTCTCGATCTTTCGCCGGATCGCCTGGCCGAGGATCGGCGCCGCGCCGTCGGTCGAGATGCCGACGACCACGGGCGAGCGGTTGACGATCGAGCCGAACTGGAAGTCGCAAAACGCCGGCCGATCGATGACGTTGATCGGCACGCCGGCCGCCCGCGCCGCGGCCTGCAGGCCCGCGGCCTCCGCGTCGCTCTCGGCATCGGCGACGACGAGCGCCGCGCCGCCGAAGTCTCCCGCCTCCCAGGCGCGGTCGTGATGGATAAGCAGATCCTCATGCAGGAGGCGCGCCCACTCCTCGCCCATCTCCTCTGCCGGCGCGAAGACATGCACCTCGGCGCCGGTGGCGAGCAGCAGCTCGGCTTTCCAGGCGGCGCCGTCCGAGCCGCCGACCACGACCACTGGGCGACCCGCAAGGCCGAAGAAGACCGGCAGCACGGCGAGCGACGCGATCCGCGCCGGCAGAGCCTCACTCGGCGGCCTGGAGACGGCGCGCATCGACGATCCCCCTGATTTCGGCACGGCAGGAGCCGCAATTGGTGCCGGCTCCGAGTTTTTGGCCGACCGCCTCCACCGTGCCGCAGCCGGCGGCGACGGCGGCGGCGATCTCGTTGGCGCCGACGCCAAAACAGGCGCAGACGGTGGCGCCGCGGTCGGGGGCGCCCTTGCCGGGCCGTCCGGCGACCACGGCCAGCCGCGCGCGGCCGTCGACGAAGCGGGCGCCGAGCTGCTCCACCGCCCAGGCGCGCGAGACGGGAACCGGCTCGGCGGCAAGGAACAGCGCGCCGGCGAGTTGGTCACCGTCGAAGGCGGCGAACCGCCGCCGGCCGGCCCGGAGGTCGTGATAGGCGAGGAATTCCGCCGTGCCGCCGAGCAGGCTTTTGGCGAAGGCCTGCCAATCGCGCCCGGCGTCGGCGAAGGCGAGCTCCACCCGAAAACCGCCCTCGCATTTGGCGAGCGCCCAATAGTCGGCGTCGAGCGTTCCGGGCCGCTCGCGCAGCACAGCGAAGCCGAAGGCGGCCGCGGCGAAGCGTTTCACGCGCGCCGCCACATGCTTCAACGCCGGTTGCCCCGAAACCGGATCGGTCAGCGGAGGCACCAGCGTGTCGACGCGCGCGCGGGCCGAAAACTGGTCGGTCCAATGCATCGGCACGAAGACCGAGCCGCGCGCCTGCCGGTCCGACAGCAGCGCGCGGACGAGGATGTCGCCGGAGGCGCTTTCGACGCGCACGAGATCGGCATCGGCGATGCCGAGCGGCGCTGCGTCGGCCGGGTGGATCTCGGCGAACGGCTCGGCCAGATGCTGCGACAGGCGGGCGCTCTTTCCGGTGCGCGTCAGCGTGTGCCAGTGATCGCGCACGCGGCCCGTGTTGAGCACCAGCGGAAACGCCGCGTCGGTGCGCGCCTCGGCCTTCGGCGCGACGGCGACGAAGCGCGCCTTCCGGTCCGGCGTGAAGAAGTTCCCGTCGGCGAAGAAGCGTGTCTCGGCCGGCGCACCCGGCTGCGGCCATTGGAACGGCGGCATTGCCTCGTACGCGGCCTCGTCGAGCCCGGCGACGCCGCCGATGTCGAAGTCGCGCGTGCCCTCATTCTCGAACGCCGACAGCGCGGCGTGCTCGCAAAAGATCTCGGCCGGCGAGGCGTAGGCGAAGGCGTCGGAGAATCCCATGCGGGCGGCGACGTCGCAGACGATCTTCCAGTCGGGCCGCGCCTCGCCCGGCAGGCCCAGGAAGGCGCGCTGGCGCGAGATGCGGCGCTCGGAATTGGTGACCGTGCCGTCCTTCTCGCCCCAGGCGGCTGCCGGCAGCAGCACATGCCCGTGCCGAACCGTGTCGGTCGCGCCGACGACGTCGGAGACGACGACGAACGGGCAATCCCGCAGCGCCGACGCGACGGCGTCCGCCTCCGGCATCGAGTCGACCGGGTTGGTGGCCATGATCCAGAGCGCCTTGATGCGCCCGTCGGCCACGGCGCGGAACATGTCGACCGCTTTCAGGCCGGGCTTGTCGGCTATGACCGGCGAGCCCCAGAAGCGCTGCACGCGATCGCGGTGCACAGAATTCTCGATCTCCATGTGCGCGGCGAGCATGTTGGCGAGGCCGCCGACCTCGCGGCCGCCCATGGCGTTCGGCTGCCCGGTGACCGAGAACGGGCCCATGCCCGGCCTTCCGATGCGGCCGGTGGCGAGGTGGCAGTTGATGATCGCGGTGACCTTGTCGGTGCCGCGCGAGGACTGGTTGACGCCCTGGCTGTAGACCGTGACGACTTTCTTCGTCCGCGCGAACAGCGCGTAAAAATCACTCAGCTGCTCGACCGAGAGGCCGGTCTGCTCGGCGGTCTCGTAGATGCCGATCTCCCAGGCCTCGGCGAGCGCCTCGGCAAAGCCCGTCGTATGCGCGGCGACGAAATCCTCGTCGACCGCGCCCCGCTCGGCGAGATGAGCGAGAAGGCCGGTGAACAGCGCGACGTCGCCGTCCGGCCGGATGGCGAGGTGCAGATCGGCGATGTCCGCCGTCATCGTCCGGCGCGGGTCGATCAGCACGACGCGCATTTGCGGCCGCTTCTGCTTGGCGGCGGCGATCCGCTGGTAGAGCACCGGGTGGCACCAGGCGAGGTTGGAGCCTGTCAGCACGACGAGGTCGGCGAGCTCGAGATCCTGGTAGGTGCCGGGCACGGTGTCGGAGCCGAAGGCGCGGCGGTGTCCGGCGACCGAGGAGGCCATGCAGAGCCGCGAATTGGTGTCGATGTTCGCCGCGCCGATAAAACCCTTCATCAGCTTGTTGGCGACGTAGTAGTCCTCGGTCAGGAGCTGGCCGGAGGCGTAGAAGGCGACCGAATCCGGCCCGTGCTCGGCGATCGTGCGGGAGAATCTCTCGGCGACGAGGTCGAGCGCCTCGTCCCAGGTCACCTCGCGGCCGTGCACGCGCGGACGCAGCAGGCGCCCGTCGAGGCCGAGCGTCTCAGCGAGCGCCGATCCCTTCGAGCAGAGCCGGCCGCGATTGGCCGGGTGGTCCGGGTCGCCGCGCACGGCCACCGTGCCGTCCGCGCCGACCTCGGCAAGCACGCCGCAGCCGACGCCGCAATAGGGGCAGGTCGTCCGTACGGTCTGCGCGGGCGCGGTCATCTCAGGCCGCCAGCGCTTCGAGCGCCTCGCCGGCGATCAGGAGCCGGCCCGCCTCGACCTTGAGCGGGAAGGTGCGCACCGCACCCTCGTCGGCGCCCTGCGCGCACCCCGTCTCGAGCGAGATCACCCAGTTGTGCAGCGGGCAGGTGACGGCGCTGCCGTGCACGATGCCCTGGCTCAGCGGGCCGCCCTTGTGCGGGCAGCGGTCCTCGATCGCGAAGTATTCGTCCGCCGCCGTGCGAAAGACGGCGATGCGGCCGTGCGGGGTGACGACGCAGCGCGCGCCGCGCCGCGGGATGTCGCTCGTCGAGCCGATGGCGATCCAGCGCATGCGCCTCACTCCGCCGCCTGTGCATAGTCGATGGTGGCCATCGGCCGGAACTCATGCTTGTCCTTGCCGGAGACGCGCTCGGACCAGGGATCCACTTGTGCGAATTTTTGGCTGAAGACGAAGCGGTCGAAATAAGCCCTGCGCCGCTCAGGATCGTCCATGATCTGGCGGCGGATTTCTTCGACGCCGACGCGTTTCGCCCACTTGTAGATGCGCTCGAGATAGCGGCCCTGCTCGCGGTACATCTGCACGAGCGCGACGATCGCCTCGAGCGCCTCGTCCTCGTTCGCCACCGTGCCGAGCACCTCGGTGCCCTTGATGTCGATGCCGGCGGCGCCGGCGAAGTGGATCTCGTAGCCGGACTCGACGCAGACCACGCCGACGTCCTTGCAGGTCGCCTCGGCGCAGTTCCGCCGGCAGCCCGACACCGCCATCTTCACCTTGGCCGGCGTCCACGAGCCCCACATGAAGCGCTCGATGCGGATGCCGAGGCCGGTCGAATCCTGCGTGCCGAAGCGGCACCAGTCGGTGCCGACGCAGGTCTTCACGGTCCGCAGGCCCTTGGCATAGGCGTGGCCGGAGACGAAGCCGGCCTTGCCGAGGTCCGCCCACACGGCCGGCAGGTCTTCCTTGCGAATGCCGAGCATGTCGATGCGCTGGCCGCCGGTCACCTTCACGGCCGGGATCTGGAACTTGTCGACGACGTCGGCGATGGCCCGCAGCTCCTTCGCGCTCGTCACGCCGCCCCACATCCGCGGCACCACCGAATAGGTGCCGTCCTTCTGGATGTTGGCGTGCACGCGCTCGTTGACGAAGCGGGACTGGTAGTCGTCGGCGTATTCGTCCGGCCAGTCGCAGACGAGATAGTAGTTCAGCGCCGGCCGGCATTTCGCGCAGCCGCACGACGTCTTCCATTCCAGCTCCTGCATCACCGCCGGAATAGTCCTGAGCCCCTTCGCCTTGATGAGCCGGCGCACGTCGTCATGGCCGAGGCTGGTGCAGCCGCAGACGGGCGTGACCGCGGCCGGCGCATAGGCGTCGCCGAGGGTCAGCGCCATCAGCTGCTCGACGAGGCCGGTGCAGGAGCCGCACGACGCCGAGGCCTTGGTGTGCGCGCGCACCGCGTCGAGCGTGCCGAGCTTCTTGCCCCTGATGGTGTCGGTGATCTTGCCCTTGCAGACGCCGTTGCAGCCGCAGATCTCCGCATCATCCGGCAAGGCTGCAACGGCCGCCATAGGGTCCAGGGGGGCGCCCCCCTGATACGCCTGGCCGAAGATGAGCGTGTCGCGCATCTCCGAGATGTCGGTGGCCTTCTTCTTCAGGTCGTTGAACCAGGCGCCGTCGGCGGTCTCGCCGAACAGGACGGTGCCGACGACGCGGTTTTCCTTGAGGACGACGCGCTTGTAGATGCCGGAGGCGGCGTCGCGCAGGACGATCTCCTCGCGCTCGCCGCCGTCGGCGAAGTCGCCGACCGAGAACAGCTCGATGCCGGTGACCTTCAGCTTGGTCGGCGTGTCGACATGCACGAAGCCGGCCGTCTCGCCGCCGGCGAGCTTGGCCGCGGCGACGCGGGCCATCTCGTAGAGCGGCGCGACGAGGCCGTAGACGTGCCCGCCGACCTCGGCGCATTCGCCGAGCGCGAGAATGTCGGGGTCGGAGGTCTGCATGGTCGCGTCGACGAGGATGCCGCGGCCGACGTCGAGCCCGGCGGCGCGGGCGAGCTCGACGTTCGGCTTGATGCCCGCCGCCATGACGACGAGGCTCGCCGGGATGACCGTGCCGTCGGCGAGCTCGACGCCCTCGACGCGCGTCACGCCGAGGATCGCCTTGGTGTTCGCCTTGGTGAGGACCTTGATGCCGCGCGCCTCGATCTCCCTCTGCAGGAGGTAGCCGGCGGCGGCGTCGAGCTGCCGCTCCATCAGCGTCGGCATCAGGTGCAGCACGGTGACGTCCATGCCGCGCGCCTCGAGCCCGGCGGCCGCCTCGAGGCCGAGCAGGCCGCCGCCGATCACCACCGCCTTCGCCCGCGCCTGGGCGGCGAGCAGCATGGCGTTGACGTCGTCGAGGTCGCGATAGGTGAGGACGCCCGGCAGATCGCGGCCCGGCACCGGCAGGATGAACGGCACCGAGCCGGTGGCGACGACGAGCTTGTCGTAACTCTCGGTGACGCCGTGATCGGACGTCACCGTCTTGTTGGCGCGGTCTATCTCGACGACCTTGTGCCCCTTGTAGAGCATGATGCCGTTGTCGATGTACCAGCCGTCGCCGTGGATGATGATCTGCTCGTAGTCCTTCTCGCCCGACAGCACGGGCGAGAGCAGTATCCGGTCGTAATTGACGCGCGGCTCGGCGTTGAAGATCGTGATCCGGTAGCGGCCGGGCGCGGCTTCCAGCAGATGCTCCAGCATCCGCCCGGGCGCCATGCCGTTGCCGATGATGACGAGTTTCTCGGTCATGGGATTCATTCCGCTGCTTGGAGTAGCTGCTCGGCGCGTCCGGCCACCGCCTCGCGGCGCCGGCGCTTGATGTCGTCGAGGAGAGCAGGGTCCGGGTCGGCGCCGCCCTCGTAGGCCTCGAGGAAGTCGAGCAGCTCGCCGCGGTAGGCGTAGTAGTCCGGGTGGGCCAGAAGCGCCTTGCGCGAGCGCGGCCGCGGCAGGTCGACCTCCATGATGCTGCCGATCCGGGCGTTGGGGCCGTTCGACATCATCACCACCCGGTCGGCGAGCAGGATCGCCTCGTCGACGTCGTGGGTGACGCAGATCGCCGTCACCTGGGTGCGCTTCCAGACGTCCATGAGGACGTCCTGCAGCTCCCAGCGGGTGAGCGAGTCGAGCATGCCGAACGGCTCGTCGAGGAGCAGCAGCTTCGGCGACAGCGAGAAGGCGCGGGCGATGCCGACGCGCTGCTTCATGCCGTTCGACAGCTCGGCGGCGAGCTTATGCATGGTATCGCCGAGACCGACGCGGTGCAGGTAGTACTCGACGATCTCGCGCCGCTCGGCCGGGCTCGCGTCCGGATAGACGCGGTCGACGCCGAGCGCGACGTTCTCGCGCGCCGTCAGCCAGGGCATCAGCGAGGGCGCCTGGAAGACGACGGCGCGGTCGGGGCCGGCGTCGACGACCTCCCTGCCGTCGAGGACGATGCCGCCGCCGGAGATGTCGGCGAGGCCGGCGACCATGGACAGCACGGTCGACTTTCCGCAGCCGGAGTGGCCGATCAGGGTGATGAACTCGCCCTTCTTCATCTTGAGATCGAAGCCGTCGACCACGGTCAGCGGCCCCTTCGGCGTCGGATAGACTTTGCGCACGTCGTAGAACTCGACGTAGCGGCTCTCGATCGGCGACTGCGCCGCGCGCAGATAGGCTTCGGGCGGGCCGCTCTTCTGGGTGATCGGAACGACGTTGGGCAGGCGGACGCCGCTCGCGGTTTCGGCGCCGGCGCCGCGGGCGGCGCCCACATCCATCAGGTACTGCGTGACCTCGGCACGCAGGCGGATGAAGGCCGGGTCGGAGTTCACCTCGCTGCGGTCGCGCGGTCGCGGCAGGTCGACCGCGAAGGAAGGGCCGAGCGTCGCGTTCGGCCCCGGCGTCAAGGGAACGATGCGGTCGGCGAGCAGGATCGCCTCGTCGACGTCGTTTGTGATCAGGAGAATCGTCTTCTTCTCCCGCGCCGAGATCGCCGCCAGCTCGTCCTGCAGCTTGGCGCGGGTGAGCGCATCGAGCGCGGACAGCGGCTCGTCGAGGAGGAGAATCTTCGGCCGGGTGGCGAGCGCGCGGGCGACGGCGACGCGCTGGCGCATGCCGCCCGAAAGCTCCGCCGGCCGGCGGTCGGCGGCGTGCGAGAGCCCCACCATGGCGATGTATTCGCGGGTGATGGCGTCGCGCTCCGCCCTTGGCTTTTCGCGGAAGACCTGATCGACCGCGAGGGCGACATTGCCCTGCACGGTCAGCCACGGCATCAGCGAATAGGACTGGAAGACGACGCCGCGGTCCGGGCCGGGGCCGGCGATCGGCTCGCCGGCGACCGCGATGGTCCCCTCGTCCGGCGCGAGGAGGCCGGCGATCGCCGAGATCAGCGTCGTCTTGCCGGAGCCCGAATAGCCGACGATGGCGAGGAACTCGCCCTCCTCGACCGAAAGGTCGACGCCGGCGAGCACCTGCGTGCGCCTCGCGCCTTCGCCATAGCTCTTGGCGAGGCCGGCGATCTCGACGAATGCCATGCCGAGCCCCTAGCGGTTCGCCGAGAAGGTGAAGGCCGACTGCAACACTTGCATGATGCGGTCGAGCAGGAAGCCGATCAGGCCGATGGTCAGCACGGCGACCATGATGCGGGCGAGCGAGGACGAGGAGCCGTTCTGGAACTCGTCCCAGACGAATTTTCCGAGGCCCGGGTTCTGCGCCAGCATCTCGGCCGCGATCAGCACCATCCAGCCGACGCCGAGCGAGAGGCGTAGACCGGTGAAGATCAGCGGCAGCGCCGACGGCAGCACGATCTTGCGGATGGTGGTCGCGGTCGAGAGCTGCAGCACCCGGCCGACATTGACGAGGTCCTTGTCGATCGAGGAGACGCCGAGCGCGGTGTTGATCAGCGTCGGCCAGAGCGAGCACAGGGTGACCGTGATCGCCGAGATGACGAGCGACTTCGGCAGCGCCTCGGAAGGATCGAGATAGACGGCCGAGACGACCATGGTGACGATCGGCAGCCAGGCGAGCGGGGAGACCGGCTTGAAGATCTGGATCAGCGGATTGATCGCGCCGTTGAACGACTTCGACAGGCCCGAGGCGATGCCGAGCGGGACGGCGATGAGGGTCGCGATCAGGAAGCCGAAGCCGACCGTCTTCAGCGAGGTGAGGATCTGGTCGATGTAGGTGGGCTTGCCGGTGTAGGCGCGCACCTTCGCCCGGTCGCCCTTGCCCTCGGCGACGAGCTTGGCGTTGCGCTCGTCCTGGCGGGCGTAGAACTCGGCTTCCTTCTCCCGTTCCGCCCTGTGATCGGCGAGGAGGTTGAGCGCCTGCTCCCAGACCTGCGCCGGGCCGGGGATGGCGCCGAGCGATGTCTGCACCTGCGGGGCGAGCAATCCCCAGGCGAGGAGAAAGCCCGCGATACCGATCAGCGGGATGACCAGCACCCGTTTCAGCTCGCCGAGCTGCTCGCCGAGACTGTCGCCGGCGGCGATCCTGAGAAGCGGCACCAGCCAGGCGAAGCCGAGCGCGTCGAGCCATTTCGCGGCGCCATTGATGCGCGCGAGGGTCCGTGCCCTGCGCTCGCGCGGCACCGCCGCAGTGATCGTGTCGGTCGCATTGCTCATCGGAAAGGGTGTCCTGGCGTTGAGTGCTGGTCGATGCGGGGACGAGCCGTCCCCGCCGCGCGCAGGAGCGGCGTCAGCCGCCGACGACCTCGTTGCCCGCCACGGTCTGCGTGCCCTTGAGACCGATCGGCAGGCTGTCGAGGTAGCTGTTGGGCTTGCGGCCGTCATAGGTGACGCCGTCGATGAAGTCGGCGGTCGGATCGCGATAGCCGTCCGTCTTCCAGGGGAAGTCGCCCTCCTTGGCGAAACCTTCATCGACCAGCATGCGGGCCGCCTTCAGGTAGATGTCGGGGCGATAGACCTTTGCCGCGGTCTCGGCGTACCAGGCGTCGGGCTTGCCTGCCGGAATCTGGCCCCAGCGGCGCATCTGCGTCAGGTACCAGACGGCATCGGAGTAATAGGGATAGGTCGCGAAGTAGCGGAAGAAGACGTTGAAGTCGGGAACCTCGCGCTTGTCGCCCTTCTCGTATTCGAAGGTGCCGGTCATGGAGTTGGCGATGACCTCCTTGTCGGCGCCGACATATTCGGAGCGCGACAGGATCTCGACCGCCTTCATGCGGTTGGCGTTATTGTTCTCGTCAAGCCAGATGGCGGCGCGGATCAGCGCCTTGGTCAAGGCCAGCGTCGTGTTCGGGTACTTCTCGGCGAACTCCTTGGTGATGCCGAACACCTTCTCCGGATTGTTCTTCCAGATCTCGTAGTCGGTGATCACCGGGACGCCGATGCCCTTGAACACGGCGGCCTGGTTCCACGGCTCGCCGACGCAGTAGCCGTTGATCGTCCCGGCCTCGAGCGTCGCCGGCATCTGCGGCGGCGGCGTCACCGACAACAGCGCGTCGGCCTTGATCTGGCCGGAGACGTCGGTCGGCGAGTAGTAGCCGGGATTGATGCCGCCGGCGGCGAGCCAGTAGCGCAGCTCGTAATTGTGCGTGGAGACCGGGAAGACCATTCCCATCTTGAAGGACTTGCCGGCGGCCCGGAACTTGTCGATCACCGGCTTCAGGGCGTCGGCCTTGATCGGATGCACCGGCTTGCCGTCCTTCATGGGGACGTGCGGCTTCATCAGCTCCCAGACCTCGTTGGAGACGGTGATGCCGTTGCCGTTGAGGTCCATGGAGAAGGGCGTGACGAGCTCGGCCTTGGTGCCGAAGCCGATGGTGGCGGCGAGCGGCTGGCCGGCGAGCATGTGCGCGCCGTCGAGCTCGCCGGTGATCACGCGGTCGAGCAGGACCTTCCAGTTCGCCTGCGGCTCGAGCGTGACGTAGAGGCCCTCGTCCTCGAAATAGCCGAGCTCCTTGGCGATCGCGAGCGGCGCCATGTCGGTGAGCTTGATGAAGCCGAGCTTCAGCTCGTCCTTCTCGACGTCCAGCATCTCGGCGCGCGCCGGGACCGCGGTCACGGCAAGAAGAATGCCGGCGAGGCCGGTGGCGAGCACCGCGCGACGGCGTAGGCCTGCAGTTTCGATCAGTTTGGTCATCGCTCGATCCCGGTTGGCGCGCGGCTCTCGCGGCGCGGTCGAAAACAAAAAAGCCGCAGGTCAGGGTTCTCCGCGTCCCGGTCGTCGGGGGCGCGCGATGAATCCTGATCAGCGGCTTTGCCTGGGGGGACGCCCGCCATTGGACGTCGATGGTGTGGCCTCGTCGGCCTATGGATAAGAAAGCACGATGCGTGCCAAACCGCGCGAAACCTGGAACTGCAATGATTTCAATGCGCCGCGCGTGCCGCGTCGGGTTACCGACGGCGCGGGCGATCAATCGCTAGCCAGAGGGCCGCATCGATGCCTAGCGCTTGCGCAGGCCGTGCCGTCATTGCGAGGAGCAAAGCGACGAAGCAATCCAGCCTTCGGGCGGTGCAGAATGATCTGGATTGCTTCGCTGCGCTCGCAATTGCGGCGGGCTACGATGCGCCTACCCTCTTCCCTGTCCGGCGATGTAGGCGTCGAGCTCGTCCGGATCGAACCGGCCGCCGTCGAAGAAGCCGTCCGGCCCGAGCACGAGGCCCGAGCCGCTCGCGCCGACCGGCGTCGCCCGTTCGAGCGCGCCCTCGACCTTGGCGCTGGCGCCCGGCATGGCGATGCCGAGCGGCCGCAGCGCGGCGCGGTAGATGTCGGGCCGATAGGTCTCGCGGGCGATCGTCGCCCGCGCCGCATCGTGCTCGATCTGCCCCCAGCGGACCATCTGCGAGTAGAACCAGGCCGCGTGGCTCTTCCACGGGAAGGTCGCGGCCTTCGCCTGCGGGACGAAGAAGTCCTCCACATGCACCATGCACCCGCCGCCGACCAGGATGTCGCCCGAGAGCGCCGGCAGCATCCACTCCGCCGGCCGGTCGACATAGGCCGGCCCGCCGAGCAGTGCCGCCAGATCCTCCCGGTTGGCCGGATCGGCACACCAGGCGGCGGCGCGATAGAGCGCGCGCAGCAGGGCAGCCAGCGCATCCGGATGCCGCTCGGCCCAGCGTGCCTGCGCGCCGAGCACCTTTTCCGGGCTCGAGCGCCAGATCGCCGCCTTCACAGTGGCGATGCGGCCGTGGCCGAGCATCACGGCCGCCGTGTTCCAGGGCTCCCCGACGCAGCAGCCGTCGATGGTGCCGGCGCCGAGCGCATCGGCCATCAAGGGCGGCGGCAGAATGACGATCTCGACGTCGCGGTCCGGGTCGATGCCGCAGGCGGCGAGCCAGTAGCGCAGCTCGTAATTGTGCCCCGAATGCGGGTGGACGACGGCGAGCCGCGGCCGCAGCTCCCCGGCGGCGAGAGCGCGCCGCAACGCCGCGCCCGCTCCGGCGGCGTCGAGATCGGGCCGCGCCCCCTCCCCCGCCATCCGCTCCCAGAGCGGGTTAGAGACCGTCACCGCATTGCCGCCGAGGCCGAGCGCCATCGGGGCGATCGTCCGCGAGGCGAGCGGGGTGAGGCCGAGATTGCACGCGATCGGCATCGGCGCCAGCATGTGCGCGACCTGGAAATGGCCGACCGCGAGCCGGTCGCGGATGTTCGCCCAGGAGGTCTCGCGCACCAGCGTCAGCGCAACACCCTCGGCCTCGGCAAAGCCGCGCTCCTTGGCCGCGACGAGGAGCGCGCTGTCGAGCAGCGGCATGATTCCGGCGGTGATCTCGTGCCGATCGCTCATGCGCCGCCTCCGGGGTCGAGCAGGCCGGCCGCGGTGACGAGGCTCTGGGCGATCTCGGCGAGCTTGCGGTTCTGGTTCATCGCCGTCTTGCGCAGGAGGGCATAGGCGTCCTCCTCGGAAAGCCCGCGCGACTTCATGAGGATTCCCTTGGCGCGCTCGACGACTTTGCGGCTTTCGAGCTCCCCGCGTGCCTCCTCGAGCTCGCGCGTGAGCCGCGAATAGGCGTTGAAGCGGCTCACCGCCATGTCGAGGATCGGCTTCACCCGCTCCTGCTTCAGCCCGTCCACGACATAGGCCGAGACGCCGGCATCGACCGCCGCCTCGATCGAGGCGAGATCGGAGCGGTCGACGAACATGGCGATCGGCCGCTTCACCGCGCGCGAGAGCTGGAACATGTTCTCCAGCACGTCGCGGTTGGGATTGCCGAGATCGATGACGATGACGTCGGGATTGGTCTCGGCGATGCGCCGGGCGATGCCGACGATGTCGTGCACGACCGTGACGTGCGTGTGGCCGGCCTCGCGCAGCCCGGCCTCGATGATCGATGCCCGAATGCGGTTCTCGTCGATGACGAGGACGGCGAGGGCGGGCTGTTTCATGCCCACATCTTCGCGCACGACGCCGCGCGGGGGAATGCGGCGAATGCGAGCGGGCGGACGGTGGGACGCGGGCCGCGCTCCCTCCCCCCTCGGCCCATCGAGGCGAGAGAGCGGCCCGGAGCTGCGAAAGGTGTCCCGGCCGGCACACTTGGTGAACGGCAGATGAACGGCGCATTCAGCCGCAATTCAACCAGGCCGGATCGAGATGAGGTCGGTGCGATCTTGCGGGGGCGTAGACCCAGACGCAGGAGAGTGGAATGTCCAAGCTCGCAATTGCCGCCGCGGCCGCGATCGCCCTCGGCGGCGTTGCCCTGATCCCGACGACCGCATCGGCGACCTATTACGGCTACGGCTACGGCGGCGGCTACTATGGCTATGGCGGCGGCTATGGCTACGGCTACCGATCCTATCGTCCGCGCTACTACGGCTACTACGGCTACAGGCCGCGCTACTACGGCAACTACGGCTATCGGCCGCGCTACTATGGCCACCGCGGCTATTACGGTCGGGGCTGGCGCTACTGAGCCTGCCGTCGCGGACCGCGCCCTCCGAGCGTCCCCGGTGAAAGCGGGGGACGCTCTCTCTCACTCCAAAGTCGGCGCACGGCCCGATGGCCGATTGCACTGCTCGCTCTCGCGAAAGCGGGAAGGAGCGGGATTGCACGCTCCTCGGCATGGCCCGGCTCGACCAGGCCGGCCGTCCGTACGTCCGGGACGGACCAAGATGGGTGCCCTCTCGAGGCGGGGGGCGATCGATCGGCGTGGCATCGCCCGGTCCGCCCCTCAGCCGCGGAATGCACGGACGCAGGTGCCCGTGCGGCATCGGCGCATTTGCAAGCGCGGCGCGCCCCTCTAGCATCGGTGCGATGCCGCAAGCTGCCCTGCAAGTCCGCCTCGTGCGGTCGATCGCCGAAATCCCTGCCCGGACCTGGGATGCCTGCGCGAACCCGCCGGCGGTGCCGGAAAATCCCTTCGTCGGCCACGCCTTCCTGCTCGCGCTGGAAAAATCCGGGTCGGTAGGGGGCAGATCCGGCTGGACGCCGCTGCATGTCGTGCTCGAGGACACGGGAGGAGAAATCCTCGGCCTCGCCCCGGCCTACGTGAAGAGCCATTCGCAGGGCGAGTACGTCTTCGATTACGGCTTCGCCGAAGCCTACGAGAACGCGGGCGGGCAGTACTATCCGAAGCTCCAGGTGGCGGTGCCGTTCACTCCCGTCACCGGCCCGCGGCTCCTCGTGCCCCCGGGGCCCGACCAGGACCTGCGGCGGGCCGCGCTCGGCGAGGGGCTGCGTGCGGTGATGCAGCAATTCGAGCTGTCCTCGGTGCACGCGACCTTCGCCACCGAGGCCGAATGCGACATTCTCGGCCGGCACGGCTACCTGGTGCGCACGCAGCAGCAGTTCCACTGGTTCAACGAGGGTTACGCCACCTACGACGACTTCCTCGCCGCCCTCGCCTCACGCAAGCGCAAGCAGCTGAAGCGCGAGCGGCGCGAGGCGGTCGCCAACGGCATCGGCATCCGCTGGATCACCGGCAGGGAGATCACCGAGGCACACTGGGACGCGTTCTTCGCCTTCTACATGGACACCGGCAGCCGCAAATGGGGCCGGCCCTATCTCAACCGCCGCTTCTTCAGCCTGCTCGGCGAGGCGATGGCCGACCGCGTGCTGCTGGTGATGGCCGAGCGGGGTGGCCGCTTCGTCGCCGGCGCCCTCAACCTGATCGGCGGCGACGCGCTCTACGGCCGCTATTGGGGCTGCATCGAGGAGCACCCGTTCCTGCATTTCGAGGTCTGCTACCACCAGGCCATGGATTACGCGATCCAGCACCGCCTGCCGCGCGTCGAAGCCGGCGCGCAGGGCCAGCACAAGCTGGCGCGCGGCTACCGTCCGATCACCACCTTTTCCGCGCATGCCTTCGCCGACCGGGGCCTCGAGCGCGCCGTCGCCCGCTATCTCGAGCAGGAGCGTGTGCACGTCGAGGAGGCGAACGAGGCGCTCGAGGAGGCCGGCCCCTTCAGGCGCGGGATGCGGGAAGAGGTGGAGTGACGAGCGGCTACGCGGCCTCCGCTCATCCCCGCGAATGCGGGGATCCAGTCCCTTCTGAAGAGCGAAATCTGGATCCCCGCATTCGCGGGATGAGCGGAGCAAGGGCTACCGTTCGAGCTGAAGCCGCACCAGCCATGGACGCCGGCTCCGGGCTCTGCTAAGCCGCGCGCCATCCGAGGGAGTTTTTCGTGCCGCTGAGTCTCTTGCGACGAAGGTGCCTAGCCTGACGGGCGCGTCCGCGCCCCCTTCGTCGCGCGCGCCCTTCGCGCCGCTCAGCCTGCGAGACTTTTGCTTCCCGGACCTTCCGCCATGACCGAGCTCGCGCTCGACATCCGCCCGCAATCGGCCGACGACGCCATCGCCGTCGAGCGGCTCAACGCCCGCACCTACGGGCCCGGGCGCTTCGCGCGTACAGCCTATCGCCTGCGCGAGCGAGTGCCGCCGGAGCCGAATCTGTCCTTCGTCGCCCGCGTCGGCACGCTGCTGGTCGGCTCGGTGCACATGACGCGCATCCTGATCGGCGACGCCCCTGCCCTCTTGCTCGGCCCGCTGACGGTCGAGCCGGCGTTCCGCAAGCACGGCATCGGCGGCCGGCTGATCGCCCGCGCGCTCGAGGCTGCGCGGTCGCACGGCCACCGCCTCGTCATCCTCGTCGGCGACGAGCCCTATTACGCCAAGAGCGGCTTCCGGCGGGTGCCCCACGGGCGCTTCGAGATGCCGGGCCCGGTCGATCCGGACCGGCTGCTCTATGTCGAGCTCGTGCCTGGGGCCTTCGCCGGCATGGCGGGCCCGGTGCTGGAAGATCTCGTCTGGGCGCACGAGATGCGCCGGCGGGCCGGCTGACCCGGCCGCGGGCTCACTCCCCCTCGGCGAGCAGCGCCGCAAGGCCCTCGCGATAGGTCGGGAATTTAAGCTCGACGCCGAATTGTTCGCGCAGGCGCCGGTTCGAGACGCGCTTGTTCGAGCTCCAGAAAGTGCGCGCCATCTCGGACATCTCCGCCGCCTCGAAGGGAACTTCCGGCGGCGGCGCGATGCCGAGAAGGCTCGCCGCATAGGCGATCGGGTCGCCCGAGGGCGCCGGCTCGTCGTCGGCGAGGTTGACCGGTCCGGTCAGCTGCGGTCGGGCGATGCCGGCGGCGATCGCGGCGGCGATGTCGTCGACATGGATGCGGTTGAACACCTGGCCCGGCTTGACGATGCGCCGCGCGGAGCCCTCGCGGACCTGGCGCAGGGCGTTGCGGCCGGGGCCGTAGATGCCGGCGATGCGGAAAATCTGGCTCGGCGCGCCCCGGCCATCGGCAAGAGCCGCCCAGCCGCGCTCGGCCTCGATGCGCCGCCGCGCCCGCGGCTCGCTGGCTGCGACCGGCGATGCCTCGTCGACCCAGCCGCCACCGGCATCGCCATAGACGCCGACGGTGGAGAGATAGCCGAGCCATTCGAGCGCGGGCATCGGGACATCGGCGAGCAACGGCAGCGCCGGGTCGCCGCCCGGACCGGCCGGCACCGAGACGAGGAGGCGCGTCGCGCGGGACAGCGCGTCGCGGAGCGGGGACGAGATATCGGTGCCGTCGAAGGGGAACGCGTCGAGCCCGCGCGCGGCCAGCGCCGCGATCGTGTCGGGGCTGCGCGCCGTCACTGCTACCGAGGCGAAGCCGCCGCCTTGCAGATCGAGGAAGCGCCCGGCCGAGTAGCCGCAGCCGAGGATCACGAGGCGGCTCATCTCAGCGTCATTGCGAGCGAAGCGAAGCAATCCAGCTTCTCTTCCGGCGCCCTAAAGCTGGATTGCTTCGTCGCTACGCTCCTCGCAATGACGGGCACCTCAAAAATCGAGGTCGGCATAGGCCGGCGGCGGGGTGACGCCGCGGACGATCTCGCCGAGCAGCGGCCGGAACGAGGGCCTGGATTTCAGCCGCGCATACCAGGCCCGCGCCGCCTCGTTCTCGTCCCATGGGACGTCGCCGAGATAGTCGACCACCGACAGATGCGCGGCGGCGGCGAGGTCGGCATAGGTGAGGCGGTCCGCGGCGAGCCAGTTCCGGTGCGCCAGGAGATGGCCGAGATAGCGCAGATGGTAGCGGACATTGGCCTTGGCCGCGCGCAGCGCCGGCATCTCCGGCGCGCCGCCGCCGATCTCGGTCGGCATGAAGCGCTTATAGACCTTCTCGTGCACGAGGGGCTGCGACACCTCCTCGTAAAACTTGCGGTTGAACCAGTCGAGCAGCCGCCGCACCTCGATGCGCGCTGCCCGCCCGGCCGGCAAGAGGCGCCGCTCGTCGAGCGCGGGCCCGTGCTCCTCGTCGAGGTACTCGGCGATCGGCCCCGGGCCGGCGATGGCCGGCATCTCGGGCTCCACCAGCACCGGCGTCTCGCCGGCAGGGTTGAGCACGAGGAATCCGTGCCGTCGCTCCCAGACGCGCTCCTCGGCGAGATCGAACGGCACGCCGTACTCGCCGAGCGCGAGACGCACGAACCGCGAATGAGGGCAAAGCGGGTAATGATACAGGGTCGACATAGGGCCGAGTTGAAAAACGGGCCGGGTTGAAATACGCGCCGGCCTCTTAACAGACCGTCGCCGCATGAAAGCGGCCACCACCTGTGCGACTCGGGAGCCACCGTATAGAACCGCCGCGGGGCGGCGACAACCCGAGGGGTCGCCGGCGGGGGAAGGCCACATGCAGCTCGAACGGATCCTGGACGCGCTGCTGCTCGGCCTCGTCGAGGGGCTGACCGAGTTCATCCCGGTCAGCTCGACCGGCCACATTCTCCTCCTCGGGCACTTCCTCGGCTTCGAGAACCCCGGAAAGACGTTCGAGGTGCTGATCCAGCTCGGCGCCATCCTCGCCGTCGTCGCCGTCTACGCGCGGCGGCTGCTCGGGGTCGCCGAGCGGCTGCCGAGCGATCCGGCGGCGCGCCGCTTCGTCATCGGCATCGTCGTCGCCTTCCTGCCGGCCGCGGTCATCGGTGCCACGCTGCACGGCTTCATCAAGGAGGTGCTGTTCGAGACGCCGGTCGTCATCTGCGTGGCGCTGATTGTGGGCGGCCTCGTGCTCTTGTGGGTCGACCGGCTCGACCTGCACGCGCGCTACCACGACGCCATGCGGCTGCCGATCTGGGTGTGCCTGCTGATCGGCTTCGCCCAGTGCCTGGCGATGATCCCCGGCGTGTCGCGCTCGGGCTCGACGATCGTCGGGGCGCTGTTCCTCGGCGTCGACAAGCGGGCGGCGGCGGAGTTCTCGTTCTTCCTCGCCATGCCGACGATGACCGGCGCCTTCGCGTACGACCTCTACAAGAACCGCGCCCTGCTCTCCTTCGACGACGGCATCGTCATCGCCGTCGGCTTCGTCGCCGCCTTCCTGTCGGCGCTGCTCGTCGTCCGCTCGCTGCTCGCCTTCGTCGGCCGCCGCGGCTACGCGCCGTTCGGCTGGTGGCGGCTCGTGGTGGGAACGGCCGGCATTTGGGGGCTGTTGCTGTTCGGGTGAGCGACGGCGGCGACCGGCGGAGAGCAGCGCTCTCATTCGCCTCTCGACAGTGCGAGCTCCTCCTCGCAGACACGCTTCAGCACCGGTAGGTCGTATCGCCCCAGCTTCCAGAGCACGTCGGCCGCAACGCGTTGGTATTCGTGGCGGAGAATGTTGCCGATGCCGGCGACCTTCGGCCAAGGAATCTCCGGATGTCGCGCCTTCGCCGCCTCGGGAAGACGACGACTCGCTTCCGAAACGATCTCGAGCCCGCGCTCGACGAGCCATCTCTTCTGCCAATCCGCCTCGAACGCCTCGATGGACAGATCCTCGAGCACCCCCGAGATCCGGGCACACGCCTCGATCATGTCCGTGAGGTGCGGAATGATTTGGGCCGTCGCCATCAGAACACGAGGACCGCGGATTCCTCGATCCGCTCTCTCAAAAGGGGATGCAGGCTGCGCCGCGTCATGACGTCGGCGTTCCGTCCGAGGACAATGGACGCGCGCTCCATCACGTCCATCAGCTCGTAGACGCCGAGATGGCCCTTGGCGTGATCGAAAAACAGGTCCACGTCGGATTCTTCCGACGCCTCGTCACGCGCCGTCGAGCCGAACAGGTAGAGGTGCTCTACCCCGAGCCGCTTGAACTCGGCCTCGTGCGCCCGCAACCGGCGGATTGCTTCGTCGCGCTGCATCGCCCGCCCCGTCCCCCCTTCACCCCTTCGCCCGCGCCGCGCGCACCAGCTCGACGAGGTGGATGCGCACCTCGGTCGCGGTCGTCGCGCGGCGCGGGAAGGGCAGCCGCAGCACTTTTGCGCCGAGCGCGATCTCGCAGCCCTCCGGGTCGCAGCCGACGAACGTCCAGGCCCCCTCCTCCGCGCCGAGCAGCTCTGTCGCATAGAGCGCCACCGCGTCGGCGTGGTCCTCGTTCATGTGCTCGGCGATGCCGGGCTCGGCCTCGAGCAGCTGCTCGGCCCCGGCGATGTCGCTGAGGATCGCGGCAGCCTCCAGATCGACGATGCGGCCGAAGCCGGCGACGAGATGAGCCCCCGCCAGCTCGAGCCGGAACATGCCGAAATCGGCGAAGCCGGCATAGCCGGCCGCCTCCGGATGGCGGGCGAGATAACGCCGCCGGTCGGCGGGATCCGCGGTGCGGACAAGCCGCCCCTGAAGGCTCACGCGCGCATCGGCGAGCGGGTCCTCGGCACCTTCCGCCGCCAGCAGGATCGAGGCGCGGCTATCGGCCGCGAGATTTCTGGTGTGCCGGGCGAGCGTCGAGAGCAGCAGCAGCGGCGCGCCGGAGAAATCGGAGGCGATCCCGACCAGGGAGGCGTAAGGCCCGCCGCCCTCGGTATCGAGGGTCGCGAGACTGCCCCGCCGGGCGATTCGCATCAGCGCCTTCGCGGTGTCCGCGGCCGACCAGGGCTCGGCCTCGGATTTGACGGCTGGATCGCTCATTTCGGTGCTCCGAACGCGCAATTGCGGCGAAAATTCGCCGACAGGCCTTGAAAGATCAAGCATTTGCGAGAGGTAGTCACAAATAAGCCACGCCCTGCCGGTTCATGGCCGATGGGGTAAGACGGAGAAGCTCACGTGCCGACAATCGCGCTCGTCGACGACGATCGGAACATTCTGGCGTCGGTCTCGATCGCACTCGAGGCGGAAGGCTACCGGATTCAGACCTACAATGACGGCGCCACGGCGCTCGAAGGTCTGCGCACGAGCCCGCCGGATCTGGCGATCCTCGACATCAAGATGCCTCGCATGGACGGGATGGAGCTGCTGCGCCGGCTGCGCCAGAAGACCGAGATGCCGGTGATCTTCCTCACCTCCAAGGACGAGGAGATCGACGAGCTTTTCGGCCTGAAGATGGGGGCGGACGACTTCATCAGGAAGCCGTTCTCGCAGCGGCTCCTCGTCGAGCGGGTGAAGGCGGTGCTCCGGCGGGCGAGCGCCCGCGACGGGCAGCCCGCCAAGGGCGCCGACAGCAAGGTGCTGGAGCGCGGCCATCTGAGAATGGACCCCGAACGGCACACCTCCACCTGGAAGGGCGACCTCATCACGCTGACGGTGACCGAGTTCCTGATCCTGCATGCGCTGGCCAGCCGGCCGGGTGTGGTGAAGAGCCGCAACGCCCTGATGGACGCCGCCTATGACGATCAGGTCTATGTCGACGACCGGACGATCGACAGCCACATCAAGCGCTTGCGCAAGAAATTCAAGGCGGCGGACGATTCGTTCGATATGATCGAGACGCTCTACGGCGTCGGCTACCGCTTCAAGGACATCTGAGGCGCGCCGGCCGCGGAGGCCGGGACACGTTCGCCCATGGCACTCGAGCTCGACCAGCCGATCGATCTGTCCGCCGAGCGAGAAGCGCAGCCGCACGTGCCCTGGCCGATGCGGCTGCGGCGGATCGCGCGCAACATCCGCCTGCTCGGCTTCTCGAGCCTCACGCGCCGCATCGTCGTCCTCAACCTCGCCGGGCTCGTCGTGCTGCTGGTGGGAATCCTGTTCCTCAACCAGTTCCGCGCCGGCCTCATCGACGCGCGCGTGCAGAGCCTGCTCGTTCAGGGCGAGATCATCGCCGCGGCGATCGCCTCCTCGGCCACGGTCGAGACCAATGCCATCTGGGTCGATCCCGACAAGCTGCTCGAGCTCAAGGCTGGCGAGAGCCTGTCGCCGATGGACGAGGACGGGGGGCTCGAGTTCCCGATCAATCCCGAGCGTGTAGCACCGGTGCTGCGGCGGCTCGTCTCGCCGACCAAGACCCGCGCCCGCATCTACGATCGCGACGGCGGCCTGATCCTCGATTCGCGCTACCTCTACTCGCGCGGCGACGTGCTGCGCTTCGACCTGCCGCCGCCGGCCGACGAGACGCCCGGCCTGCTCGACCGGCTCACCAGTACGGTCGAGGGCTGGTTCCGGCGCAGCGACCTGCCGCTCTACCAGGAGCTCGGCTCGGAGAACGGGCGCGGCTATCCGGAGGTGGTCCGGTCGCTCGCGGGCTCGCCCGGCAGCGTCGTCCGGGTGAACGCGGCCGGGGAGATCATCGTCTCTGTGGCGGTGCCGATCCAGCGCTTCCGTGCCGTCGTCGGCTCGCTGCTCCTGTCGACGCAGGGCGGCGACATCGACGCCATCGTGCAGGCCGAGCGCGTGCAGATGGTGCGCGTCTTCCTCGTCGCCGCGGCCGTCATGGTGGTGCTGTCGTTCCTGCTCGCCGGCACCATCGCCGGGCCCATGCGACGGCTCGCGACCGCCGCCGAGCGGGTGCGGTTCGGCACCCGCAAACGGGCCCAGATTCCCGACCTCACCGGCCGTGCCGACGAGATCGGCCACCTTTCGGGCGCGTTGCGCGACATGACCGGCGCGCTCTACCGCCGCATCGATGCGATCGAGAGCTTCGCCGCCGACGTCGCGCACGAGCTGAAGAACCCGCTCACCTCGCTCCGTTCGGCGGTCGAGACGCTGCCGCGGGCCAAGACCGACGAGAGCCGCGGCCGGCTGCTCGACGTCATCCAGCACGACGTCCGGCGGCTCGACCGGCTGATCACCGACATCTCCGACGCCTCGCGGCTCGACGCGGAGCTGCAGCGTCAGGACGCCGAGCCGGTCGATCTCGTCAAGCTGTTGCGCGCGGTTATCGGCATCCAGAACGAGGTCAGGCGCGGCGACGGCGTGAAAGTCGTGCTGACGATCGCCGACGCCGCCCGCGGCAGCGACGCCTTCATGGTCGTCGGCCACGACAGCCGGCTCGGACAGATCGTCAACAACCTCGTCGACAATGCCCGCTCCTTCAGCCAGGAAGGCGGCACGGTGCGCGTGATGTGCCGGCGGGTCCGCTCCGAGGTCGAGATCGCCGTCGAGGACGACGGCCCGGGCATCCGCGACGACGCCTTCGACAAAATCTTCGAGCGCTTCTACACCGACCGTCCCGACCAGGGTTTTGGCCAGAACTCCGGCCTCGGCCTGTCGATCACCAAGCAGATCGTCGAGGCGCATGGCGGCTCGATCCGGGCCGAGAACCGCACCGCGCCACCGGACGAGCCGGGCGGGCCTCCGAAGGTGCTCGGCGCCCGCTTCGTGGTGCGCCTGCCGGCGGCTGCGTGAGGAACCAGGTTCCTCGTCATTGCGAGGAGCGAAGCGACAAAGCAATCCACCTTTGCGGCGCTGAAGAAGAAGCTGGATTGCTTCGCTTCGCTCGCAATGACGACGATCTCGGTGCATCGTGAACTCCTCCCCCTCCCCCGAATCCGCCACTGTCCACGCGACCTGCATCCTCATCGGCGAGGCGGGGCTGCTGATCCGCGGCGAATCGGGCTCCGGCAAATCGGCAGCGGCGCTCGCCATGCTGGACGCGGCTGCGGAATCCGGGCTGTTCGCCGCCCTCGTCGCCGACGACCGGGTGTTCCTTTCGCAACGCAGCGGCCGAATCGTCGCCCGCGCCCCAGAGGCGATCGCCGGCCTAATCGAGGTGCGCGGCCTCGGCATCGTTCGCCTGCCGCACGAGCCGGCGGCGGTCGTCCGGCTCGTCGTCGACCTCGCCCCCGTCGAGAGCCTTCCGCGCCTGCCCGGTGCACAGGAGCGGCAGACCGAGCTCCTCGGCATCGTCCTGCCGCGCCTCGCCGCGGCGGCCGACGCGAGCCTATTCACGCGCGTGCGGCTGGCCCTCGCCGCCGATAACGGTCTGGATAGCTCGGCCGCATAGGCTTGCGTTTGCACTGCAACGTGACAAGGATGTGCCCCTTTCGCGGAGGAGCCGGGGCCGTCCCGGCCGATGCTTAGCTCGGATGATCGGACTGGTGCTCGTCACCCACGGGCGGCTCGCGTGTGAGTTCCGCGCCGCGCTGGAGCATGTCGTCGGCCCGCAGAAGCAGCTCGAAGCCGTCACCATCGGCCCCGACGACGACATGGAGGAGCGGCGCCGCGAGATCGTCGAGGCGGTCGCCCGCGTCGAGAGCGGCGACGGCGTGGTCGTGCTGACGGACATGTTCGGCGGCACCCCGTCCAATCTCGCCATCTCGGTGATGGAGGGCAGCGCCATCGAGGTGGTGGCGGGCATCAACCTGCCGATGCTGATCAAGCTCGCCACGGTCCGTGCCGACACCCCGCTCGCCGAGGCGGTCGGCCAGGCGCAGGAGGCGGGCCGAAAATACATCAACATCGCCAGCCGGATCCTCGCCGGCAAATGAGCGCGGAGGGCAGTCCTGGCGATGCGCCGGTGGATGGCCCCGTCGTCACCCGGGTGCTGCCGATCACCAACAAGCGCGGCCTGCATGCGCGCGCCTCGGCGAAGTTCGTGCAGGTGGCCGAGCGGTTCGAGGCCTCGATCACCGTCACCCGCTCGGGCGAGACGGTCGGTGCCACCTCGATCATGGGCCTCATGATGCTCGCCGCCGGCAATGGCTCGACGGTGACGGTCGAGGCGCGCGGCCCGGAGGCCGAGGCCGCCGTCGAGGCGCTCGCCGAGCTCGTGGCGAGCCGATTCGGCGAGGACGAGTAGGGTTGCCGGCAGCAAGCCGCGGCCTTCAGGGCCCTGCTCGTACAGCGTTCTCCCGGTAGAACACGACGGCGCTACCGGGGACGATCTGCGACAGGATGTCGAAGTCCTCGATGTTGGCCGTCAGCACCATGGCGCCGACGCGGCTCGCCTGCAGAAGAATCAGCGCATCGTTCAGACCCTGCTGCTCGGCCGGCAGCTTGCCGAGGCGCGCGCGAATGCCGGCGAGAACGCCAGCCGCCGCCCAGACGTCTGGCGTCGGCCAGACGAGGCGGTGTGCCGGAATGTCGTCGATTGCGCCCTGCAACTGTGCCCGCGCCGCCCGCTCGGGCGCGTTTGCGGGCCTGCGCGCGCCGAGCCGGAAAGCGAGCTCGGCGACCGCAGTTGCCGAGTGATGCAGCGTCCGGGTCCGCAAGAGCCCGTCGACGGCCGGGGGCGTCCTTCCGCGAAGGACGTGGAGATAGACGGTCGTGTCGAGCAGCAGCGGCGGGCCGAGCGGCGTCTCGCTCGCGGCCATCCGCAGGCTGTCCTCCGGCCGTCGCGCGAGTTCCGGCACTCTCTCCGGCTTGAGGCGCCGCAGCGCCCGGGCGAGATCGAGCCCGGCCAAAGCTAGAGCTCGACGTCGTCCGCGATCTTGCCGCGCCGCGCCAGAAGACGGGCCCCGTAGTCGTCCTCGAGGGCGACCTTCGAAAGCGCGTATTCCAGCAGCTCCGTGTCGGACTCGAGCCCGGATTTCTGCTTGGCGGCGCGGAGCAGCTCCGTCGTTACCCGCCCGCTGATCCGACCCGTCTTGCCGCCGCCCAGATAACCGGCGGCCTGTGCCTCACGCCGAACGAGCTCGGTCCGCCGGGCGCGGGCCTCGGATCCCGCACGCACAGCAGCGTCGCCGAGCGCGGCGCCGCCCGACGGACGGCCGACTATCTGATCGCTCATCGTCGCCACCTCGGCGAGGTGTTATACAAAATGCGAATTCGGTTCAACAGGGCGGGGCCGCGAGGAAGCCTCCCCGTCAGCGGAAGGTCGTCGTGGTCGAACTGCCGTCCTCGTTGATGAAGCGGTAGGTGCGGCCCTGGAGGCGAACGACGCGCTGGCAGCGGGTCTGCGGCGAGTCGAGGCGCACCGTCCGGCAGAAGAGGTTGCCCCGAACCCGCCACGTGCCCTCCACGTTGAAGGGCCGCCCGAGCACCTGCACCTGCGAGACGAGCTTGCCGCCATTGAGATAGGTCACGGTGCCGGCGCGGCCGTCCGAGCGGACGAAGCTCGCCGACTTGCCGGCGACGATGCGGTAGATGGATCGGCCGTCTAGCGCGCTCTCGGCGAGGGCCGGCATCGGCGCCGCCGCGAGACCAAGGGCGAGAATGGCGGGGCTGGATCGGCGCACGGTGGTGATTCCTCCCGATTATGCGCGCCGAGAGTCGCATCCGAATCGCCGCTTGGCGAGCGTTGCCGCGCGACCAGCGTGGTGAAATCGGCAGGCTGTCACGCGTCTTTGTCCGGCTCGTCGCGGCGCCGGCGGCCCTTGCGGCGATAGACGCGGGCGCTCTCCTTGACACGCGGGCGAAGGCGCGAGACGGCGCGGGCGAGCGCGCTGCGGCGTTTCGGCGGACGCTTGCGCACGATGGCTTCGCTCCCCACTCTCCGGGGCCGCGCGGCCGAAAGCCTCTACTGCTTCTCGCGGGCGCCGGTCACCACGCAGGAGCTGATAGGCGTCGGGGAATCCGACAGGATGAGGGCGATCTCGGCGACCTGGCCCTGCTTGAGGACGAGGTTCAGCGGCTGCGAGAGCGTGTGGCTGCCGTTGGAGGTGCTGGCGACATGGCCGATGTACTGGGTGAGCCGGGCATCGCCCGATGGGCCCATGGCCAGATAGCCGTGCTCGAAGATCGATTTGGAGCCGCCGAAGACGACGCAGGACAGGTAGTCGAGGCGCAGCAGCTGATCGGAAGTCGGGCCGACGAGCGTTCCGCGGCATTCGCCGGCCGAGCAGCCCATCGCGACGCTTTTCTGCAGGTGCATGCCGGATCCCTTGATCCGGGTCACCGGCGCCTCGGGGACCGCCTGGGCTGGGGCGGGCGACGAGGCAGCAAACCATATGGATGCGGCGATCACCGCAGGTACAATCGCAAGATGCGAATAGAGATTCATCAACGACTCCGGCGGGAAGCGACCGTGCGGGTCCATGCCGCTTTTGCCGCGGTATGGGACATGTCTGTTTCCCGCTGATTTCGACAATTCGCCGAAAGTGTTTCGCGGCGACGCAACAGCGCTAGCTGTGCAATCATGTCACACCTCCCGTTCACACCCCTCGGGATGCGCCGTCCCGGAGCGCCGTGTGAGAACACCTCGTGCGGCTTGCGGCGGGGCCGCCGCCGCTCCAGACTCGCCCGCATCCACGGAGGCTTGCAGAACAGAGTGGCTCGCGAAGACGTTCCCATCGGCCAGGCCAGCGTCAGCCTCGCGCATCTCAACGAGCGCTCGCGCGACATCTTTCGCCGCATCGTCGAGTCCTATCTCGACACCGGCGACCCGGTCGGCTCGCGCAACATCTCCCGCGTGCTGCCGGTGGCGCTGTCGGCGGCCTCGGTCCGCAACGTGATGGCCGACCTCGAGGCGCTCGGCCTCATCTATGCGCCGCATGCGAGCGCCGGCCGGCTGCCGACCGAGCTCGGGCTGCGCTTCTTCGTCGACGCCATGCTGGAGATCGGCGACCTGCCGGCCGAGGAGCGGGCGCGCATCGAGGCGCAGGTGCGGGCCGGGCACGGCGGCGCCCGTTCGATCGAGGAGGTGCTCACGGGCGCCTCGGCGATGCTGTCGGGCCTGTCGCGCGGCGCCGGCGTCGTCGTCGCCTCCAAGCAGAACCCGCCCATCAAGCACATCGAGTTCGTGCCGCTCGAGCCGACGCGGGCGCTCGTCGTGCTGGTCGGCGAGGACGGCTCGGTGGAGAACCGCGTCCTCGACCTGCCGCCCGGCCTGCCGGCGTCGGCGCTGATCGAGGCCGGCAACTATCTCAACGCGCGCATGCGCGGCCACACGCTCGCCGAGGCGAAGACGATCGTCGAGCGCGAGCAGGCGGCGAGCGCGGCCGAGATCGACCAGCTGACGCGTGCCATCGTCGAGGCGGGGCTGGCGAGCTGGGCCGATGCCGGGTCGGACCGGCCGCGACAGCTGATCGTCCGCGGCCAGGCCAACCTGCTCGAGGATCTGAAGGCGCTCGAGGACTTGGAGCGCGTACGGCTCCTGCTCGACGACCTCGAGACCAAGCGCGAGGTGGTCGAGCTGCTCGGCCGCGCCGAGAGCGCCGACGGCGTCCGCATCTTCATCGGCTCGGAGAACAAGCTGTTCTCGCTCTCCGGCTCCTCGATGATCGCTGCCCCGTTCCGCGACGGCAGCCGCAAGATCGTCGGCGTCGTCGGCGTCATCGGCCCGACGCGGCTCAACTATGCGCGCATCGTGCCGATGGTCGACTACACGGCCAAAGTGGTCGGCCGAATGCTCGGCGACGGGTAGACGGTGTCCCTTCCGGCGAGCGGCGCGCCCGACGCATGAAAATCCTCGTCACCGGCGGTGCCGGCTTCATCGGCTCGGCCGTCGTCCGGCGGCTGATCGGCTCTACGGACGCCTCTGTCGTCGTCGTCGACAAGCTCGGCTATGCGGCGAGCCTGGAGGCGCTCGCCGGTGTCGCCGCCGAGCCGCGCCTCGTCTTCGAGCGCGCCGACATCGGCGACGCCGCGGCGATGGCCCGCATCCTCGCCGAGCACCGGCCCGACCGAGTGATGCATCTCGCCGCCGAGACGCATGTCGACCGCTCGATCGACGGCCCGAGCGCCTTCGTCGCCACCAATGCGCTCGGCACCGCGGTGCTGCTGGAGGCCGCCCGGGCTTTTTGGACGGGGCTCGACGCAGAACGGCGCGAAAAATTCCGGTTCCACTACGTCTCGACCGACGAGGTGTTCGGCGCTCTCGGGCCATCCGAGCCGCCCTTCACCGAAAGCTCGCCCTACGCGCCGCGCTCCCCTTACGCCGCGAGCAAGGCGGCCGCGGATCATCTCGTCCGCGCTTTCGCGAGCACCTATGGGCTGCCCGTGATCGTCACCGCGTCGGGCAACAATTTCGGGCCGTACCAGTTCCCCGAGAAGCTGGTGCCGCTGACGATCCTCAACGCGCTGGAGGGCTCGCCGATCGCGGTCTACGGCGACGGCGCCAACATCCGCGACTGGCTTCACGTCGAGGATCACGTGGATGGCCTGCTGCGGGCGCTCGAAGGAGGCTCTCGGGGCGAGACCTACCTGTTCGGCGGCGGCGAGGAGCGCAGCAATCTCTCTGTGGTCGAAGCGATCTGCGACCTCGTCGACGAACTCGCCGGGCAGCCTCCCGGAGGCCCGCGATGCGGGCTGATCCGCTTCGTCGCCGACCGGCCCGGGCACGACTTCCGCTACGCCGCAGACGCCGCGAAGGCCGAGCGGGAACTCGGCTGGCGGCCGCGGCACAGCTTCGCCGCGGCCTTGCGCGACACGGTCGCCTGGTATCTCGCCAACCGCGCCTGGTGGGCGCCGCTGCGCGCCCGCTACCGCGGCGAGCGGCTCGGAGCGCCTATCGCATAGCGCCGCTCAGACGAGGCCGGTGCACTTGGGCTTCGGCCCAGGCTTGCTCGGGTACTCGACGTTTACCGCGAAGACGAACGGCTCCAGGAAACCGGTGGCGGCGTTCTGCGGAGCCCTGACGACGACCCGCGTCAGCGTATCTTTCTTCACGACGCTCGAGATGTCGATCACATGCGCATCGTAGCGGTGCGACTGATCGTTGGGCGTCGGATTCTTGTTGTTCGTCCACCACTCCTGCGTGTCTTTGCCGTTTATGCTGTTGGTGAAGATCCAGTTGTTGAAGTCGCGGATCGTCTTGTTCCCGATCAGCTTGAACGTCTTGGAGCCGCCACCGCTCGTCTGCACATCCACGAATGCGTTCGGGATGCCGCTCTGGCCCCAGCCGGTGTTGATCAAGATTTGAACCGCGGTCGCCTTCGGCACCGCCAGATCGACAACCATCACGGCCCCGTTGACTCCGCGCCAGAAATTGTTCTTCTTCTTGAAATCGATGAGATCGAACTCGATCTTGGAGAATTTCGTGCCGGCATTGCCTTTTCTGATGCCGATAGGCTGACCAAAATCCTCCACGTCGTTGGTGCATTTCGAGATGTCGACGAGCAGGCTTTTCGAGCTCGCCGGCCCGACGGACATCAAAAGCGCCGTCGTCAGACCGGCTATGCCGGCCAGTGTCTTCGTGATCATCGGCTTCGATCCCGTTGGTAGACCCATGGACAAGCTAGCCGATACTTATGGTTGCGTCGATCCGGCTCCTCCAGTGAACGCAACCCGCGACATGGCCCATGGCGCGACCGTGCGGCCTTCCCGCCGATCGCCTCGGGCCCTTCCCGGCTCCGTGGATCGAGCGCCGGCAGGGGCAGGCCTGCGCGTCGCAGCGCCGCCAGACACCCCTTGACCTTCCCATGATGGGAAACCTTATGTGAGGGACTGCCGACGAGGAGAACAGCCATGAGCAGCCCGGCAGCCGATCATTCCATACATGCCCACCGCCATGGGGCGGCGGTGGCGAAGCCCGGCCGCGCGGTCGAGCTCGCCATCACGGGCATGAACTGCGCCTCGTGCACGGGACGCGTCGAGCGGGCGCTCGCCGCCGTGCCGGGTGTCACGGCCGCCAACGCCAACCTCGCCACAAGACGCGCGACCGTCACTACCGATCCCGACGTGCGGCCCGACGCGCTGGTCTCCGCCGTGAAGGGGGCCGGCTATGGCGCCGAGGAGGTCGGCCGCATGCAGCCGGCGGATCACGCCGCGCACCATCACCATGAGGAGGAGGATGCCGGGCGGCTCTTCCGTTCGCTCGTCGTTGCGGCCGTGGCGACGCTGCCGCTTCTCATGCTGGAAATGGGCGCGCATCTCTCCCCTGCCCTGCATCACGCCATCGCCACGGGCATCGGCGTCGAGAATGCGCGGCTGATCGCCTTCGTGCTCGCCACCATCGTCCAGTTCGGCCCCGGCTGGCGCTTCATCGCCACCGGCGCCCCGGCGCTGGCTCGCGGCGCGCCGGAGATGAACTCGCTCGTGATGCTCGGCACGCTCGCCGCCTACCTCTTCTCGAGCCTCGCCACCTTCGCGCCCGAGACCCTGCCGGCCGGCACCGCCAACACCTATTTCGAGGCCGGTGCGGTGATCGTCACCCTCATCATCGCCGGCCGCTGGCTGGAGGCGCGGGCGCGCGGCCGCACCGGCGACGCCATCGCCCGGCTGCTTCGCCTGCAGCCGAAGACCGCACGCATCGACCGCGACGGCACCGAGATCGAGGTGCCGATCGCCGACGTGCATCGCGGCGACACGGTCCTCGTGCGTCCGGGCGAAAGAATCCCGGTCGACGGCGAGGTGCTGGACGGCACCTCCTACGTCGACGAGTCGATGATCACCGGCGAGCCGATCCCGGCCGAGAAGGCGCCGGGCGCGAAGGTGGTCGGCGGCACGGTCAACCAGACCGGCACCTTCCGCTTCCGGGCGACGCGCGTCGGCGCCGACACGGTGCTGGCGGAGATCGTCCGCACCGTCGAGGCGGCGCAGGGATCGAAGCTGCCGATCCAGGGGCTGGTCGACCGGGTGACGGCCTGGTTCGTGCCTGCGGTCATCGCCGCCGCGGCACTGACATTCGTCGCCTGGCTCGCCTTCGGTCCGGAGCCGGCGCTCGCCTTCGCGCTCGTCAATGCGGTTGCCGTGCTGATCATCGCCTGCCCCTGCGCGCTCGGCCTCGCGACCCCGGTGTCGATCATGGTGGCGACGGGCCGCGCGGCCGAGATGGGCATTCTGTTCCGACGCGGCGACGCGCTGCAGGATCTGCGCAACGCGACGGTCGTTGTGCTCGACAAGACCGGCACGCTGACCGAGGGGCGCCCCCGCCTCACCGATTTTTTCGCGGCTGAAGGGGCGAACGAGGCAGAGACGCTCGCTCTCGTCGCCGCCGCCGAAAGCCGCTCGGAGCATCCGATCGCCAGGGCGCTGCTGGCGGATGCGGAGCGTCGCGGCCTGACGCTCGCGCAGCCCCAAGGCTTCGCGGCCGAGCCCGGCTTCGGCGTCGCCGCGACCGTCAGCGGGCGGAGCGTGCTGGTCGGCGCGGCGCGGCTGATGGCGCGCGAGAAGATCGACACCGCACCGCTCGAGGCGGAGGCCGCGCGGCTCGCCGGCGAGGGCAAGTCGGCCCTGTTCGCCGCAGTCGACGGGCGGCTCGCCGCGGTGCTGGCGATCGCCGACGCGATCAAGCCGACGACGCCGGCGGCGCTCGAGGCGCTGCGCGGGCTCGGCCTGCGGCTCGTCATGATCACCGGCGACGAGCGACGGGCGGCCGAGGCGATCGCCAAAAGGCTCGGCATCACGGAGGTGATGGCCGAGGTGCTGCCGGCGGCCAAGGCGGACGCCGTGCGCCGGCTGCAGGCGGAGGGCCAAAAAGTCGCCTTCGTCGGCGACGGCATCAACGATGCGCCGGCGCTGGCGACCGCCGACATCGGCATCGCCATCGGCACCGGCACGGACATCGCCATCGAGGCCGCGGATCTGGTGCTGATGTCGGGCGACCTGCGCAACGTGCCCAACGCCATCGCGCTGTCGCGAGCGACGATGCGCAACATCGCCGAGAACCTCGTCTGGGCGTTCGGCTACAACATCGTGCTGATCCCGGTCGCCGCCGGCGTGCTCTACCCGGCCTGGGGGATCCTCCTGTCGCCGATGCTGGCCGGGCTCGCGATGGCGCTGTCGAGCGTCAGCGTCGTCGCCAACGCGCTGCGGCTGAAGCGCTTCTCGCCGCCCGCCGCCGCCGGCCCGCGGCCGCCGGCCGAGCCGGCGCTGGCTCCGGCACGGGCGGGCCTGCGATGAACATCGGCGAGGCGGCAGCCGCCTCCGGCGTCTCGGCGAAGATGCTGCGCTACTACGAGAGCATCGGCCTCATCGAGGCGCCGGCGCGCAGCGCCAGCGGCTACCGCTCCTACGGCACCGCCGACGTGCATACGCTGCGCTTCATCAAGCGCGCCCGCAGCCTCGGCTTCTCGCTCGAGGAGACCGCCGAGCTGCTCGCGCTCTGGCGCGACAAGGGGCGCGCCAGCGCCGACGTGAAAGCCTTCGCGCTGAAGCATGTCGGGGAGCTGGAGACCAAGATCGCCGAGCTGCAGTCGATGGTGCGGACGCTGAAGCACCTCGCCTCCTGCTGTCAGGGCGACGAGCGCCCGGACTGCCCGATCCTCGACGATCTGGCGCGCGAGGGGCGGGAGGCCCGGCAGTAGCGGGGCCGCGCTCGACCAGGGCATGGCGGCGGCTAAAGTCATAGCGACAGAGGCGACAGGTCCCCTTTCGGTCCTTCGCGCCGCGCCGTAAGCTCGACCGGTACGCGTTCAACGAGAGAAGCCGCCCTCGCGGCGTTAAGGCTCTGTCACAAGGGCCGCGTAGAGGGGTGGCCCGCCATTGTGCCGCCCCGCGAGCCCCCCGCTCGGCGGGTCCGGCGCCCAAGGAGGCACGAGAGTGACCAGCACGACTTCCAAGACCGGCGCGGACCTCACGGCCGCCGCCGCACGCTTCCATACCCGCCGCCAGCTCCTGAAGGCCGGTGCCGCCGGCGCAGCGCTCGCCGGCTTCGGCGCGCCCTTCGTCGCCCGCACCGCGCTCGCCGCCGGCGAGGTGAAGGTGTTCGCCTGGGCCGGCTACATCTCCGACGAGATGCTGGCCGACTTCCAGAAGAAGACCGGCATCAAGCCGACCTACACGCCCTACGGCACCAATGACGAGCTTCTGAACCAGCTCCGCGCCAACCAGGGCGGCGGCTTCGACGTCATCATGCCGACGGTCGACCGCGTGCCGAACTATGTCGAGTTCGGCCTCGTCCAGCCGCTCGACGAGAAGAAGGTGAAGTGGGATGGCGCCATCGCCTCCTCGGTCACCGGCTCCGAGAAGATGGGCGCGGTCGTCGGCGGCAAGCGCTACCAGGTGCCGTCCGACTGGGGCACCGAGGCGATCACCTTCGACACCAAGGCGATGCCGCTGACCTACGGCACGGCGAGCTACGGCGACATCTGGAAGCCGGAGGCCAAGGGCAAGGCGACGGTCCGTGGCCATTCCGGCCTCGTCGGCCTCGGCCTCTGGCTCGAGCGCGAGGGCAAGCTGCCGATGCCGATGCGGGCGGCCTTCGAGAACGAAGAGAACATGAAGAAGATCTACGACGTCATCCTCAAGGAGGCGATCGCGCGCAAGGGCAACATCGTCCAGTTCTGGTCGAACGAGAACGAGGCCCAGGGCGCCTTCCGCGTCAACGGCGCCACCGTCGGCCAGACATGGGATTCCTCGGCGGCCGCGCTGCAGAAGGAAGGCCTGCCGATCGGCTATATCGCCCCGGTCGAGGGCGCGCTCGCCTGGATGGAAGGTTTCGCGATTCCCGCCAAGGCGGCGAACCTCGACAACGCCTACGCCTTCATCAACTGGTTCCTGACGCCCGAGGCCGGCGCCATGTACTCGAACCACACCTCGATCAACTCGACCGCCAAGGGCGCCGAGGCGCATCTGTCGGACTTCAACAAGAAGTTCTTCGCCGCCGCCTATCCGGGCGACGCGCTGTCGAAGCTGTGGTGGTGGCCGATCCAGGAGAACTGGTTCGTCGCCCGCCGCAACGAGTACCAGGACAAGTTCCTGTCCGCCTGATCGCGGCCGAAGACCCCCGCCATGTGGTCGCCGACGCTTCTCCTTCCTCCCCCTCCACGGGGGAGAGCCTGCCCTCGACCAGATCGAGGGTCGAGACGGCGGAGCCGTCCGGGTGGGGGTCTCCTCCGACGAAGAGGACCCCCTCTCGGCACCCCCCGCCGGCGGCCCGGGGGGGACGGGGCCCCCCCGGGG
>JAEZCD010000349.1 GCA_023430145.1 Pseudomonadota bacterium
GGCCTGATCGCCGACCGCATCCTCGACCGCGCCGACGACGAGGGCGAGGCCGACGACGGCGAGCCGTGATCCGACGCGCCGGGCCCGGCGCGGTGACAGCCCCGGCCCGGCCGGCGGTCTCTCGGCCCGGGCCGGTTGAACTGAGCTCTTCCGAGGCTGGCAAAGGCCGGGCGATCGCATCGGCGACCTCCCGCCCTGCTCGGCGCAGCCGGTCGCTGGAGCGCTCTGGAGACCGGGCCGGCACGGCCGCGCCCGGTGCCGTCCGCACCGGCCCTCGAAGCTTCGGTGGGCTTGATGGGCGGCGGCGCAGCGGCGATATCGGGAGCGCGAGCAGGGAAAGCATCTATCGTGCCGGGCGGCGGCGCTTGTGGTGGACAAGCCTCGCGCCGCGCCGCTAAGACTCTGGGGAGCAAGGGCGAACCCTCGCCCGCGGGATCGCGGCCCCCGGCCGCCAGAACAGCAGCGATGACCGGCGTCAACGATATCCGAAAGAGCTTCCTCGAGTTTTTTGCCAAAGACGGGCACGCGATCGTGCCGTCGAGCCCGCTCGTGCCGCGCAACGACCCGACCCTGATGTTCACCAATTCGGGGATGGTGCAGTTCAAGAACGTCTTCACCGGCGCCGAGAAGCGGCCTTACGTGCGGGCCACCACGGCGCAGAAGAGCGTGCGGGCCGGCGGCAAGCACAACGACCTCGACAATGTCGGCTACACGGCCCGCCACCACACCTTCTTCGAGATGCTCGGCAATTTCTCCTTTGCCGACTATTTCAAGGAGCACGCGATCGAGCTCGCCTGGCAGCTCGTGACGCGCGAGTTCGAGATTCCGCGCGAAAAACTCGTCGTCACCGTCTTCTCCGAGGACGAGGAGGCCTTCTCGCTCTGGAAGCGGATCGCCGGCCTGCCGGAGGAAAAAATCATCCGCATCGCGACCAGCGACAATTTCTGGCAGATGGGCGACACCGGCCCCTGCGGCCCCTGCTCGGAGATCTTCTACGATCACGGCGAGCACGTGCCGGGCGGCCCGCCCGGCTCGGCGGAGGCGGACGGCGACCGCTTCATCGAGATCTGGAACCTCGTCTTCATGCAGTACGAGCAGCTGCCGGGGGGCGAGCGCATCCTGTTGCCGCGGCCCTCGATCGACACCGGCATGGGGCTCGAGCGCTTCGCCGCGGTGCTGCAGGGCACGCACGACAATTACGACATCGACATGTTCCGGGCGCTGATCCGCGCCGTCGCCGACGAGACCGGCGTCGAGCCGGGCGGGCCGCAGGGCGTCAGCCACCGCGTCATCGCCGATCATCTGCGCGCCTCGGCCTTTCTCGTCGCCGACGGCGTGCTGCCCTCGAACGAGGGCCGCGGCTACGTGCTGCGCCGCATCATGCGCCGCGCCATGCGGCACGCGCAGCTGCTCGGCGCCGAGGAGCCGCTGATGTGGCGGCTCGTGCCGGTGCTCGTGCGCGAGATGGGCCAGGCCTATCCGGAGCTCGTGCGCGGCGAGGCGCTGATCACCGAGACACTGAAGCTCGAGGAGACGCGCTTCCGCCGCACGCTCGCCCGCGGGCTCTCGATCCTCGAGGCGGAGAGCCGCGACCTCGAGGCGGGCGGCCGGCTGCCCGGCGAGGTCGCCTTCAAGCTCTACGACACCTATGGCTTCCCGCTCGATCTGACGCAGGATGCACTCAGGGCGCGCGGCATCGGCGTCGAGCAGGAGGGTTTTGACGCCGCCATGCAGCGCCAGCGCGCCGACGCGCGCGCGGCCTGGGCCGGCTCCGGCGAGGCCGCGACCGAACAGGTCTGGTTCGGCGTCCGCGAGAAGGCCGGCGCCACCGAGTTCCTCGGCTACGACACCGAGAACGCCGAGGGCGTCGTCGCGGCGATCGTGGCGGACGGCGTCGAGGCGGATCGGCTCGGCGCTGGGCAGCGCGGCTTCGTCGTCCTCAACCAAACCCCGTTCTACGGCGAGTCCGGCGGCCAGATCGGCGACACCGGCAGGCTCTCGGCGCCCGGCGTCGAGGCGCGCGTGCTCGATACGCAGAAGAAGCTCGGCGATCTGTTCGCGCACGAGGTCGAGGTGATCTCCGGCGAGCTGAAGCCCGGCACCGCGGTCGAGCTCGAGGTCGATCATGGCCGCCGCGCTGCGATCCGCGCCCATCATTCGGCGACGCATATCCTGCACGAGGCGCTGCGGCGGGTGCTGGGCGACCATGTCGCCCAAAAAGGCTCGCTCGTGGCGCCGGACCGGCTGCGCTTCGACTTCAGCCAGCCGCGGCCGGCGACCGAGGAGGAGCTGGCGCGCATCGAGGACATCGCCAACGCCGTGGTGGTCGAGAACGAGCCGGTGGTGACGCGGCTGATGGGCGTCGAGGAGGCGGTCCAGTCCGGCGCCCGCGCGCTGTTCGGCGAGAAATACGGCGACGAGGTGCGCGTCGTCTCCATGGGCCGGCCGGCCGAGGCCGGCGCTCCGGCCTATTCGGTCGAGCTGTGCGGCGGCACGCATGTGGCGCGGACCGGCGACATCGGCCTCGTCCGCATCGTCGGCGAGGGCGCGGTGGCGGCCGGCGTCCGCCGCCTCGAGGCGCTGACCGGCGATGCGGCGCGAAAATACCTCGCCGAGCAGGAGCGGCAGCTGCGCGCCGTCGCCGCCGTGCTGAAGGTGCCGCCGGCCGAGGCCGCCGAGCGCGTCACCGCCCTCGTCGAGGAGCGGCGGAAACTCGAGCGGGAGCTGGCGGAGGCGCGGAAGAAGCTCGCCATGGGCGGCGGCGCCTCGGACGCCCCGGCGGTGAAGGACGTCGCCGGCGTGCGCTTCATGGGCCGCGTGCTGAAGGGTATTCCCGCCCGCGACCTGAAGGCCCTCGTCGACGACGCCAAGAAGCAGCTCGGCTCCGGCGTCATCTCCTTCGTCTCGGTCGACGATGAGAACAAGGCCTCGATCGTCGTCGGCGTGACGGAGGACCAGGTCGCGGCCAACAATGCCGTGACGCTGGTGCGCGCCGGCGCCGAGGCGCTCGGCGGCAAGGGCGGCGGCGGCCGCCCCGACATGGCGCAGGCCGGCGGGCCGGACGGGGCGAAGGCGGACGCCGCGCTCGCCGCCGTCGAGGCGCAGCTGCGGGCGGCGAGCTGAAGAGTCCCGTATCTCGCAATCGAGGACGAGGCGAGGATCTCCGCTCATGCCCGCGAATGCGGGCATCCAGACTGCGGCTCGGATGTGAACGTCCGGTCCCCAGCCTCGCGAGGGGCGAGCGGAGCATGGCGCGCCGGGCGGATGCGCTGACCGCTCATCCCGCAGGTTTGCATCGGCAACCGGGATCCCGGATTTCGCTTGCGCTCACCCGGGCTACGGCGACTAACCTTCGCGGATGCGCGTCCTCGTCCTCGGCGGCTACGGACTGATCGGCGAGGCGGTGGCCCGACGCCTCCTCGCCGACGGCATGTCGGTGACCGGCCTCGGCCGCGAGGTCGGCGCCGCGCGCCGGCGCATGCCGGACATGCTCTGGTATGCGGCCGACATCGCCCGGCTGACGACCGCCGCCGACTGGCGGCCGGTCCTCGCCGGCATCGACGCGCTCGTGAACGCCGCCGGCGCGCTGCAGGACGGGGCGCGGGATGATCTTGCCGCGGTTCATCATCACGCGATGGCCGCCCTCTATGCGGCCTGCGCCGAGGCCGGACTGCAGCGCTTCGTGCAAATCTCCGCCGTCGGCGCCTCGCCGGATGCGGACACCGCCTTCCTGCGCACCAAGGCGGCCGGCGATGCGGCGCTCGCGGCCTCCGGCCTCGACTGGGTGATCCTGCGGCCGGGGCTCGTGGTTGGCGCCGGCGCCTATGGCGGCACGGCGCTGCTACGGGCGCTCGCCGCCTTTCCTGTCGTGACGCCGCTCGTGCTCGGCGATCGCCCGCTGCAGACGGTCGCGGTCGGCGACGTCGCAGCGGCGGTGGCCCGGGCGCTCGCCGGCGGCGCGCCGTCGCGGAAGACCTTCGACCTCGTCGAGGATCGCCCGCAAGCCCTCGCGGACGTGGTCGCGGCGTTCCGCGCCTGGCTCGGATATCCGCCCGCTCGCGCGGTCCGCGTGCCCGTCCCGTTCGGAAATGCGGTCGCAAGAATCGCCGACGGGCTCGGCCGGCTCGGCTGGCGCTCGCCTTTGCGTACCACGGCGATGCGCGCCGTCACCGCCGGCGTGACAGGTGATCCAGAACCCTGGCGGGAGGCGACGGGCGCCGGCGTCGACCCGCTCGCGCAGACGCTGCAAGACCTGCCGTCGACCGTCCAGGAGCGCTGGTTCGCGCGGATGTTCCTCCTAAAACCCGCGGTGCTCGGCGCGCTGTCGCTATTCTGGCTGGTCTCGGGGCTGGTCGGCGTTGCTCAACTTCAGGCGGCCGCCGCGATCCTCACGCAGCGCGGCGTGCCGGACGGGCTCGCCGAAGCCGCCGTGCTCGCCGGCTCGCTCGCCGACCTCATGCTCGGCGCCGCGGTTCTCGTCCGCCGCACGGCGCGGCCGGCGCTCCTCGGGATGATCGTCGTCACCCTCGCCTATCTCCTCGGCGCCACGCTCGTCGCGCCCGACCTCTGGCTCGATCCGCTCGGCTCCCTCGTGAAAACGCTGCCGGCCATGCTGCTCGCCGTCGTCGGCCTCGCCATCCTGGAGGAGCGGTGAGCGACTGGCTGCTGCTCCTGCGCTGGCTGCACGTGATCGGCGCCGCGGTGCTGCTCGGCACCGGCGCCGGCATCGCCTTCTTCATGCTGATGGCGCAGCGGAGCGGGCGGCCCGAGCTCGTCGCCCATGTCGCCGGCACGGTGGTGATCGCCGACCTTGTGTTCACCGCGACCGCCGTCCTCGTGCAGCCGATCACCGGCACGCTGCTCGCCTGGGGGCTCGGCTGGTCCCTGCGCGAGGGCTGGATATCGCTGTCGCTCCTGCTCTACCTCGTCACTGGCGCCTGCTGGCTGCCGGTGGTGGCGATCCAGGTCCGCATGCGCGACCTCGCCCGCGCCGCCGCTTCCGCCGGCGAGCCGCTGCCTGATGCGGAGAAGCGCCTGTTCCGGCTATGGTTCGCGCTCGGCATCCCGGCCTTCGCCGCCGTGCTCGGGATTCTTTGGCTGATGGTTTCGCGCCCGGATCTGGGGCGATGGTAGCCGCTCATGCCCGCGAAGGCGGGCATCCAGCCTCCGGGCCGGAGACGAGAACCTGGCTCCCCGCCGCCTCCGCGGGGATGAGCGGAGTCGTCCCCTGTTTCGCGAACGCGCCGCGGCGGGATGACGGGCGGATGGGTCGGATCACGAACGGGGCGCTGATGACGAGCGGAGGTGCCGCGCGGGACGACGGACGCCGTCTAGGTCGTGAACCCATAAAGGGGCTACCCTCGGATGGGTTATCGTGATTCAAGCTCTCCATCGGGGGGCTTGATGATGGGACGGCACGATCTGACCGATCTGGAATGGGCGATCATCGCGCCACTG
>JAEZCD010000065.1 GCA_023430145.1 Pseudomonadota bacterium
CGAGGCGCCCCCGGGCCCCCGGGGGGGGCCCTCGCGCCCCCCGCGCCGGCGCGACAAGGTCGGCGCCGACGCGGTGGCGGCTATTCTCGCACAGCTGCCGAAGCCGGTGCCCTCCGGGCTCGCAAAAACCTCGTTCCGGCTGGCCCTGTTCGCCGTCGTCGTCACGGTGCTGGCGCTGCTCGTCGTCCGCAGCGGGCGGATCGAGCCGCAGGCGAGCTTTTCGGCGCTCGGCGCCGGCCTGCTCGTGGCGCTGGCCGCGGTCCTGATCGGCGCCGCCGCGCTCGTCGAGATCTGGCGGCGCGGCACCTATGGCGCCGAGCGCGCCTTCGCCGGCATCCTCATCGGCCTTGCCCTCCTCGCCATGCCGGCCTGGTACGGGCTGCTCGCCGTCGCCCGGCCGGCGATCAACGACATCACCACCGACTCCGAGGACCCGCCGCGCTTCGATGCCGCGGTGGCCCGCCGGCGCCCGGGCGACAATCCCACCGCCTATCCCGGGCCGGCCTTCGCCGAGCAGCAGGCCGGGGCCTATCCCTATGTCGTTCCCCTGCGGCTCGCGGCCGCGCCCGAAGAGGTGCAGGCGGCGGCGCTGCAGCTCGCCGCCGAGCTCGGCTGGCGCATTCTCGATCGCGGCGCGCTGCCGCGCGGCGGCGGCATGACCGGCCGCATCGAGATGATGACGCGCACGCCGGTGCTCGGCTTCGCCGACGACATCGTCGTTCGCGTGCGGCCCGACGGCACCGGCTCGCGGGTCGACATGCGCTCGGCCTCGCGCGTCGGCAAGCACGATCTCGGCCGCAATGCCGAGCGCATCCGAGAGTTCCTGCGCGCCCTGCCGGCGGTGGTCACCAAGGGCCCCGGCCGCTAGCTCGTTGCAGCGGGATCCTGCTCCGAGGTAGGCACGGCCCCACCGACGGGGTTAGACTCCGCAGCTCCGAGACCGAATCAGGGAGCGTGCGATGAGCAGATCCGTCCGATCGGTAGCGGACCCGGGGTTCTCACCTTCGGTCCGGGGCGGGGAAGGGGACGCGCCGGCGCCGCGCAATCAGCAATGGGAGCGGGCGCTCGCCCGGGCCATCGAGGGGCGCGTGCTGGTCGAGCTGATCTACGAGCGCGAGACCGCGGCGCGCAGCTTCGCCCCCCAGGCGATGTTCTGGTCGCCGCAGGGCGGGGTGAACGTCACCGGGCTGCAGCTCTTCGACGCCGCCGCGCCGGTGATCGCGGGCGAGGTACGCGATTTCGAGGTCGGCCGGGTGCGGCTCGTCCGCCTGACGGAGCGCCAGCACGACCTGCCGCCGATCGACCGCGAGGCCGCGAAGTATCGGGGCGGCATCGTCTGCGCGCTGTAGCCGGCAAAGACCGTCGCCGCCGTCAGGGCACGAGCCGCGTCCTGCCGGCGCGGACGGCGTCGACGACGGCCTCGACCGCATCGATCACGAGCTGCGGCTGCTCCTTGTGGATCTCGTGGCCGCTGTCCGTGTTGGTGACGTGCTCGGCGCCCGGGACCAGGGCGGCGAGCCCGGCCTGGGCCTTCTTCTGCGCGCGGTCGGTGACGTAGCCGAAATCGGGCGGCGTGCCGGCCGCGACGACGCCGGAGGCGATCATCCCCGGCAGCTGCGGCCCCCAGGGGCGGTCCGCCGATACGACCGCCAGCGGCATCGGCCGCAGCGGCGGTGCGGCGCGCATCTGCGAAAAACTCGCATCGATGTCCATCCGCTCGCGGTCCGGATAGTCGGCGGGCGGCCGGCTGATGTCGCCCACCGCCAATCCGCGCTGGATGGCCCACTCCTCGCGAGTCTCCGCGTCCTGGAGACCCTCGGTCAGCGCATCGACGAGCACGAGGCCGGCCACCTCGCCCGGATAGCGGCCCGCATAGAGCCGCACGATCAGCCCGCCATAGGAATGCCCGACGAGGACGTAGGGGGGCTTCTCGCCGGCGGCGCCGAGCAGGGCGTGCAGGTCCGCCACCGAATTGCCGGCCGTGGTCGGCTGCGGCACCGGGTCGCTGCGGCTCGGCTTCTCGCCGACCGGCGTCCCCGGCCGGTCGTAGGCGCAGACGCGGGTCGTCCGTGCAATGGAGGAGAAGACCGTCGGCTTCGGCGGATCGGCGATGCTCCAGTCGTCCGCCGAGCCGTTGTAGCCCGAGACGAGGATAACCGTCGGCGAGCCCGTGCCTCGGCAATCGAGATACATCTTCCGGCCACCGCCGATATCGACGACGCCGGCGAAGTCGGCCGCCAGCGCACCGGTCGCGGCCAACGCCGCCACGGCGACCAGCATGCCGAGAAGACGGCGGCCGTGCCTCGATGACCGATCCGGCATGGTGCACCCTGCTTTCTCCAACATCCGTCGCTCGATCGCGGCGGGCGTCCGCCTTGCTCGCATCTCCGCAGACGCGGAAGGGTCAGCCCTCGTCGGGCGAGAACACGTAGCCGGCGCCGCGAACGGTGCGGATGATCGTCGGGTGCGCGGGATCGGGCTCGATCTTCTTGCGGATGCGGGTGATGCGCACGTCGATGGCGCGGTCGAAGGCGTCCGGATCGCGCGCATTGGCGAGGTCGAGCAGGCGCTCGCGGGTGAGGACGCGCTTGGGGTTCTCGGCGAAGGCCTTCAGGAGGTTGAACTCCGACGTCGTCAGCGAGTGCTCGATGCCGTCGGCGTCGCGCAACAGGCGCTGCGCGAGGTCGAGCCATTTGGTGCCGAAGCGGACGACTTCGGGATCGCGGCCGCCGTCGGCGGCGGGCGCCGGCGCGGGAGTGGCGGGCTCGGGGCGGCTGCGGCGCAGCACCGAGCGGATGCGGGCGACGAGCTCGCGCAGCTCGCAGGGCTTTGCGATGTAGTCGTCGGCGCCGATCTCGAGGCCGACGATGCGGTCGATCGGGCTCGCGGTGGCGGTCAGCATGATCACCGGCAGGCCGGCGGCATGCTGCTTGATGTGCCGCATCACCGACAGGCCGTCTTCCTCGGGCATGTTGAGGTCGAGCACGACGAGGTCGAGCTGCGCCGTGCCGAGCACCTTGCGCAGCGCGGCACCGCCGTCGCACAGGCTCACCTGAAAGCCGTGCAGCCGGAGATAGTCGCCGACCATGTCGCGGGCGCCGGCCTCGTCGTCGACGACGGCGATGTGCGGGGAGGCGGTCTGGGGCGCGTTCATGCGGGCGCCGCCGGCGGCTCGATCGGCAATGCGATGGTGAAGGTGGCGCCGCCGCCGGCGCGGCCGCTCTCGGCCGTCACCCGGCCGCCATGCAGGTCGACGATCCGCTTGACGATCGACAGGCCGAGCCCGGTCGAGCTCTCGCCCGCCGTCGGCTTGGCGGACAGCCGCTGGAAGCGCCCGAACAGCCGCGAGACGTCCTCGGGCGAGAGGCCCGGACCGCTGTCCTGCACCTTGACGAGCACCTCGTCCCCCTTGCGCTCGACGGACAGGGAGATCCGGCCGTCGACCGGGGTGTATTTGATCGCATTGGACAGCACGTTGTCGATCGCCTCGCGCAGCCGGTCGATGTCGCCCGAGGCCTCGGCGCCGTCGACCACCTTGGTGTCGACGCGCTGCCGCTTCTTCTCGGCGAGCGGCTTGTTGGCGGTGACCACCTCCTGAACGACGCGGGCGAGGTCGACCGGCTCGCGGCGGATCGAGATGTCGAAGGCGTCGGCCATTGCATCGTGGACGAGCGCGTCGACCATGCCGATCATCCGCCGGGCCGAATCGCGGATGTGCTCGATCTGCGCGCTGACGCGCTCCATCGGCACCGGCTGCATCTCGAGATAATCCGTCATCATCTCGGTGCGGCCGAGGATGACGCTCAGCGGATTCTTCAGGTCGTGCGCGACGGTGCCGAGAATCTCGCTCTTGAAGGTGTTCACTCTGCGCAGGCGCTCCCACTGCGCCGAGAGGCGCGCATTGGCCGAGGAGAGCTCGCGCGTGCGCTCGATCACCCGCTCCTCGAGGCGGGCGTTCGCCTCCTGCAGCTGCTCGTAGAGGATGACGTTGTCGAAGGCGACGGACAGGCGCGAGCAGAACACCTCGACCAGCGAGCGGTCGGTCTCCGACAGCTGCTTCTGCGCCTCGAGCAGGACAACCACCTCGCGGCCGCTCGCGGTCTTGATGTAGAGCACCGAGCGCTGCGGCTGGAACTCGTGCCGGCGCATCTGGAAGGCCTTGTCGACGAGCCGGCGCAGCTCGACGTCGAGCTCGCCCTTGCCGCCGCTGAAATGGCGGTAGCAGCCGGAGCCGGCGAGAACCGAGAACGGCCCGCGGTCGCGGCGGCCGTCGCGGACGTCGCGCAGCACGAGGATGCCGGCGCAATCGACGTTCAAGAGCGAGGCGATCTGCGTCAGCACGCCCTCGGCGAGCCGCTGCATGGAGCGGAAGTCGAACAGAGCGGCGGCGGCGTCGATGATGATTTCCAGGCCGCGCCGCGTCTCGGCCATGCGCTGCAGCTGCTGGTAGGAGCGGAGCGAGGCGGTGAGCGAGGTGAACAGCTTGTCGGCGGTGAGCTCGGTCTTCGCCTTGTAGTCGTTGATGTCGTAGTCGACGATCACCCGCCGCTCGGGCGCCTGGCCGGGCTGGCCGGTGCGCAGGATGATGCGGACCGTCTCGTTCTTCAGCTCTTCTCGGATGAAGCCGACGAGGTCGAGGCCGGCGGTCTCGGTCTCCATGACGACGTCGAGCAGCACCACGGCGGTGTCCGGGTTGGCGCGCAGCAGCGCGCGGCCCTCCTCGGCCGAATGCGCCGAGATGATCTCGAGGCCCATGCCGTTCAGCGAATAGTCGTAGAGCGCAAAGCGCGTGCCGTCGTGCACGGCCGGATCGTCGTCGATGACCGCCACCTTCCAGGTCGGCTGCGCCGCTCCCGGCGCCTGCGGCTCGTCCTCGATGACGGAGAGCTGGTCGTCTTCCTCAGCCATAACGTCGATCCGTCTGCGTGTTCGCCGCGTCGGCGTCGGTGTCGTAGGGGGCGACGAGCGGCAGCGTCAGCCTGAAGGTGGTGCCGCCGCCCGGACGCGATTGTAGCGCGATTTCGCCGCCGAATCGGGCCGTAACCAGATTGTAGACGATGTGCAAGCCGAGGCCGGTGCCGCCCTGGCTGCGGCGCGTCGTGAAGAAGGGATCGAACGCGCGCCGCTGCACGTCGGCGCTCATGCCGACGCCGTCGTCGGTGAAGGTCAGCTCGACCGCGCCGGCGCCGACCCGCTGCGCGCGGATGCGGATGGTGCCGGCGCGACCCTCCGGGTAGGCGTGCGCCAGCGCGTTCAGGAATAGGTTGGTCAGCACCTGGCCGAGCGGGCCCGGATAGCTGTCCATGCCGATGCCTTCGGGAATGTCGAGCTCGAGCTCCAGCTTCGATTTCTTCAGGCTCGGCCGCAGACTCGACATGATCTGGTCGACGGCGCCGCCGAGATCGAAATGGCGGCGGTCGAGGTGGCTGCGGTCGACGGCCACCTGCTTGAAGGCCTGGATCAGCTCGGCGGCGCGCTGCAGATTGGCGACGAGCTGGTTGGCGGCGTCGCGGTTGCCCTCGACGAACTCGACGAGCCGCGAACGCCGGAGCTGCCCCTCGGCGAGCTCGGCCTGGAAGATCTCGCAGCGGCGGGACAGACTCGAGGCGACCGTGAGGCTGATGCCGACCGGGTTGTTGACCTCGTGCGCGACGCCGGCGACGAGGCCGCCGAGGGCCGCGAGCTTCTCCGCCTCGATCAGGCTGTCCTGCGCGTCCTGCAGATCGGCGAGGGCGCCTTCCGCGCGCTCCTTGGCGGTGCGCAGCTCGGCCTCGGCGCGCTGGCGGGCGAAGGCGTTCTCGCGGAACACGGCCACGGCCCGCGCCATGCTGCCGATCTCGTCCTGCGCTTCGAGCCCGTGCACCCGCGCGTAATCGCCGCCGACGATGGCGTGCATGGTGTTGCGCAGCTCGCGCAGCGGCCGGCTGATGCTGGCGGCGATGGCGATGCCGCCGAGCACGCTGACGGCGAGGAAGATGACGCCGACGACGGCGAGCCGGCGGTAGACGCCGTCGAGGGCAGCGTCGAAATGCGCCTGCGCGCGCGCCTCGCGCGTCCGCACGGCGGTGCCGAGCGCGTCGAGGGCGTCCATGCGCGCCTCCTCGTTGCCCTCGATCTCGGCGTGCAGCAGGCGGTCGCGGGTCGCGAACAGCTCGAGCAGCCGGTCGATCCCGGTCCGCACCTGTGCGGCCTGGATGCCGATCGACTGCAGCGCGGAGCGCTCGGCCTCGCCCGTGGCGAGGTCGGTGACGGTCGGCAGGGTGCGCTCGACCGTGCCGAGATGCTCTCTCGCCTGCGCGGCGGCGGCCGGGTCGCGGGAGAGGTGGAAGGTGTTGGCGGCGGCGAGCGCGGCCGAGAAGGCCTCGCGGGCGCGGCCGAGAGCGGGCCAGGCGGGCGAGTTGCGGTCGACCGTGACGTCGAGAGTCGTGAACAGGCCGGGGACCGCCCGTGCCGGGCCGAGGATGTCGGCGGAATAGACGCTGCCGATCCGTGCCTGCACGCCGCGCAGCTCGTCGAAGCCCTCGAGAAGCTTCTCGTTGACGGCGACGAGCCCGCGCACCGAGCCGGACAGCGCCGGGTCGACCGCGGCCCGCGTCGTCAGATTGCCGGAGAGCGTCCAGCCGCGGCGGACGATCTCGGTCAGCACGTCCGGGTCGGGCTCGTTGATGTAGCGGTGGATGAGGCCCTGCAGCCGCACCGCCTCGCTCTCCAGCGAGGCGAGCAGGCGCTCGGACTGTCGGACCTGCCGCAGCTCGCTCCAGGCGCCCGCGAGGGTTCCCGCGCCCTCGACGATGACGCCGACGAGGACCAGCACCGCGACGGTGTTGACCGCGGCGATCGACATGATCCGCCAGCGGATCGGTACCGCCCGCAGCAGCCGCTCGAGACCGCCCGTCCAGGCGAGGCCGGGATGCGGGCGCGCCAAGGCCCTGCCGGTCTGCGGCAGAGTGCTCGCTTTCGGCGGCGGGGGGCGGGTCGCCGGCACGCTGGGGCTTTCGTCGGAAGGCAAGTCGCCGGTCGTCATAACCCAAATCCGGGGATACGGCGAGTTCAGCTGGAGCGTGACCGCCCCTGCCGCACCCCGGCGACGTGCCGCGGCCGCGGGGTGTTGACTTGCCGACGGGCTTGTCCTCCTTCCCGCGCTGGATCACCGTGGGATCGCCGGGCGTGCGCCGTCGGATGGCCGCCGCCCGGCGGCGACGGGCTCGCGCCGGAGACGAGATGGACATCGCTTTGATCGGTTCGCGCTGGCTCGGCGCCGAGGTGCTCGCCGGGCTTCTGCAGCGGGGGCACCGCGTCACCGTCGTCGCAACCGATCCCGACGACCGGCTGGCGCGCGCCGCGGCGGCCGCGGGGCTGCCGCTGACGCTGCTCGAAGGGCGGCGGCGGGTGAAGCCGGAGGACGTGCCCGGCGAGGTGGACCTGATCGTCGCCGCGCACAGCCACGCCTTCATTCCGGCCGAGGTGCGCGCCAAGGCGCGGCTCGGCGCCATCGGCTACCATCCCTCGCTGCTGCCGCGGCACCGCGGCATCGC
>JAEZCD010000102.1 GCA_023430145.1 Pseudomonadota bacterium
AAGCTCGGCATTCCGCTGCGCGAGCAGGAAATGCTGGCGGGCGTGGTGCGGCCGGAAGGCGAGCGCCGCGTGGCCGTCGACGCCGTGTTCGACTCCGTTTCGGTGGCGACCACCTTCAAGGCAGAGCTTGCGAAGGCCGGCGTGATCTTCATGCCGATCTCCGAAGCGCTGCGCGAACATCCCGAACTCGTGCGCAAGTATCTCGGCACGGTGGTGCCGGTGACCGACAATTTCTACGCGACGCTGAACTCGGCGGTGTTCTCGGACGGCTCGTTCGTCTACGTGCCGCCGGGCGTGCGTTGCCCGATGGAGCTGTCGACGTATTTCCGCATCAACGAGAAGAATACCGGCCAGTTCGAGCGCACGCTGATCATCGCCGACAAGGGCTCCTACGTCAGCTACCTCGAAGGCTGTACGGCGCCGATGCGCGACGAGAACCAGCTGCACGCCGCGGTGGTCGAGCTGATCGCGCTCGACGACGCCGAGATCAAATATTCCACGGTGCAGAACTGGTACCCGGGCGACTCCGAGGGCCGGTGCGGCATCTACAATTTCGTCACCAAGCGCGGCGACTGCCGCGGCGCGCGCTCGAAGATCTCCTGGACGCAGGTGGAGACCGGCTCGGCCATCACCTGGAAATACCCGAGCTGCATCCTGCGCGGCGACGGCAGCCGCGGCGAGTTCTATTCGATCGCCATCTCCAACGGCCGCCAGCAGGTCGACAGCGGCACCAAGATGATCCATCTCGGCCGCGACACGACGAGCCGGATCATCTCCAAGGGCATCGCGGCCGGGCGCTCCTCGAACATGTATCGCGGCCTCGTCTCGGCGCACCGGCGGGCGACCAATTCGCGCAACTTCACGAATTGCGACTCGCTGCTGATCGGCGACAAGTGCGGCGCGCACACGATCCCTTACCTCGAGGCGAAGACCGCCACGGCGGTGTTCGAGCACGAGGCGACGACGTCGAAGATTTCTGCCGACCAGCTGTTCTACGTGATGAGCCGCGGGCTCGGGCAGGAGGAGGCGGTGGCGCTGATCGTCAACGGCTTCGTCAAGGACGTGCTGCAGCAGCTGCCGATGGAGTTCGCGGTCGAGGCGCAAAAACTGATCGCCGTCAGCCTCGAGGGTAGCGTCGGGTGACGTCTCGGGGCGTAATCCGACCTGCCACACTTCGCATCGCGCAGCTCCGGGCAGAACAAGGCCAGTAGCGTCCGCGAGGGACACGGAAGAAGAGAATGCTCGACATCAAGAACCTGCACGCCTCGGTCGACAATAACGAGATTCTGCGCGGTCTCGACCTGACGATCCGGCCGGGCGAGGTGCACGCCATCATGGGCCCGAACGGATCGGGCAAGTCGACCCTGTCCTACGTGCTCGCCGGCCGCGAGGACTATGACGTCACCGAAGGATCTGTGACCCTCGACGGCGAGAACCTTCTGGAGCTTTCCCCGGACGAGCGGGCGGTCAAAGGCCTGTTCCTGGCCTTCCAGTACCCGGTGGAAATTCCGGGCGTCGCCATGATGACGTTCCTGAAGACGGCGCTGAACGCGCAGCGGCGCGCGCGCGGCGAGAGCGAGCTCTCGATGCCCGACTTCCTGCGCCTCGTCCGCACCACGGCGGAAAAGCTCGGCATCTCGCCTGACATGCTGAAGCGCGGCGTCAATGTCGGCTTCTCGGGCGGCGAGAAGAAGCGCAACGAGGTGCTGCAGATGGCGCTCCTGCAGCCGCGCCTCTGCGTGCTCGACGAGACCGATTCCGGCCTCGATATCGATGCCCTGAAGATCGTCGCCGACGGCGTCAACGCGCTGCGCTCGCCCGACCGCTCGTTCCTGATCATCACGCACTACCAGCGGCTGCTCGACTATATCGTGCCCGACATCGTCCACGTCATGGCCAACGGCCGGATCGTCCGCACCGGCGGCAAGGAGCTGGCGCTCGAGCTCGAGGCGAAGGGCTATGCCGACTACGTCGCCGACGCGGCCTGAGCGAAGAGTGACGCGATGAACGCCGACGTCCGCCCGATCCGCACCGCCGCCGAGATGGCGCTCGCCGACGCCTTCGAGGCAGTGCGCCACCGCCTGCCCGGCGATGCCGACTTCGACGCCGCGCGTGCGCGCGCCATGGATTCGGTGATCGCCGCCGGCCTGCCGCATCGGCGCATCGAGCAGTGGAAATACACCGATCTGCGCACGCTGATGCGCGAGATCCGCGCCGTCGCCGCGCCGCCGACCGCAGCCGATATCGAGACCGCGAAGGATTACGCGCCGCAGTTCGACGGGGACACGATCGTGCTCGTCAACGGCCGCGTCGTCCCCGAGCTGTCGGCCTGCGAGCTGCCGGAGGGTGTCTCGGCGGTCTATCTCGGCGCGGCCCTAGGGGGCGGAAAGCTCGCCATCGCGGACGGGGTGGAGGGTGATTTCATCCGCGCGCTCAACACCGCCTTCGTCACCGACGGCGTCGTGCTGCGCGTCGATGCCGGCGTGAAGCTGGAGCGGCCGCTGCATGTCGCGAGCGTCCAGGTCGGCGAAGCCGCCTTCGCGCATACCCGCGTGAGCCTGTCGCTCGGCGAGGGCGCCGAGGCGGTGCTGATCGAGAGCCAGTCCGGTGACGACGCTGCCCACCAAGCGACGAGCGTCGTCGATCTCGACGTCGCGGCAGGCGCGACGCTCGCGCATGTCAAGGTGCAGGATTTCGGCCGCGAGGCGGTCGCGCTCGGCGCGCTGCAGGTGCGGCTCGGCGAGCGCTCGCGCTTCGACACGGTCGGCTTCTCGATCGGTGCCGCGGTCGGCCGGCAGGACGTGCGGCTCACCTTCGCCGGCCCGCATGCTTCGGCGCAGGTGAATGCGATCGCCCTCGCCGGCGGCCGGCGCCACCTCGACACGACCCTCGTCGTCGATCACCTCGCGCCCGGCTGCGAGAGCCGCGAGCTGCTCAAGACCGTGCTCGCCGGCGAGGCGCGCGCCGTCTACCAGGGCAAGATCGTCGTCGAGCCGCAGGCGCAGAAGACCGACGGCAAGATGATGATGCGCGCGCTGATGCTCTCGGAAGGCCCCGAGGCCGACATGAAGCCGGAGCTGGAGATTTTCGCCGACGACGTCGTCTGCGGCCACGGCGCCACCGCCGGCGCGATCGACGAGGAGCTGCTCTTCTACCTCCGCTCGCGCGGCATTCCGGAGGACGAGGCGCAGACGCTGATGGTGCACGCCTTCCTCGGCGAGGTGCTGGAAGCGCTGCCGAACGAGGAGCTGCGCGGCGCCCTGTCCGATCGCGCCACCGTCTGGCTCGGCGAGCGCGGGTGAGGCCGATGACCGTGCACGCCAAGCCCGATGCGGCGGCGACAGAGGCCTACGACGTCGAGGCGCTCAGGCGGGATTTCCCGATCCTGTCGACGACCGTGCACGGCAAGCCGCTCGCCTATCTCGACAATGCCGCCTCGGCGCAGAAGCCGCGGCAGGTGCTGGACGCGATCCTGCACTCCTACGAGGCCGAATACGCCAACGTGCATCGCGGCCTGCACTTCCTCGCCAATGCCGCGACCGAGGCCTACGAGGGCGCGCGCGAAAAGGTGCGGTCCTTCCTGAACGCCGGCTCGACCGAGGAGATCATCTTCACGCGCTCCGGCACCGGCGCCATCAACCTCGTCGCGCAGTCGTTCGGCGGCATGGTGCTGCAGCCCGGCGACGAGGTGCTGATCTCGGCGATGGAGCACCACTCCAACATCGTCCCCTGGCACTTCCACCGCGAGCGGCGCGGCGTGGTCTTGCGCTGGGCGCCGGTGCGCGCCGACGGCAGCTTCGACCTCGAGGCCTTCGAGGCGATGCTCTCGCCGCGGACGAAAATCGTCGCCATCACGCACATGTCGAACGTGCTCGGCACGGTGACGCCGCTGAAGGAGATCGTCCGCATCGCGCATGCCCGCGGCATCCCGGTGATGGCCGACGGCTGCCAGGGCGCCGTGCATCTGCCGGTCGATGTCCGCGATCTCGAGGTCGATTTCTACGTCATGACCGGCCACAAGCTCTACGGCCCGACCGGCATCGGCGTGCTCTACGGCAAGCGGCAGCATCTCCTGGCCATGCCGCCCTACGAGGGCGGCGGCGAGATGATCCGCGACGTCACCGAGGATTACGTCACCTACGGCGACCTGCCGAACAAGTTCGAGGCCGGCACGCCGCCGATCGTGCAGGCGATCGGCCTCGGCGCCGGGCTCGACTACATGCGGAGCGTCGGTCGCGACGCCATCCACGCGCACGAGCAGGCGCTGCTCGACTACGCGACCGAGCGCCTCGCGCGCATCAACGCCATCCGCATCTTCGGCAACGCGCCCGGCAAGGGCGCGATCATCTCCTTCAACATGGAGGGCGCGCACGCGCATGATGTGGCGACCGTGCTGGACCGTTCCGGCATCGCGGTGCGCGCCGGCACGCATTGCGCGCAGCCGCTGCTCGCCCGCTACGAGGTGACGTCGACCTGCCGCGCCTCGTTCGCGCTTTACAACACGTTCGACGAGGTCGATCGTCTCGCCGAGGCGCTCGACCGCGCGCGAGCGCTCTTTGCGTGAGGATTTTGCGATGACCGAAGTCGAGGATGCGGTGCGCGCCGAGACCGCGGCCGAGACGACCGAGCAGTCGGCGATCCCGCCGGAGGAGCTGGCGCGGCTCACCGACGACATCGTCGCCGCGCTGAAGACCGTCTACGACCCGGAAATCCCGGTCGACGTCTACGAGCTCGGCCTCGTCTACAAGGTCGACATCGACGACAGCCGCGACGTCGCCATCGACATGACGCTGACGGCGCCCGGCTGCCCGGTCGCCGGCGAGATGCCGGGCTGGGTCGAGAACGCGGTCGGCTCGGTCCCGGGCGTCGGCGGCGTCAAAGTGAGCATGGTCTTCGATCCGCCCTGGGATCAGAGCCGCATGTCCGACGAGGCCCGCGCCGCGCTCAACATGTGGTGAGTCCGGTGCGCGCAGCGCCGGCGCTCGTCGTTACGGCGCTGTGCGCCGCGAGCCTGCCGGCAATCGCCGCCGAGCCCTGCGGCGGCAGCTTCTGGAAGCCCGAGGACATTCCGTCGCTGACGCTCGGCGCCGTGAAGGCGGCCGAGAAGCGGGTCTACTTCGTCGACGGCGAGGCCGAGGCGTGCCCGTCCGCGGCGCCGGCCTGCCGGCTCAAGGAGTACCTCGTCGGCGGCGATACGGTCGTCATCGAGGACCGGTCGGGCGACTTCGTCTGCGCGAGCTACGTCAACGCCAAGGGCAGGCTGACGGTCGGCTGGCTGCCGGCATCGGCGATCGATGCGCCCGCGGCGACCCCGTTGGCCAAGCCGGGCGATTTCCTCGGCCGCTGGCGATCGACTTCGGCCTCCATCATCATCACGCAGGGCAAGCGCGACCTTCTCGCCATCGAGGGCGAGGCCACCTATCCGACTGCCGGCGGCAGCGTGAACCTCGGCGACCTCGCCGCCGACGCGGCACCGAAGTATGGCGAGCTTTATTTCGGCGTCGACGCCGAGGGCAATGCCGTGCCGCCCGACGAGGCGGGAGAGTTCGACTGCGTCGTCCGTCTCAAGCGGCTCGGGCCCTATCTCGTCGCCGCCGACAACCTCAATTGCGGCGGCCACAACGTCACCTTCTCCGGCATCTACACGAAGCGCTGAGCCCATGGACGCGGAGGCCGTCGCCGAGCTGTTCGCCGAGTTCGGCGAGGTGCGCTGCAAGCGCATGTTCGGCGGCCTCGGCATCTATGCCGGGGAGCTGATGTTCGGCCTCGTCGCCGACGGCGAGGTCTTTCTCAAGGCCGACGGCGAGACGCGCGAGCGCTTCGAGGCCGCCGGCTCGACGCCGTTCTCCTATGCCCGGCGCACCGGCCGGACCGCGGTGATGTCCTATTGGCGGCTGCCGAGCGAGGGGCTCGACGACCCCGAGGCCGCTGCCGTCTGGGCGCGGCTCGGTCTCGACGCGGCCCGGCGGGCGGCGGCCGCAAAGCCGCCGAGACGGGGCAAGCGAGGGGGATAGCGCCTCCTGCCGCGGCAGCGGAGGGCGGCGATGTGCCGTCGAGATTGTCGTGGACATCCCGGTCGCCGGCACGCAGAACAGCGAGCCGAGGATCCCCTTACGGTCACGGTGCGACCCGCGGGGGATTGCGATGGGCCCGTCGACATGAGTTTCGCGTCTATGCCGAGAAGATCGACCGCTGGCGCTCCGGCCGACTGCCGGCGCAGGACTGTCCGCCCATGACCTCCCGCCTCACCGAGACGTTCGAACGCTGCGCGGCCGAGGGCCGGGCGGCGCTCGTCACCTTCGTCACCGCCGGCGATCCGGACCCAAAAGCCTCGGCGGCGATTCTGGCCGCGCTGCCGGCGGCCGGCGCCGACATCGTCGAGCTCGGCATGCCGTTCACCGACCCGATGGCCGACGGGCCGGCGATCCAGGCCTCCTCGCTCAGGGCGCTGAAGGCCGGGCAGACCATGGCCGGCACGCTCGCCATGGTGCGCGACTTCCGCGAGGCGGACGATCGCACGCCGATCGTGCTGATGGGCTATTACAACCCGATCTACATATACGGCGTCGAGCGCTTCCTCACCGATGCGCGCGCGGCCGGCGTCGACGGCCTGATCGTGGTCGATCTGCCGCCCGAGGAGGACGCCGAGCTCTGCCTGCCGGCGCTGAAAGCCGGCCTCGCCTTCATTCGCCTCGCGACTCCGACCACCGACGATCGGCGCCTGCCGGCGGTGCTGCAAAACACCTCGGGCTTCGTCTACTACGTCTCGATCACCGGCATCACCGGCACGGCAGCCCCGGACGTGGCCAATGTTCACGCACAGGTTGCACGCATCAAGAAATCCACCGAGCTTCCGGTTGCGGTCGGCTTCGGTGTAAAGACGCCCGAGCAGGCGCGCGCGATTGCCGCAGGGGCCGACGGCGTTGTTGTCGGCTCGGCTTTGGTTAACGCAATTCAGCAAAGCCTGGGACCAAAGGGCGAACCGACTGGAAAAACGGCGCCCGAAGTCCTAGATCTGGTC
>JAEZCD010000159.1 GCA_023430145.1 Pseudomonadota bacterium
ATCCAGCCTTTAGGGCCGGAAGAGAAGACTGGATTGCCGGGACAAGCCCGGCAATGAGGGGAGAGGTTTAGTCGCGAGGCGAATCGAGTGCCTTCCGAGCCCCAGTTTCTTCCTAGTGGCGCAGCGACGGAGCAATCCAGTTCGTTGCGACCGTCAAGGAAGCTGGATTGCTTCGCTGCGCTCGCAATGACGAGGGTCCCGCATTCACGAGGCTGGCCCAGAAAACAGGGAGGGAAGCAAATAACGATCCATAGATGTAATATCCGCTTGATTGACATCAAAACTTGGTTATAAGGCTTCCTGCGCCTTCGACGGCGTCGGTTCCGTTCGCCGGCAGCTTGACCGCGCCGGTGCCGGAGGGCGATAGGTCGCCGCAGCTCTCGCAGGCTGCGCAAAGGGAGGATCTCAGATGCCGCTTCGCCTTGGGGACGTGGTTCCCGATTTCACCGCCGAGACCACCGAAGGCACGGTGCGCTTCCACGACTGGCTCGGCGATTCCTGGGGCGTGCTGTTCTCGCACCCGAAGAACTTCACGCCCGTCTGCACGACCGAGCTCGGCGAGGTCGCGCGCCTCAAGAGCGAGTTCGACAAGCGCGGCGTGAAGGTCATCGGCCTGTCGGTCGACCCGCTCGCCGATCATGAGCGCTGGGCCGACGACATCGCCGAGACGCAGGGTCACAAGCTCAACTTCCCGCTGATCGCCGATGCCGACCGCAAGGTCTCGGACCTCTACGACATGGTGCATCCGAACGCCAACGACACGCTGACGGTGCGCTCGGTGTTCGTGGTCGGGCCGGACAAGAAGCTGAAGCTGTCGCTGACCTATCCGGCCAGCACCGGCCGCAACTTCGAGGAGATCCTGCGCGTCATCGATTCGCTGCAGCTCACCGCCAAGCATCAGGTGGCGACGCCCGTCAACTGGAAGAACGGCGAGGACGTGATCATCGTCCCGGCGGTCACCGACGAGATGGCGAAGGCGAAATATCCGGGCGGCTGGAAGGCGCCGAAACCCTATCTGCGCATCGTGCCGCAGCCGGGCCGCTCGAGCTGAGCTTTTCGCGAGCCCGCCGCCTCCATCTTCGGACATGGCCCGGCTTCGGCCGGGCCCTTCATCCGTGCAAGGCTGCAGAGACATGGTCTCCCGCCCCGAGGCGCGCTCGGGCGGAGGGGAAGTCGGTTGGAAGCGCGCCGAGCCTCGAAAACCGCTCCGCCCACTGGAGAGCGGCACCGCGCGAGCGGGGCTGAACCTTTACCGAAGTTTCATTTGCCTCCGTGGCCGAACGCTCCCATGTTAGCCTGGAGTCACGAGGAGTATCTCCGATGAAGCACGTCCTTGTCGCCGCGACGACCGCGCTTCTGCTGGCCGGGTCGGTCGCCTACGCCCAGCAGGCGCCGGCCATGCCGCAGGCACCGACCGCGCAGGCGCAGCCGGACATCGAGACGGGTGCGGTCCGCGATCGTCGCGAAGGCCGCCGCGGCGGCGGGCAGATGATGTCCGCGGAGGACCGCGCCGCCTTTCTCGACGCGCGCCTCGCCGCGCTGAAGGCCGGGCTCAAGCTGACGGCCGCGCAGGAGCCGCTCTGGGCGCCCTTCGAAGCCGCCGTGCGCGAGATGATCACCGAGCGTGCCGACGCCCGGGCCGAGCGCCGCAGCGAGCGCCGCGAAGCCAAGGAGGCCGGCGAGCGCCCCGATCCGATCGAGCGCATGCGCGAGCGCGCCGAGCGGCTTTCGGACCGCGCCGAGAGCCTCGAGAATCTCGCCGACGCCGCCGAGCCGCTCTACAAGAGCCTCGACGATGCCCAGAAGCGCCGTCTGCGCGTGCTGATGCGCGCCGATCGCCGGCACGGCGGTGGCGGCATGCGCATGCACCACCACATGCAGCGCGGCTGAGCCGGACGCAGCGAACGATCGAAGAAGGGCCGCCTCGTGCGGCCCTTTTTTGTTGCGTGCGCGCTCCCGGGAGCGCGATTGTCTCCGCCGGTGACGCGCCGCTCGGCCGCGGCGCCGTCGCGGTTCCCTCTCGCCGCCGATCCGCCGCCTTTCTGTCGAACGAGGGTGCCGCGTCGCGTAAAGATGGCAAGCTCGGGCGGCTCGACGTCCGGAGCCAGTCAAGCCGGGGCAATGCTGCCGATGCTCTTTCCAAGCCTTCGCGGTACCTGCGTTCTGCTGTTCACGCTGCTGTCGACCGCCGCCCTCGCCGAAGGCGGCCGCAGCGACTCGCTCATATCCCCCGAGCCGGTCGAGACCGTGGACGGCCGCACCCTCGTCGTCCTCAACGGCGACACCGTCTTCGTCCCCGGCAAGGACCGGATCCGCCTGTTCAACATCGACGCGCCGGCGACGGTGGATTTCCGCTGCGAGCGCGAGCTGATCCTCGGCCTGAAGGCGAAGCGGCGGCTCGCCGAGCTGCTTCGCGCCGGTCCCGTCGCCATCGAGCGACGCGACAAGGACCCGTACCGACGGACGCTGGGCTATCTCAGGCTCGGCGACGGCCGCGACGTCGGCCGCGTGCTGCTCGCCGAGGGCCTTGCGATGCCCTATCGGCCGGACAAGGCGGGCGAGGCCGAGAGCCTCGTCACCTGGTGCGGCGCCGGGCAGGCCCGCGCCGAGCAGCGCTGAGCGCGCTTCGCGCGGACGGGGACGACCCCTGGGCATCCCCGGTGTCGTCCCCGGCGCGCCGAAGGCGCGGGAAGGGGATCCACAGGGCATCAGGGAAGGTACCGTGCTGGGTCATCCGCCCAGGTCCGCCGAAGGGCCAGTGCTCAACTCGCAATGACGGCGAGCGTCTTCCGCGCGGCCATCCGAAATCGGCCTGCTGTCGCCGCCTCGCCGTCCGCGATATGATCGAACGCAAGGCCGGACTTGCAGATGTAGCCCTTTATTGATGGATGCTCCGGTCCATCGCCTGCTAGGTCCGGCCAGAGGGGTGCGTAGCCGAGGAGACGTGGCAATGGCGACGTGGCGGCCCGATCCGAGCTTCTATCCTTCCCCGCGCATGGCCGAGAAGGCCGAGCCCGAAACGCTCGCCTATGTGGCGATGTTCGATCCGGCCCGAACGGTGCCGGACGCGATCGGCGTCGTCGACGTCGATCCGAAGAGCCCGGCCTATGGCGAGATCGTCGGCAGCGTATCGATGCCGAACGCCGGCGACGAGCTGCACCATTTCGGCTGGAACGCCTGCTCATCGTGCCTCTGCCCGAACGCGCCGCACCCGCACATGGAGCGGCGCTACCTCGTCGTGCCCGGCCTGCGCTCCTCGCGCATGCACATCATCGACACCAGGCCCGATCCGCGAAACCCGAAGATCGTCAAGGTGATCGAGCCCCAAGAAATCGCCGAGAAGACCGGCTATACGCGCCCGCACACCGTGCATTGCGGGCCGGAGGGAATTTACGTCACCGCGCTTGGCAATGCCGAGGGCAAGGCGCCCGGCGGCGTCTTCATGATGGATCCGGAAACCTTCGAGCCGCTCGGCCAGTGGGAGATCGATCGCGGGCCGCAGCAGCTCGCCTATGACGGCTGGTGGCACCTAGGCTACGACACCATGGTGACGAGCGAGTGGGGCACGCCCGACACGTTCGAGAACGGCCTTATCCCCGAAGTGCTGCTCGGCGCCAAGTACGGGCACAAGCTGCACTTCTGGGACCTGCACAAGCGCAAGCACCTGCAGGAGGTCGACTTCGGCGAGGAGCACCAGCTCGTCTTCGAGCTGCGGCCCGCGCACGACCCGACGAAGGCCTATGGCTTCGTCAACTGCGTCATCAGCCTGAAGGATCTGTCGGCCTCGATCTGGACCTGGTACCGCGACGGCGACAAATGGGCGGCCAAGAAGGTCATCTCCATTCCGGCCGAGCCGGCGAGCGAGGATCAGCTGCCGCCGGCACTGAAGCCCTTCGGGGCCGTGCCGCCGCTCGTCACCGACATCGACCTGTCGATGGACGACCGCTTCCTCTACGTCTCCTGCTGGGGCACCGGCGATTTTCTGCAGTACGACGTCTCCGACCCGTTCAACCCGAAGCTGACCGGCAAGGTGCGGATCGGCGGCATCGTCTCGCGCGCCGCCCATCCCGCCAAGCCCGAAATGCCGCTCGCCGGCGGCCCCCAGATGGTCGAGATCAGCCGCGACGGGCGGCGGGTCTATTTCACCAACTCGCTCTACGGCGCCATCGACGGCCAGTTCTACGACGGCGGCTTCGACGGCTGGATGGTGAAGCTCGACACCGCGCCGGACGGCGGCATGGCGTTCGACCAGAAATTCTTCCTCGAATGGCCGAAGGGCCATCTGCCGCACCAGGTGCGGCTCGAGGGCGGCGACTGCTCCTCGGATTCGTACTGTTTCCCGTGAGGGGGAACGCTGTGGATCTCGCGCCAGCCGGGCGGCCGGGCTCCTCCTTTCCCTCCCCTTCATGGGGAGGGCGGACCGCCGCCGCAGGCGGCGCGCCGGGTGGGGTGAATCTCTCCCGGCGCAGAGCAGTCACCGCACCCGTCTCGCTCCTCCCCGGAATCGAAGGTCCGGGGTCGGAGCGATCCACCCTCTCCAGAACGGGGCTACGGCATTCACGGATCTCTATCCTCCCCCTGAAAGGGGAAGGGCGAGACGGCGAAGCCGTCCGGGTGGGGGTCCTCTGCGGTGACGCGGCGGCGAGAAGACCCCCTCCGGCGCGCTACGCGAGTCCGCCTCCCCCTTTCAGGGGGAGGATGGAAGCCTTCCCGACCTGTCGCGATGAAGCACCCGGTGGATGTGTGAATCTCGTAGCCATAAAGGGCAGGGAAGGCCGGGGCTCCCTTTTGCTCTGCATCGCTCCAGGGGGATTCTGACATGCCCGCCGAGCTCGCGCCCTGGATCGCCATCGCCGGGCTCGGCGCCTTTCACGGCCTCAACCCGGCGATGGGCTGGCTGTTCGCGGTCGGCCTCGGCATGCACCGGCGGAGCGGCAGGACCGTCGTCGTCTCGCTCGTGCCGATCGTTCTCGGGCACGCGGCCGCGATCGCCGCCGTGCTGGCGGCGGCGATCCTGCTCGGCCTCGTCGTCGACGGCGCGGCGCTGGCAAAAGTCGTCGGCGCGGTGCTGATCCTCTGGGCCGGCTGGCACCTCGCCTTCGGCCACGGTCGCCGTGTGCGCATCGGCATGCAGGCGGGACTTTTGGCGCTCGGCGCCTGGTCGTTCCTGATGGCGACCGCGCACGGCGCCGGCCTGATGCTGTTGCCGGTGGCGCTGCCGCTGTGCCTCACCGCCGGACCTGCCGCGGAGCTGACGGCGGGCGGCTCGCTCGCGACCGGCCTCGCCGCGGTCGGCGTGCACACGGCGGCGATGCTCATCGTCATCGCCGCCATCGCGCTCGCCGTCTACGCCGCCACCGGCGTCGGCTTTCTGCGCCGCGGCTGGATCAATCTCGACCTCGCCTGGAGCTTCGCGCTGTTCGCGAGCGGGGTTTTTCTCTTGGTGGCGTGAGGGCGCCGTCGGGGCGCCGGGGAGCCGGGGAGGAATCCTACCGGCCTGCCACATTGACGATATGTAGCGCACACGCTACATATCTGCATGCCGCAAGTCGATCAGACGGACACGTTCTCGGCGTGGCTGGCGGCTCTCCGCGACGCGAAGGCGGTCGCCAAGATCTTGATGCGTATCAGGCGCCTCGGCGAGGGCAATCCCGGCAGTGTCGCGCCGGTCGCGAAGGTGTCAGCGAGCTCAAGATCGACTACGGCCCAGGCTATCGTGTGTATTACACGGAGATCGAGAGAGGCATTCTCCTCCTCCTTCTCTGTGGCGGCGACAAGAGCACGCAGAGCCATGACATCGAGCGGGCGAAGGCAATCGCACGCGCTGTGAAGGCCGCCAGAAAGACGAGAGGGCGAAGATCATGACTGTCGCGACGAGACCTTTCGATCCCGCCGAGTATCTCGATACGCCGGAGCGCATCGCAGCTTATCTCGAGGAGGCATTTGCCGACGGTGATCCGGCTCTGATCGCCTCTGCTCTCGGCGATGTCGCCCGGGCGAAGGGAATGAGTTCCATCGCACGGGAGGCGCAGCTCTCGAGAGAACACCTCTACCGCTCGCTGAGCGAGGCCGGGAAGCCGGAGTTCGCGACGGTGCTGAAGGTTCTCCAGTCCTTCGGCCTGCGCCTGACCGCCGTCCCCGCGGCGGTCGAAGCGGCCTCGGCGAGCAACGAGACGGGCACCGGGAGAGTGCCCCCAGCTCCGAATGCGCCGGAGGCGAGATCAGCGTCGGCGCCGCGTCAGGGTGGCAGAGCCATCGAGAAGACGAGCGCTAAGGCCGCCGCCAAGGAGGTTCGCGACCCGAAAGCTCCGGCGGCTGAGACGTCGATCGCGGCGTCCGCACGGAGACGAGGCGACATGCCCGAAGGAAAGACGACCCTGAAGTCCAGGGCGAAGGCAAGCTAGGAAAGGCTCGCCTTCGCCTTCGTCCCAACTCCGCCGTCCACCCCGGTGTGGCCGCCGCTCGATGGGGCGCGGCGTGCGAGCCTCGTCGTCCGCGCGGACGCGCAGGGTGATCCTTTCGGCGGTCGAGAGACGAGATGGGTCCTGCGGTCGAGCCGCAGGACGACGCAGTGGAAGCTCGGCGGTCTGTCGAAGGCCCGTCCGGCACTGTCCCCCCGGCAGAGAGCGGCGATCGCGGTCCTCCTCGGCCTGCGGCACTGTCGGGCCACACGCGCATGGCCGCGATCGGGGGAGGGGCTACGGAGCCTCGACATCGGCTCCGCATCCCGTCCCGGCGATTTGCGGCCTCCCGGGATCAAGTCCGGGCAGGCTCTTGCTCCTCAGAAGGAGCAAGCAGGCCCCGTCAGTCGAACTTGCCCGCCGCGTGCGCCAGCATGGTGTAGACTTTGCCGGTCTCCGACGTCAGGTAGGTGCGCGTCAGCGTTCGCTGCGGGTCGTTGCGGGCGACGTCGGTCAGCAGTCGCTCGAACTCGCCGATATAGCGGTCGACGGTGCGCCGGAAGTCCGGCTCGCCGGCGTATTTGCGGCGGATGTCCTCGAAGGTCTGCTGCCCCTGCTCGGTGTAGAGGCTGCCGGTGTCCGGCGTCCTCTCGCCGCGCTGGTGCGCCTCCCAGAGCTCCATCACCGCCTGATGGTCGATCATGCCGGCGATGTCGACGGCGAGCGAGTCGAGCGAGTCGTCGGCCTGGCGCGACGGCTTGCCCGATGCGGTCGGCGTGCGTGGCGCGGCGCCGCCGGCCGGCCGCCGGCCGCCATTGCTCGCCGGTGGCGCTTCGGGCGCCTCGTCGCGCGACGCACGGG
>JAEZCD010000171.1 GCA_023430145.1 Pseudomonadota bacterium
GAACGGCTGCCGGAGGCCTACTCGGCTCTGCTGCGCGAGTTCGCGGCCGTCTGCTCGGAGGACGTCGTCGGCGACGACCGTCGCGGCAAGGAGACCCTGGCGCGGGCCGACGAGCACATCCGTGCGGCGGCGGCCGTGGCCGACACCGACCCCGACGCCGCGGCGACCGACCCGGAAGGCACCGGGCTGGAGCACGTCTGGCGCGTGTCGGGCGGCAGAGGAAAAGCCTTCGTGGACTACCAGAACGATGTCACCGACAAGGACGTCGCGCTCGCTGCCCGCGAGGGTTTTCGGCCGGTGGAGCATCTGAAGCGCTACACCACCCTCGGCATGGCGACGGACCAGGGCAAGACCTCGAACCTCGCCGGGCTCGCCATCATGGCGGAACAGACGGGCCGCACGATCCCGCAGACGGGCACGACCACCTTCCGCCCGCCCTATACGCCGGTCGCGATCGGCGCGCTCGCCGGCCATCATCGCGGCCGGGACTTCAAGCCGGTCCGGCTCAGTCCGACGCATGACTGGTCGCGGGAGCAGGGCGCGGTCTTCGTCGAGGCCGGGCAGTGGCTGCGGGCGCAGTACTATCCGAGGCCCGGCGAGACGGACTGGCTGACGACGGTGAGCCGCGAGGTCGAGGCGGTTCGCAACGGCGTTGGCGTCTGCGACGTCTCGACGCTCGGTAAGATCGACATCCAGGGCACCGACGCCGTGGAGTTCCTGGAGCGGGTCTATGTCAACGGCTGGCGGGCGCTGCCGGTCGGCCGGGCGCGCTACGGGCTGATGCTGCGCGAGGACGGCTTCGTCATGGACGACGGCACCACCTCGCGGCTCGGCGAGAGCCATTTTTTGATGACCACCACGACGGTGAATGCCGGCAAGGTGATGCAGCACCTGGAATTCTGCCATCAGGTGCTGTGGCCGCAGCTCGACGTCCGCATGGTCTCGGTCTCCGAGCAATGGGCGCAGGTCGCGGTCGCCGGGCCGAAGGCGCGCGAGACCCTGCGCGGCGTCGTCGATCCGGAGCACGACCTTTCGAACGAGGCCTTTCCCTATCTCACCGCGCGCGCGGCCACCGTCGGCGGCGGTATCCCGGCGCGGCTCTTCCGCATCTCCTTCTCTGGGGAGCTGGCCTACGAGCTGGCCGTCCCGGCCGACTATGGCGATGCGCTGATGCGGGCGCTGATGCGGGCCGGCGAAGCGTTCGGCATCACGCCCTACGGCACCGAGGCGCAGGGCGTCATGCGCATCGAGAAGGGCCACGTCGCCGGCAACGAGCTCAACGGCCAGACCACGGCACGCGATCTCGGACTTGCGAAGATGATGTCGTCGAAGAAGGACTTTGTCGGCCGCCTGATGGCCGGGCGCGCGGCCCTGATCGAGACGGATCGGCCGGCCCTCGTCGGCTTCAGGCCGGTCGATCCGGCACAGCGCCTGCGCGCCGGCGCGCATTTCATCGGCATCGGCAAGGCCGGCGTGATGGCGAACGACGAGGGGTTCATGACCTCGGTCGCCTATTCGCCGACGCTGAAGCACTGGATCGGGCTCGGCCTGCTGAGGAACGGGCCGGCGCGCATCGGCGAGCGCGTCCGCGCCTGGGATCCGGTCCGCAACGGAGATGTCGAGGTCGAGATCTGCTCGCCGGTCTTCGTCGATCCCGAAGGAGTCCGCCTGCATGGCTGAGACAGCCACTCTCTGGAAGCCGCGCGGCGCCTGGGCCGGCATCGTGCAGGCGGGGCGCTTCGGCGCCGAAGGCGAGGCCGGGGTCACGGTCCTCATGCGGGATGGGCTCGGCATCGCCACCCTGATCGTCGGCCCGAACGGCGGCGCCGCGCTCGCCGCCGCTATCCGCGAGCGCTTCGGCGTCGACCTGCCGCAAGGCCCGGCTGCCGTCTCTAGCGGGGCGGATCAGGCGATCTGGAGCGGGCCGGAGCAGTGGCTCCTGATCGGCGACCGCCGCGCCGGCTTCAGCGATGCGCTCGCGGGCCTGGCGAATCTCGCCGCGGTCTCGGATCAGAGCGACAGCCGCGCCGTGCTGAGCCTGTCGGGTCCGCGTGTGCGCGATCTGCTCGCCAAGGGCTGCATGATCGACCTCCATCCCGCCGCCTTCCCGGCCGGCGCCGCGGCGCTGACGAGCATCGCGCACATGCCGGTCGCTCTCTGGCGGTCGGCGGACGGAGCGGACGGCCCCGTCTTCGAGATCATGGCCCCGCGCAGCATGGCCGGCAGCTTCTGGTCGTGGCTCTCCGCCTCGGCGGCCGAATTCGGCTGCGTGGTCGCGGCCGGCCCGGATGGCTCCGGCCGAGCCTGACCGCGCGGGCTTGTGGCCGCGAATGCCGAACGCGTTCCGCGTGCCGCCTACCGGCGGCGCATAATCAGGGCATTCGCTCCACGATGCAGAACTGATTTCCTTCCGGGTCGCGCATGACGGCATAGCCCTCCGCCTCGCGTGCGACCGAGCCGCCGAGGCCGAGGACCTGGTCGATTGCCGCCTCCCGGTCCGGAACGGCGATATCGAGATGGACCCGGTTGTTCCGATAATCGCGACCGGGCACCTGCTGGAAGCAGAGGGTCGGGCCCGGACCGTCGACCATCACCGTCGGATCGGTTTCGGGAGTGAGCCCGAGTTCGGCGAGCCGGGCGACCTCCGCGTCGTCATAGGGCCGCACGGCATAGCCGTCGAGGAGCGCCGCCCAGAAGCGGGCGAGCGCCGGCGCGCCCGCGCAATCGAATACGATCTCCTTGATGCGGCCCATCGGCTTCTCCAGCCCGGCCACGAGGCGCCGAGCGGCAGCCGGCCGGAGCGTGCAGAGAGAGCGCCGACGCTCCTCGGAGCCTTCCCGGCGCGCTACGCGTCTGGTGCGGGCGGTCGGACTCGAACCGACATATCCGTGAGGATGGCGGATTTTGAGTCCGCTGCGTCTACCAATTCCGCCACGCCCGCACTTTACGCCGCACTCCATGCCACGGACGGCGTTCGCTCGTCCAGCCGCGGCTCGCGAAGGGCCGAGAGCTCACCGCGCGAAATTGCCGAAGGCGGCCAGAACCCCCTCGTAGACCTGCCGCTTGAAGGGCACGACGAGGCCGGGCAGGCGCTCGAGTCGCTCCCAGCGCCATTCGGTGAACTCGGGCTCGTGGCCGCCGCCGCCCGGGTTCAGCACGTCGATCTCGCTTTCGGGCCCGGTGAAGCGCAGCGCGAAATACTTGATCCGCTGGCCGCCATAGCGGCCCTTCCAGGCGATGCCGATCAGATGCTCCGGCAGCTCGTAGGTCAGCCAGTCGCTCTCGCCGAGCTTTTCGACCGACCGGATGCTGGTCTCCTCGTAGAGCTCGCGCAGCACCGCCGGATAGGGGTCCTCGCCCTCGTCGATGCCGCCCTGCGGCATCTGCCACCAGGTGCCTTGTCCCTCGGGCGAGTCGGGCTCGTCGAAGCGGCGGCCGATCCAGACCTCGCCGCCCGGATTGAGAACCACGGCGCCGACGCAGGGACGATAGGGCAGTCCGGATTTGGAGAGCATGCGCACAAAACCTTCGGCGAGGGATCAGCGGGCGCCGGCGAGGGCGGCGCCCTGCGGTAGCGTAAGCGCACTCACCGGCACAAGCGTGACACCGCGTCCGGAAAGCCCCGCGGCCCAGGCGGCGATGCGATCCTGCGTGAGCGGTGCGGCCGACGCCGTGCCCAGCGCCACGCCGCGCTCGCGCGCCGCCTGCTCGAGCTGCGCCAGCTCGGCATCGATCGCCGCCGCATCGGCGGCCGCGTCGATCGCGGTCTCGGCGCGGACGGCGGCGAGCCCGATCTCGGCCGAGAGCTTCGGCACGAGGCTCTTCGGCCCCGTTCCGGCGTCGACGAAGACGAGGCCGCGGCGGGCGATCTCGACCAGCGCCGGCTCGAGGGCGGCGCCGGCCTCGCTGAAGCGGTCGCCGCCGGCGCTGGCGAGGCCGACATAGCCGCTCGCCCGGCCCATGATCGTGCGCAGCCGTTCGAGATTTGCTTCCGGCGGCAGCGCGGTCAGCAGCGTCTGCGGATCGGCGGCGGCGCCAAAACTCTCCAGCGGCACCAGCAGCATGACCTCGCGGCCGGCGCCGCGCGCCTCGGCGAGCCGGCGCTCCAGATCCGGCAGGGAGGCCGAGAAGGCGAGCGTCGCCGCGGCCGGCAGGCGCAGGATCGCTCCCGCGGTCTCGGCCGCGTCGAGCCCCTCGACGAGAAGCGCCACGCGCGGCCCGTCGGACGCCGGCGCCGGGCGCGCATAGCG
>JAEZCD010000177.1 GCA_023430145.1 Pseudomonadota bacterium
GTGCCGGCGAGCGCGGCGAGGCTCTCGCGGACCTTGGCCCAGCCCGGATGCCCGGCCTCGCCCTCCCAGTCGGCCAGCGAGACATAATGAAGCTGGTTGAACGGCATGGGCGGCTCGGCGCCGTCGATCGTCGTCTGGATCAGCTTCTTCTGGTTGCGCGCCATGTCGGCTTCGGCGCGCACCCATTCCGAGGCGGCGGCATTGGCCGACCAGACCACGATCGCCGCCCTGGCGCCGCCGACCTTCTGCTGGATCACGTCACCATAAGCGAGATGCGGCGGCAGCTGGTCGTCCCACCAGACGTCGTAGCCCAGGGCCTTCACGGCGTCGGCGAGGCGGCGCACCGCCTCCTGGTTGTCGCGCGAATAGGAAATGAAGACGTCGCTCACCCGCAGTCCCCTTCGCCCGGAGCGTAGCAAAAGCGGGCCGCCGGGAAAACCCGAGGCCGAACGGCCCGGACTCCGGCCGGTCTGCGCGATATTACGCCTTTGAAACAAGACGTTTGGCGGGAACCCGCGCCGGTATCGGCGGTTGCCTGCACAGATTTCGGAAGGAGAGTGACATGGCCACCAAAACCCGTTCGCGCGCCTCTTCGCGGGGCTCCTCGGACAGTTCAAGCGGCTCCGCGTTCGGCTGGGGCAACCAGGCCGGCACCCTGGCCCTCGCCGCCGTCGCCGGCGCCGCCGTCGGGCTCGCCGCCAATTTCGGCCGCAAGCTGGTCGTGCAGGGGCTGGCCGGACAGGCCGGGGACTGGGACGAGGTGCTCCACACGGAGCATGAGATGGTGCTCGCCCTGTTCGACCAGATCGAGGCGACGAGCGACGACCAGGCACGCACCCGCATGCACTTGCTCGGCAAGCTCAAGGCCGCGCTCAGCAAGCATGCGCTGCAGGAGGAGAACGTCGTCTATCCGGCGCTGCGCGAGTTCAACAACGCGCACGACGCCGACGCGCTCAACGGCGAGCACGGCTATGTGAAGACCTTCCTCTACGAGCTCGAGAATTCGGATCCGGCCAGCCGCGAGTGGCTCGCCAAGGTGCGCACCTTCCGCACCATGCTCGCCGAGCATATCCGCATGGAAGAGGACGAGGTCTTCCCTGCCCTCAAGGCCGGGCTCGACGAGGCCGGCAACGCGAAACTCGGCGCGGCGATGCTGAAGGAAGGGATGAAGCTGGCCTGAGGCCCGGGCCGTCATTGCGAGCGCAGCGAAGCAATCCAGCCGGAGTCTGGATTGCTTCGTCGCTTTGCGCTCCTCGCAATGACGGCGGGCGCCGCCTTTCCTGCCTTAAGCCACCGCCCCGTGGCAGTGCTTGTACTTGCGGCCCGAGCCGCACGGGCAGGGCGCGTTGCGGCTGGCCGGGGCGATGACCTCGCCGTCCGGCGCCGGATATTCGGGCTGCGGCGTCTGCAGCGGCGGCAGCCGCGACAGGATCGCGCCGGTGCCGGCATCGATGTCAGCGGTGTCGTCGTCGCCGCTGAACGGGTCGATATGCGTGGTGAGGAACGGCGGCAGCACCGGCAGCTGCTGCTCCTGCGGCGCGATCTGGGCGCGCGCCAGGATCGAGGTCACGTCCTCGCGGATCACCGTCAGCATGCGCTCGAACATTGCGAACGCCTCGTGCTTGTACTCGTCGATCGGCTTCTTCTGGGCATAGGCCCGCAGGTGGACGACCTGGCGGAGCGCATCGAGCATCGAGAGATGCTCCTTCCAGTGATGGTCGAGGCTCTGCAGGAGGATCTGCTTCTCGAAGTAGATCCAGTCCTCCGGCATGACGTCGGCGAGCTTCTCCTCCATCTGCTTGTCGACCAGCGCCTGCAGCCGCTCGACGAACATCTCGGGCTCGACCTCTTCCTCCTTCACCCAGTCCTCGAACGGTGGCTGCAGGCCGAAGACGCGCTCGGTGCGCTCCTTCAGCCGCTCGATGTCCCACTGCTCGGGATAGGAATTGGGCGGAATCGCCTCGCCGACGATCGCGTTCACCGTCTCGGCGCGCATGTCGGCGACGACCTCGCCCACCGTCTCCGCGTCCATGATGTCGGCGCGCTGCTCGTAGATCACCTTGCGCTGGTCGTTCATGACGTCGTCATATTCGACGACCTGCTTGCGGATGTCGTAGTTGCGCGCCTCGACCTTCTTCTGGGCGGTCTCGATCGCCTTGGCGATCCACTTGGAGACGATCGCCTCGCCTTCCTCGAGGTTGGAGCGGACCATCTTCGAGAACATGGTCTGCGGGCCGAAGATGCGCAGCAGGTCGTCGTCCAATGACAGGTAGAAGCGGCTGAGGCCGGGGTCGCCCTGGCGGCCCGAGCGGCCGCGCAGCTGGTTGTCGATCCGCCGGCTCTCGTGGCGCTCGGTGGCGAGCACGAACAGGCCGCCGGCGGCGCGCACGCGCTCCCGCTCCTCTTCGACCTCGCGCTTGATCCGCGCCACGGCGGCCTCGCGCTCCGGCCCTTCCGGCATGTCCTTCAGTTCGTCCTCGACCCGGAACTCGACGTTGCCGCCGAGCTGGATGTCGGTGCCGCGGCCGGCCATGTTGGTGGCGATCGTGACCATTCCGAAGCGGCCGGCCTGGGCGACGATGTGGGCCTCGCGCTCGTGCTGGAGCGCGTTCAGCACCTCGTGCTTGATCCCGGCCTTGGTGAAGAAGTCGGACAGCAGTTCCGACTTCTCGATCGACACGGTGCCGACCAGCACCGGCTGGCCGCGCTCCATCGCCTCCTTCACCGCCTTGGTGATGGCCGCGAACTTGTCGTTCTGGTCCTTGTAGAATTCATCGACGTCGTCCCTGCGCTGGACCGGCAGGTTGGTCGGGATGGTGACGACGTTCATCTTGTAGATGTCGTAGAATTCCGCCGCCTCCGTCGCGGCGGTGCCGGTCATGCCCGACAGCTTCGGGTACATCCGGAAATAATTCTGGAAGGTGATCGAGGCGAGAGTCTGGTTCTCGGGCTCGATATTGACCTTCTCCTTGGCCTCGACCGCCTGGTGGAGGCCGTCGGACCAGCGGCGGCCCTGCATCATTCGCCCGGTGAACGGGTCGATGATGACGACCTTGCCGTCCTTCACGATGTAATCGATGTCGCGCTTGTAGGCGACGTTGGCGCGAAGCGCCTGGTTGAGGTGGTGGACCACCTGCGTGTTCTCGAAATCGTAGAGGTTGGAGCCGGTCAGCAGGCCTTCCGCCTCCAGCACCCGCTCGACCCGCTCGGTGCCCTCCTCGGTCAGGGTGACGTTCTTGGTCTTCTCGTCGAACTCGTAATCCTCGGCGACCAGCTCCGTCACGATCGCGTCGAGCGCGATGTAGAGGTCGGACTTGTCCTCGGTCGGGCCGGAGATGATCAGCGGCGTGCGCGCCTCGTCGATCAGGATCGAGTCGACCTCGTCGACGATGGCGTGGTTGAACGGCCGCTGCACCATCGACGCGCGGTCGTACTTCATGTTGTCGCGAAGGTAATCGAAGCCGAACTCGTTGTTCGTGCCGTAGGTGATGTCGGCGTGATAGGCGTCGCGGCGCTGCTGATCGGTGAGATTGGGGACGATCACGCCGACGGTCAGCCCGAGGAAGCGATAGACCTGGCCCATCCACTCGGCGTCGCGCCGGGCGAGATAGTCGTTCACGGTGATGACGTGGACGCCCTTGCCGGGAAGCGCGTTGAGATAGGTGGCGAGAGTCGCGACCAGAGTCTTGCCCTCGCCGGTCCGCATCTCGGCGATCTCGCCGCGATGAAGCACGATTCCGCCGATCATCTGCACGTCATAGTGACGCTGGCCGAGCACGCGCCTGGCCGCCTCGCGGACGGTGGCGAAGGCCTCCGGGAGAAGCTTGTCGAGGTCCTCGCCACCGGCGAGCCGCTCGCGGAAGCGCGCCGTCTGGCCCTGGAGCTCCTCGTCGCTCATGGCCGAGATGGTCGGCTCCAGGCCGTTGATCTGGTTGACGATCTTCTGGAGGGAGCGGACGTAGCGGTCGTTGGACGACCCGAAAATGGACTTGGCGAAACCAGCGAACATCGGTGCGAATCCTGATCTTGAATACGAAGGGCGACCGGCGCTCGGCCGGTGCGCGAATGAGAATGAGGCGGCGGCGTCAGGCCGCGCCGGGTCACTCGATCAGTCGGACGAAAGCGAGTGGCGCTAACAGCGCCGGGGCGGCCTTGATCGCCGGAACGTCACGGCTCAGCGCGACGATCGACGGCAGCGCCTGCTGCGGCCGGGGCGCCGCGATCCGGGCGGGAATTGCCGCCTCGGCGACCGCGACCATCTGCGCCTCGGCCTGGGCCAGCCGCGCCTCGGTCGCGCGCGGACCGAAAGCACCGGTCAGCGCGCTCATGAGCGCGGAAAGGACGAGCAGGAATTCCATTGCGGGCCCCGACATAGTGGCGCTCGGCGGGAAGGTCCATGCCCGCAAGATTGAGTTCAGCTTCGCCGGGGCCTAGCAGGTACGAATGGACAGGACATTCGAGGGCGGCTGCGCGTGCGGCGCGGTCCGCTACCGGCTCGAAAGCGCGCCGTTTGACGCCGGCTGGTGCCATTGCCGGACCTGCCAGCTCAATTCCGGATCACCGGCTATGGTATTCGCCAGCGTCCCGGCCGGGCACCTCGTCTGGACGACGGGCGCCGACAAGGTGAAGAGCTTCGCCTCGTCGAGCTTCGGCCACCGCAAATTCTGCGGCGAATGCGGAACGCCGTTCCTGATGGAGGTCGACCACCAGCCGGAGACGGTGGATTTCAGCGTGGCCACCCTCGACGATCCCGACGCGGTGGCGCCGGGCTTCCACATCTTCGTCGCAAGCAAGATCGCGTGGTTCGAAACCGCGGACGATCTCCCGCGCCACGACAAGTTCCGGCCGGACACGCGCGGCCTCGAGGGGACAGAGCCGCCGATGTAAAAATCCTCCCTGTCGCGAAGCGATGGGGAGGGGGACCATGCGAAGCATGGTGGAGGGGCTTGGCCGGTCTGCGAACAG
>JAEZCD010000198.1 GCA_023430145.1 Pseudomonadota bacterium
ATCGACGGCAGCGCGAACGCGCCCGCCACGGCCCCGCCGCCGATTGCGGCGAGCAGCGCGCCGTAGATTTCGGCGCCACCGCCCTCGAGCCCGCGCGCGACGAGCGGCAACAGCGCCCAATAGGCGCTCGCGAAGGTGAAGAAGCCGAACGAGCGCAGCAAGGTCGCCCTGAGCGCGCCGTTGCGGCCGGCATGCCGCAGCCCGGTCGCCATCGCGCCGAGCAGCGGCTCCGGCGGCAGGGTCCTGGCCGGACCGGCCGCCGGCTTCCACATCACGAGCGCGGCGATGATGACGAGATAGCTCGCGGCGTTGACGACGAACGGGGCCGACAGCGCCACGGCCGAGATCAGCACCCCGGCGAGCGCCGGGCCGATGGCGCGCGCGATGTTGATGCCCATCGAGTTGAGCGCGATCGCGGGCTGCAGGCTCTCGCGCGGCACGAGGCTCGGCACCACCGCTTGCCAGGCCGGGGCCACCAGCGCGGCCCCGGTTCCGATCGCGAACGTGAAGGCGAGGACCAGCGCCGCCGTCATCGCCCCGGTCGCGGTCAGCGCCGCCATCGCGGCGGTGATGCCGGTGAGGACGAGATTGACGAGGAGCAGGAAGCGCCGCCGGTCGACCCGGTCGGCCAGCGCGCCGGCGAACAGGGCGAAGAGGAAGATCGGCGCGGTCGTCGCCGCCTGCACCAGCGCGACGATCGCCGGCGACGGGTCGAGCGTCGTCATCAGCCAGCCCGCGCCGACATCGTGCATCCAGGTGCCGATGTTGGAGATCAGCGTCGCCACCCACAGCAGCGCGAAGGCGCGGTGGCGGAACGGGGACCAGGCCGATCCCGCCGACGATGTCGGCGGGTGGCTCATGGGGGCAGGCGAAGCGACTGTCATGGGCGCCTCATCCTGCAAAGCAGGAGCAGCCGAGGGCGCCCCAGAAGGACCTGAGGTCGCGCACCGGGATCGGGTTGGCCCAGGCGATTCGGTGGTCGTGGCCGTGGATGCCGCAGGCGCTGGCGCACCCGTCATGGCAGCTGCGCGCGTGCCGGACGGAGGGCTGCACCGACGCCGACCGCATGCCCGGGCTCGCGAACGCCCCGATCGGTGTCCAGGACGGGCTCGCCGGCGGCAGCGGCGGCGCCAGATCGGCGAAATCGCCCTCGCCATGGACCACCTTGCCGCCGACCATCGTCATCAAGGCGTTGATGCGCCGGATCTCCTCCGGGGGGACGGAGATCAGGTCGGCCGAGAGGATCGCGAGATCCGCATACTGCCCGGGGGCGAGCGTGCCCTTGACGTCCTGCTCGCCCGAGAACCAGGCGGATCCTCGCGTCCAGAGCCCGAGCGCGGTCTCCCGGTCGAGGACGTTATCCTCGCCATAGAGCGGCATGCCGCCCAGCGTCTTGCCGGTCGTCAGCCAATAGAGGCTGACCCAGGGATCGTAGGAGGCGACGCGCGTCGCGTCGGTGCCGGCGCCGACGGGCACGTCCGTCTCCAGCATCTTGGCGATCGGCGGCGTCAGCCGCGCCGCTTCGGCGCCGTAGCGGTCGACGAAATACTCGCCCTGGAAGGCCATGCGGTGCTGCGTGGCGATGCCGCCGCCGAGCGCCTTCACCCGCTCGATATTGCGCTCCGAGATCGTCTCGGCGTGGTCGATGATGAAGCGGGTCTTGAAGGGCTGCCTCTGGTTGACGCGCTCGAACACGGTCAGGAAACGGTCGATCGACGCGTCATAGGTCGCATGGATGCGGAACGGCCATTCGTTGGTCGCGAGCAGCTCGACGATCTTCTCGAGGTCGCGCTCCATCGTCGGCGCGAGGTCGGGCCGCGGCTCGAGGAAGTTCTCGAAGTCCGCCGCCGACCAGGTCAGGTTCTCGCCCGCGCCGTTCATGCGGAAGAAGGCCGAGCCCGCGGCGGGCTCGGTCATCTCCATCCAGCGCTCGTAGTCCGACAATTCCTCGCCGGCCTTCTGCGCGAAGAGGTTGTAGGCGATCCGCACGGTCAGCTGGTCCGCGTCGTGCAGGCGCTGGATGACCTGATAGTCCTCCGGATAGATCTGTCCGCCGCCGCCCGCGTCGATGACGCTGGTGATGCCGAGGCGGTTGAGCTCGCGCATGAAGTGGCGGGTAGAGCTGATCTGGTCCTCGACCGGCAGCTTCGGCCCCTGCGCCAGCGTCGAGTAGAGGATCAGCGCCGATGGCTTGGCGATCAGCATGCCGGTCGGATTGCCGCGCGCGTCCTTCTCGATCACGCCGCCGGGTGGATCGGGCGTGTCCCTGGTGATCCCGAGCACATCGAGCGCGGCGCGATTGAGGAGCGCGCGGGCGTAGAGGTGCAGGATGAAGACCGGCGTGTCGGGCGCGGCGGCGTTGATCTCGTCGAGCGTCGGCATTCGCCGTTCGGCGAACTGGAACTCCGACCAGCCGCCGACCACACGGACCCATTGTGGCGCCGGGGTGCGCTCCGCCTGGCTTCTCAGCATGCCGAGCGCGTCGGCGACCGAGGGCACGCCCTTCCACCGCAGCTCCATGTTGTAGTTGAGGCCGCCGCGGATGAGATGGGTATGGCTGTCGTTGAGGCCGGGGATCACACGCCGGCCGCCCGCGTCGATCACGCGGGTCGTGCGATCGGCGCGCCGCATGATCGCGTCGCGCGATCCCACGGCCTGGACCAGCCCGTTCTTGACGGCCAGCGCCTCGCCTTCCGGATTGGTGCGGTCGAGCGTCGTCACGCGCGCATTGACGATGATCGTGTCGGCCATGCCGTCCTCCTCGTCGGACTGCGCGCGCGCGCAGCCGGGCGCGAAAAGGGCGAGCGCGCCGAGCGCGGCGCCGGACGTCGTCACCTGCCGGCGGGTGACGCTCGCGGCGCCCGCCAGGGAGTTCCATCGGGTCTCGCGCATGTCTCGCGTCATCGCTGTGCTCGCTGCCCGGTCCTCCAGAACGGGGGGCGGCGGGCCTGCTGGGCGCGGCAGGCCCGCCAATGCGCCGGGACGGGGTTGGACGGCCGGGGGAGATCGGGCCGTCGGCGCCGGCGCATCGGACGGCTACTCGGCGGCGGCCTCCGTCGATCCGGCCGCCACGGGATCGAGCCGGGCGCCGTGCTGCACGCGCTCCGCCGCCCCGTGGACCATGGTGTATGCGTAGTCGACGCCCATGCCGTAGGCGCCGGAATGCTCGCGCACGATGTCCATGACGCCGGCATAGGTGTCGCGGCGCGCCCAGTCGCGCTGCCATTCGAGCAGGACCTGCTGCCAGGTGACCGGGACGACGCCCGCCTGGATCATCCGCTGCATCGAGTAATCGTGTGCCTCCTTCGTCGTTCCGCCGGAGGCGTCGGCGACCATGTAGATCTCGTAGCCGCCCTCGCTCATCGCCGAGAAGGCGAAGGTGTTGTTGCAGACCTCGGTCCAGAGGCCGGAGACGATTACCTTCCTCTGTCCGTTCTGCGCGAGCGCATCGCGCACCTTCCGGTCGTCCCAGGAGTTCATCGACGTGCGCTCGAGCAGCGGATGATCGGGGAGGACGGCGAGCAATTCCGGATAGGTATGGCCGGAAAAGCTCTCCGTCTCGACAGTGGTGATCGTCACCGGGATGCCGAACACCTTCGCGGCCTTGGCCAGCGCGACGGTGTTGTTCTTCAGCACCTGCCGGTCGATCGATTGCACGCCGAAGGCCATCTGCGGCTGATGATCGATGAAGATGACCTGACAGTTCTCGGGCGTGAGAAGTTCGGGCTTGTTCATGTCCGCTCTCCTGAGGCTCGGCGATTCGTTTGCGCGCCTGTCGCGGGGCGTATCGATTGAGTGCTTCGTATCGAACGGCTGTGCGCGTAGCGGTACAGAAACTGACGAGGACGCATCGATCTCGCGGTCTCGTTCGTCAACCGCCGGCGCGTGAACTGCCGGCCAGCAGCTGCATCTCCCAGGCGAACGCGATGCCGGTGGCGCCGGCATGTTCGAGCTGCACGGCCGCAAGAGCGGGGATGGTCTCTTCGCGCGCCCAGTCGCGCTGCCATTCGGAGGTGACGGCGAGCCAGGTGATGGGCACGGCGCCTGCAGCCGTCATGCGCCGCACCGCCATGTCGTGCGCCTCGGCGGACACGCCGCCGGAGGCGTCGGTGACGATGAAGACGTCGTAGCCGTCCGCCAGAGCGTGCAGCGTGGGCATCGCGAGGCAGACCTCCGTCCACAGGGCGGCGAGAATGAGCTGCTTGCGGCCGCTCTTCCTCACCTCGTCGACGACGCGCGCGTCCTGCCATGTGTTGATCAAGGTGCGGTCGATCGGCTTCTGATCCGGGTAGACATCCTGCAAGCCCTTGATCAGATAGCCGCCGCGCTCTTCGAGCACGGTCGTCAGGATCGTCGGCACGCCGAAGACCTTCGCCGCCTTGGCGAGGCCGATGACGTTGTTGGCGATCATCGTCGGCTCGTGGCTGTGCAAGTTGGCGAACTGGAACGGCTGGTGGTCGATCAGCACGACGATGCTGTCTTCCGGACGCAGCAGGGCGTCGAGGCCCGTCTTGGCCATGGCAGTCTCCTTCAGAACAGCTCGGCTGATGGGTCGGGGGGATCGAGAAACACGTGCAGCGAGACGATGCGCCCGCCCGCGAACCGCGCGACGTCCGTGCCGGTGACGGCATCGGGGTCCGAGTCCGGCCCGGAGCGCCAATTGAGGCGCGCGACGCCATTGTGGCCGATCGCCGGCCGATCGGCTGTGAACCTGAGATCGTTCGGCAGCTGCGCGAGGAGCCGGCCGACGGCCTCGGAGATCGCTGCGTGACCGCGGACGGACATGTGCGGCTCGTGCAGCACCGCGTCTTCGGCATAAAGCTCGCGGATCGCGCGACGGCGCCGTTCCTCGTCACGCTCGCTGAAGACGTTCGACAGGTTCGCCCTCATCAGGCGGTCATAGTCCACGGCCTCAAGCGGCTCGTCCGATCCGCGTGACCGTTGCCGCTCGCCCTCGTCCGGAGCGAACATGGCCAGGCCGGATCTGGACGTCCCTGTCGGCGCCTCGTCCTGGAGGACGTCCCAGTGCTCGGCGAGACGCCCGTTCTCGATGCGGAAGATGTCGACGACGACCTTCGTGCTCGGCGCCCAGCCGCGGATCCGGCCATGGATGGCGACGAAGTCGCCCTCGGCGATGATCAGCCCGGGCTCGTAGAAGACCGTTGCGGGAAGCTGCGCCACGAGTTCGGCCAGCGCATCGCGTCCCTGCGGGATCTCGGGGCTGTGCTGGATATAGTCCGGCGCATAGAGCCGCTCGACGGCGAGCGGGTCGCGCCTCTGGAACAAGGCGGTCATGGCCTCCAGGACCAGCGCCTTGTTGCGCTCTGCGGCCGTGGTCATCGGCCTGCCTCCTTCGAAATGAGACGGATCGGCCCCTGCATGCGCAGAAACGAGCCGTCGGGCAGCGTGGCGTACGAGTGGACGACGCCGCGCTCGAAATCCTCGACATGCACGACCGTGGCGCCGCTGGCTTCGACCCAGCTCACGGCGAAAACGCCGGTGCGGATCTGGCTCACCGCGATCTTCGCGGTCTCCGTATGGGCATAGGGGCCGTCGGCGATGTGGAAGCAGATGTGCTCGTCCGGCAGCGTCGTCAGCCGGGCCGTGAACGCCTCGAACACGACATCGAAGACGATCCCGACCGGATAGGCGTCCGCCCGCTTCAGGGCGTCGAATACGGGCTCGGACATGGGAGGGTCGATGGAAGTGATCATGGCTCACGGGATCGGCGGATCGCAGCAACCGCACAGCGAACAGATGCGGTGGCCGAGAAGCAGGCGCTAAGTCACCGATCTCTAGCGAGCGTCCGTGCGAGGAGCGGCGCAGAAGCTGCCGCGGAGGTGCCGATCTTGCGGCGAACGAATCGGGGCGGCTGACATCGGCGCCGGTCGATCACTATGTTCGAGCTCGCGGAGCGACGGCCGATGACGCGCCGACGGGTCGCGAGATCGTGTGCCCGCCTCGTTCCCCGTCAAGTATTGTGCGGGCGATCACAGGGGCCGGATGAGCTGGCGCGCTCGGGTGGCGGCCCGTCGGGCCGCGCGCGGATCGCGGCGACGACAGCCGCTTCAATAGGAGACACAGCAATGAGCGTGCCTGCCTATTCGTCGTTCGCCCAGTGGCACAGCGAAGGCCGACATGCGTCCTTCGTCCGCTCGATGAAATCGCCGGGCGGGATCCTCGACCTTCTCGAGGTCCATCGACCAGCCGGGGACATGTCCCGCCCGGCCCTGCCGGACATCGTGCTGATGGAGGACATGCTCGGCTGCCGTCGTGTCCGGGCGGACCTGGGAGGAGGTCGCTTCGATATGACGACCGCGAAAGGCACTCTCGCCGTCGCCGCGCCGAACTTCGCGACCACGGTGATCAATGACGCCAACCATCGGCTTCGCAGCCTGGCGTTTCCGTTGGCGCAATGGCAGGGCGTGCTCGACGAGGCCGCCGACGGCCGGTTCTCGTTCGATACGTCCAGGATTTACGGCCGGGTGTTCGACTCACCGGCGATCCGATCGGCGCTCCGGAACCTGTGGGCCATCTGTGAGGTCGAGGGCGCGCCGTCGCGTTTGCTGGCGCGGGCCGCAGGCTGCGAGATCCTCGCGGAGCTTTGCCGCTTCGGAGGGACGCCGTTCGCACCGACGAGGGGCGGCCTCGCGCCTTGGGCGGAACGGCGCTGCCTGGAGCTGATGCGAGCGCGGCTCTCGGAAGACATCAGCCTCGACGAGCTCGCAGCCGAGGCGCAGCTCTCACCGTTTCATTTCGCCCGTATGTTCAAGCAGAGCGTCGGCGTGCCGCCGCGGGTCTACCTGACACGGCTGAGAGTCGAGAAGGCTCGTGACATGCTCGAGCATACGGACCTTCCGGTCACGCAGATCGCTCTCGAGGTCGGGTACTCGTCGAACCAGGTCCTCGCCCGCGTCTTCCTCAAGCATCAGCGCATGAGCCCGACCGACTATCGGCGGGCGGTTCGCGGCCCGGCGCGCCCGATCGTGATGCAGTAGCTTCTGCCGCCGCCCCGCCGATGGCTCTACTGTGGCGTCGGAAGCGCCACAGTCCGGCCCACGACGTCTATCGCCACCTTGCCGCGAAGCCCACGCGATCCGCCGTTCTCGAGCAGCTCATGCGCCTCGCCGACCCGAGCCAGAGGCAGCACGGCGCCGATCACCGGCTTGATCAGGCCGCGTTCGACGAGGGTCGTCACCGCGTCGAGCTTGCCGCGGTTCTGCCGGGTGAACACGAAATGGTAGGCGGCGTTCTTGCCCCACGCCTCGATCAGGTTCTGCGGCTGCGCGATGTCGACGATGCTGACCACCCGCCCGCCATCCGCGAGGGTGAGCGGGCTCCTCGTCAGGGTGTCGCCGCCGATGGTGTCGAACACGACGTTCACCCCCTTCCCATGCGTCAGGTCCGCCACGGCCGAGACATAGTCCTCGGAGGTGTAGTCGATCACCTCGTCCGCGCCGAGCGAGCGCACGAAGTCATGATTGCTCGAGCGCGCCGTCGTGATGACCCGCGCGCCCATCGCCTTGGCGAGCTGGATCGCCACGGTGCCCACACCGCCGGCGCCACCGTGGATCAAGATCGTTTCATGAACGGCAAGCTGGGCGCGGGTCACCAAAGCTTCCCAGACCGTGCCTCCAACCAGAGTCAGGCTGGCGGCCTCGAGGTGGGTGATGTTGCGCGGCTTGCGAGCGACGAGATCGGCATCGGCAATATGCTGCTCCGCATAGGAGCCGGGGCCACCGAAGATCTTGGGCGTGTAGTATACCTCGTCGCCGATTTCGAAGTCGTGCACGTCCAGTCCCTTCTCTTCCACGACGCCGGATACGTCGTGACCGATTATGGCGGGGAGCGGCACGTGATCGACATAATCGCCACGCCGGATCTGATAGTCCAGGGGATTGATCGCGGTCGCGTGGACGCGCACCCGGACCTGTCGCGGTCCGAGGGCCGGCACCGGAGCATCGCGCAGCGCGAACGCGTCGTAGCCGCCGAACCGTTCGAGGACGATCGCCTTCATGGTGTCGGTCATGATCTCACTCCCCTCAACCCGGCTCGGCCGGTCAGGCGCGGGCGAAGGCCAGTAGGTCGGGGTTGACCACGGCAGGGTGCGTGGCGAACAGGCCGTGCGAAAGACCCGGATAGGTCTTCAGCGTTCCGTCTCGTACCAGCCTGACCGCCTTTTGTGCCGAGTTCTCGATCGGCACGATCTGGTCGTCCTCGCCGTGCATGAACAGGATTGGAACGTTGATCGCGTCCAGATCCTCGGTGAAGTCGGTCTCGGAGAACGCCTCGATGCAGTCGTAGTGTGCCTTCGCGCCGCCAGCCATGCCCTGGCGCCACCAATTGTCGATCAGGCCCTGGCTCACTTCGGCGCCGGCGCGGTTGAAGCCATAGAACGGGCCGCTCGGGATGCCCTTGTAGAACTCCGCGCGGTTCCGGGACAGCGCCGCGCGGAAGCCGTCGAACACGTCCATCGGGATGCCGTCCGGGTTCTTGGCGGACTTGACCATCACGGGCGGCACGGCCCCGATCAGCACAGCCTTGGCGACGCGGCCGCGCTCGGCCCGGGCCACATAGCGAGCGACCTCGCCCCCGCCGGTCGAATGGCCGATATGGATGACATCCTGAAGGTCCAGCGCCTTCGCGATCGCCGCGACGTCTGCGGCGTAGGTGTCCATGTCGTTGCCCGTATCGGTCTGATCCGACCGGCCATGGCCGCGCCGGTCATGGGCGATCACGCGATATCCTTCGGACAGGAAGAACAGCATCTGGCTGTCCCAGTCATCGGCGCTCAGCGGCCAGCCATGGTGGAACATCACGGGCTGCGCGTCTTTCCGGCCCCAGTCTTTGTAGAAGAGGGTGGTACCGTCGGATGTAGTGATTGTGGTCATGACAGAGTTCCTTCCGGTTGCGCTCGAGCAAACTCTTGGGAACCGCGGGATCGGGATGGCGCGCGTCGCACGAGCGATGTCGACGCTGCGGCGGTGCCGTCCTCTTCCACGTGCGTTCCGTTCCGAACGGGTCCGCTCGGCGGTTCCCGCCCAACGACCCTAGCGAGCGCTCCAGGGAAGTGCGGCGCGGAAGCTGCGGTCCAGTTGCCGATCTTGCGGACGACGCGCTGCGCGGCATCGTCCTGTGGGCGCGTTCGCGTGCGCTGGCCTGGCCACGGCGTCATGCGATGCTCTGCCTCTCACCGAGGCGGACTGCCGCGACTCTTGGGAGATTGGAATCCCGTTCGGAGCCCGAGTGGGTGGCGCCAGTCTCCGGGCGCCGCGAGGAAGCGCAATATCGGCACCTGCGCAGCAGCTCCCGCACCGCATTGTCGCGGCATTTCGGTAGGATCGATCGACGCTGCGATCACGTGTCTTCGATCGCCTGGCGTGCGTTCCGACCTCGTCGCGCCGCGCCCCAGACAGCGCTGCAGCCGCTGCCGCGCTGCGGACAAAGACGGTCGGCGACATGGCGTAGGGCGGAGGGATGAGTGCGAACGGGTGACGGAGTCGAGCAGCGGCTCGATCGGCCGGGCGTGCGAGGTTGCCGGGGCTTGTCCCAGCAGAGGATAAACGCGCAATGAGTTGGAACCCAACACTGGAGCCGGGCTGTCCCGATGCGGTCGGGCTGGACGCGATCGAAACTCTCATCGTCCCGCGCTCCCGCGACCTCGGCGGTTTCGAGGTTCGGCGCGCCTTGCCGGCGCCGAAGAGGCAGATGGTGGGGCCGTTCATCTTCTTCGATCAGGCCGGGCCGGCCGAATTGCTGACCGGACAGGGGGTTGACGTTCGGCCGCACCCGCATATCGGCCTCGGCACCGTCACCTATCTCTTTCGCGGCGATTTCCATCACCGTGACAGCACCGGGGCCGATCAGATCATCCGTCCCGGTGCGCTGAACTGGATGGTCGCCGGGCGTGGCGTCACCCACTCGGAGCGCACCTCCGCGGCCGCCCGGAGCGGTCCGAACAGCCTGTTCGGGATCCAGACCTGGCTCGCCCTGCCCGACACGCATGAGGATGTGGCGCCCACCTTCGACCATTACGGCGAGGAAACGCTGCCCGTGCTCGAGGATCGCGGCGTCTCGGTTCGGCTGATCCTGGGCAACGCATATGGCAAGGTCGCGCCGGCGACGATGTTCACCGAGACGTTCTACGCCGACGTGCGGCTCGAACCCGGTGGCCGGCTGCCGATGCCGGACGATCACGAGGACCGGGGCATCTACATCGTCGAAGGCTCGATCTCGATCGCCGGCCAGGATTTCGAGGCTGGTCGGATGATGGTCTTCCGTCCCGGCGACAGGATCACGGTCGCGGCCGGCGACCAAGGGACGCGGCTGATGATCCTCGGCGGCGCCACGCTCAGTGGGCCGCGTTACATCTGGTGGAACTTCGTCGCCTCGTCCGAGGAGCGCATCGAGCAAGCCAAGGCAGAATGGCGCGCCGGGGATTGGGGCAAGGGGCGCTTCGATTTACCAATCGACGACCGGGACGAATACATTCCACTTCCGGACTGACTGACGCCGATGGGCCGGGCCCGCTCTAGCGACCCTGATCGCACGAGCGGCCGTCTTACGGAGCCGATGCCGTATGGAGTAGGCGCAATGACCAAAAAGTGGCCTGAACTTGACTACCCCGGCTGGCGAGAGACGTGTTCAGCTCTACATCTCTACCTGCAGGTTGCAGGCAAGTACCGGCTGGCGCATACGCCGTGGCTGAACCATTCGTGGCACGCGACCTTCTATGTCACGCCGAACGGACTGGCATCCTCGCCGATACCCGACGGCGCGGGCATCGAGATCCTGTTCGATTTTCGGAAGCACGAGGTCGTTGGCAGGAACGGCGAAGGCCGCAAGGCGTCATTCCCGCTCGGACCGATGACGGTTGCAGCCTTCCACGCCAGGTTCGTCGAGCTGGTTTCGGATCTCGGCGGTACCCCTAGCTTCAACGGACAACCGAACGAAGTACCCAACCCCGTACCCTTCGCGGAAGATCATCGCGACCGGCCCTACGACCGCGATGCGGTTCAACGCTTTCACCAGGCGCTCGTGGCGGTCGACAGGGTGTTCAATCGGTTCCGCACCTCGTTCCTCGGCAAATCCAGTCCCGTTCATCTGTTTTGGGGAAGCTTCGACCTGGCAGTCACGCGCTTTTCGGGACGGCGCGCGCCGCTCCATCCCGGCGGCATTCCCGCTTTGCCGGACGACGTGGCGCAGGAGGCTTACGACCGCGAGGTTTCATCGGCGGGCTTCTGGCCGGGCGGGGGCGGCATCGACTATCCGGCCTTCTACGCCTACGCCTATCCGGCGCCGAACGGCTTCAGCTCTGCACCGGTCGAGCCCGACGCTGCGGGCTGGCACGAGGGCCTTTCGGAGTTCGTTCTGCCCTATGAGGCTGTGCAGTCTGCGGCTGATCCCGACGGGGCATTGATGGCGTTTCTGGTGTCCACCTACGACGCGGCGGCCGACCTCGGAAAATGGGACCGCGATCTCCTGGAGTGCGCGCAGGGGCGGCCGGGTCAGGTGCGCCCCTCGGACCCCGTGCAGCGGAAGGCCCCTCCTCCGTCCACCGAGTAAGGGGCGAAGGGGAGGATGGCGCATCGAAGGGACGCTAGCGGCTGGCCATTGAGGGCGTTGAAGCCGAGATGACCTACAGCCGGGCCGGCGATGGGCTGATGATCATTGACCGCGTTCCAGCGGCCTTGCGTGGCCGCAAACTCGGCGGGCGATTGGTGCGAGCGGCGATCGAGGATGTCCGCCGCGAGGGCCTCGCGATCATTCCGCTCTGCCCGTTCGCGGAGGCGCTGACGGATTGTTGTCCAGAGTGGCAGGACGTGGTGCGTCGGTCAGAGATCTTACGGCGATGAAAGGAGATCTGCCCTCGAAGCGGCTTCACGAGCGCCGACCGCCAGGACTCCGCGTGTCGAGGTTTTCGACGTCGTGCGGGCGCCCTTGCTCATCGCTCGAGACCCGCCAGCCAGTCCCGGAGCATCGCGGCACCGGCCTTCTCGAGGTCTTTCGCATACCGCCGCGCGTCCTCGCGGAGCGTCGTCGGGTCGATGCCGGCCGTAGCGAGCTCGTTGGCGTGCCCGATCAGCCAGTACTCGAACTTCGAGGCCAGTGCTTCAGGGTGGAACTGGATACCGAGAATGCCGGATCCCTGCGCGAACGCCTGATTGCGGCAGAGCGGCGTGGAGGCAAGAAGATCGCAGCCATCCGGCAGATCGAACGTGTCGCCGTGCCAGTGGAGGACCGGAACGTTTTCCAATGCGGCGAGCGGATGATTCCGGCCGGCCGGTGTCAGCTCGAGTGCCGACCAGCCGATCTCCTTGGATGATGCCGGATAGACCCGCGCGCCGAGAGCCGCAGCCATCAGCTGTGCGCCGAGGCAAATGCCGAGCGTCGGGCGGCCGGCCCTAAGGCGCGCCTCCAGCAAGCGCCGCTCGGCGAAGACCACCGGATAGGCCTCGCCGTCGTAGACGCCGATCGGGCCGCCCAGCACCAGCAGAAGATCGGGGGCGAGCGGGTCGAGCGACGCCGGATCGCACTCGGCCATTTCGACATACTCGATCTCGTAGCCGGCGGCGCGCAGCGGCGCCTCGAAGCTTCCGAGGTCCTCGAAGCCGACATGGCGAAAGGCCTGCACGGTGCGATGCGTCATCGGGCGGTCCTCTTGCGCGAGAGATCGGCGCAACGCGCGATCAGGATGTGCTCCAGATCCTTCAGCGCCGAGGCGGCGGTCGCCAGCGGTTCCGTTCCGGACCCGATCGCGATCGTCTCGCCCATGCCATCGGTGGTGATGCGGATCGCCTTGTTCTTGCCGGCGACCAGCGCGAGCGGATCGTCCGGCGGGTATGTCCGGATGCCGACTTCGCCGCGCACCGTGCCGTTTGCGCGGACAAGGCCGCCGACGAGCTTGGGAACGAGCCGCTCGCGCTGCCAGCCCGCGACGTGCTCTCGCGTCGTGGCCTGGATCCCGGAGACGGCGAGATCGTCCATCGCGAGATCGAGGCCGAGGCCGAAATTGGCGAGGATCAGAAGTTTGGCGGCGGTGTCCCAGCCTTCGGTGTCATTGCGCGGATCGGCCTCCGCGAACCCGCCCGCCTGGGCTTCGCGCAACGCCTCCTCGAACCCGACCCCGCGCGTCATCATGGCATCGAGGAGATAATTGGTGGTGGCGTTGAGGATGCCCTCGACCTGCAGCACCGTGCAGCCGAGAAGGCTGTGCTCAATGAGATCGATCGTCGGCAGAGCGGCGGCGGCCGCGCCGCTGATCCGCAGCATCGCTCCCGAGCTCTCGGCAAGGTCGCGCAGCTCGCGGCCGCTGTGGACGAGCGCGCCCTTCGAGATCACGATGGCGTCTAGTCCGTCGGACAGCGCCCGGCGGAGATAGGCGAGGCCCGGTCCGCCCGTGCGATAGTCGCTGGGGCCGGCCTCGATGAGCACCGCGGCACCGCTCGCCGCCACGAAGTCCGGTCCCGTGAGGCCGGGCTGCAGCGCGTCCAGCCGGTCGGGCTCCAGGCCCTCGGGATCGGACAGGCCGGCCTTCGAGCCGCAGACCGCCACGAGGCGAACATCCGCCCCGTAGAGTCTGCGATAGCGGTCGCGCCGCGACAGAAGCAGAAGGGCGGTGGCACGGCCGACGCCGCCAAATCCCGTGATCGCGACCCTCAGCACCTTCACCGGTTCGGACCTCCTCGACTGCTCGACACGGGCGTCATCGGCAACGGGAATGCATGATCGTTCCGCCCCGCGGTAGGGCGGTCAGTTCCTGCGCATCACGATCATCTTCTCCTGCGTCATGTCGCGCATCGTGTAGGGGATGCCCCCGGTGCCGTATCCGGATTCCCTGCGGCCGGCGAAGGGCATCCAGTCGGTCCGGAAGGCGGTGGGATCGTTGATCATCACGGCGGAAGCGTCCAGTCGGTTGGCCGCGCGCATCGCAACGTCGATGTCCTGTGCGAAGACGCTGGCCTGGAAGGCGGTGGGCAGGGAGTTTGCTCGCGCGATGGCGTCATCGAGATCGCCGTAGCGATAGATCGCGACCACGGGGCCGAAGATCTCCTGCGTGGATATTCTGGCATCGGCGGCCGGATCGAGCAGCACCGCCGGCCGGAGGGTCGTCTCGGAGAGGCGTTCGCTGCCGGTCGCCAGGGTGGCCCCGCCTGCGACCGCCTCCTCGATCCACTTCGCGACCCGGTCGGCCTCGCGCGGCAGGATCAGCGGCCCGACCTCGGTGTCTTCTCGCACAGGATCGGCCGTGCGCAGCTTCTCGACGCGGGCGACGAGCCTCTGCGTGAACGCGTCGGCGATGTCATCGTGAACGTAGATGCGTTGCGTCGAAACGCAGACCTGGCCGGCATGATAGTATCCGCCCTTGACGATCGGCTCGACGACCTTGCCGAGATCGGCGCTGCGGTCGACGATGGCCGGCGCGGCACCGCCATGCTCCAGTGCCGAGCGCGTGCCCGGAGCGAGCTTCGCGTGCAGCGACCAGCCGACCCTCGCCGAGCCGATGAAGCTCAGGAAGGCGACGCGCCTGTCGGTCGCCAGCTTTTCGGCGAGGAGGTTGTCCTCCGTGACGAAGCTCTGGCACCACGGCTCGGGCAGGCCGGCCTCGCGGACCAGCGCCACGAAGTCGAGGCAGGACAGCGGCGTCGAGGTCGCAGGCTTGACGATGACCGGACAGCCGACCGCGATGGCCGGCGCGACCTGATGGACGATCAGGTTCAGCGGATGATTGAAGGCCGAGATCGCCGCGACGACCCCGATCGGCTCCTTGGTCGTGAAGGCCCAGCGGTTCTCGGCCGCAACCGACAGCCCCATCGGGATCTCGCGGCCGGCGAAGTTGCGCAGCTCGTCGGCGGCATTGTTGACACCGTCTATCGCGCGGCTGGTCTCGATGAGGGCGTCAGGCAGCGGCTTGCCGCCCTCGCGCGCGATCTGCAGGGCGAGGTGGTCGCGCTTGCCCTCCATCAACGCGGCCAGCCGGCGCAGAACCCCGATGCGCTGGTGAGGCTCGAGCCAGCCGTCGCGATCCTTGAAGGCGCGTGCGGCGGCCTGCAGCTTGCGGTCCAGCGCAGCCGCATCGTCGGTCTCGATCTCCGCGATCGGCGCGCGATCGAACGCCTGCACGACCTTCAGCATTGTCGGTCTCCTTGCGCTGGGTGCGAGCCACGCCTGTTCAGGCGCATTCCACGTCAGACGCCCGGTTGCGCAACTCCTCGACCAGCACACGGGAATTCTCGGAATAGTCGATAGGGACATCGACCAGATGAACCCCGCCTCCGGCAAAGGCCGCCTCGAGCGTCGGCACGAGATCCTCGACCGCGCGCACCCGGGAGCCCTTCGCGCCATACGCGTGCGCATATCGCACGAAATCGGGATTGCCGAAGCTCATGCCGAAATCCGGGAAGCCGTCCACCGCCTGCTTCCAGCGGATCATGCCGTAGGCGCTGTCGTTCAGGATGACGACGACGAGGTTCAGCCCGAGCCGCACCGCCGTTTCCATCTCCTGCGAGTTCATCATGAAGCCGCCATCGCCGCAGACCGCCATGACGCGTCGCCCGGGATGAAGCATCGCCGCCATCATGGCCGAGGGCAGGCCTGCTCCCATCGTGGCGAGCGCGTTGTCGAGCAGCAACGTGTTGGCGACGTGGGTGCGATAGTTGCGGGCGAACCAGATCTTGTACATGCCGTTGTCGAGGCAGACGATGCCGTCTTCCGGCATGACCTTGCGGACATCGTGAACGACGCGCTGCGGCGTGACCGGAAAGCGGTCTTCCTCGGCGCGGTCGTTGATGCGGGCGAGTATCCTCCGACGCAGGTCCAGCATGCCCTCGTCGGGGGACAGCCGGCCTTCGAGCCGTTCGCCGAGCGCTTCGACCGAAGCCGCTATATCGCCGATCACCTCGATATCCGGGTGGTAGACCTGTTCGACCGTGGCGGATTGGTAGCCGACATGGATGACCTTCGGGCCGCCGGCATTCGGCATCAGGAAGGGCGGCTTCTCGACCGTGTCGTGGCCGATCGTCACGATCAGGTCGGCGCGCTCCACGGCCTCGTGGACATAGTCGCCCTCCGAAAGCGCGGCGGTTCCCATGTAGAGGTTGGAGCCGCCGGTGACAGCGCCTTTTCCCATCTGCGTGTTGAAGAACGGCAGTCGCGTTCGCCGCACGAACGTCGACAGCGCCGAGACCAGCGACGGCCGGTTCCCGGCCGCGCCGATCATTAGGAGCGGCCGCCTGGCGGCGAGGATCATGTCTGCCGCTTTGTCGAGCGCGGCGGGCGGGGCGACGGGGCGCTCGAGCGCGTGGCGCGGAATAACGGACGCGTTCTCGGCCTCGTCGGCCGCGACATCCTCCGGCAGTTCCAGATGCACCGGTCCCGGCCGCTCCTCCATCGCGACCCGAAACGCGTCCCGGACCGTCGCGGGGATCGCGGCCGCGCTGACGATCTGGCGCGTCATCTTGGTCAGTGGCTTCATCGAGGCGACGATGTCGACGATCTGGAAGCGGGCCTGCTTGGCGCTCATCACCGGCTTCTGGCCGGTGACGAGGATCATCGGCATGGCACCGAGATGGGCATAGGCGGCGCCGGTCGAGAAATTCAGCGCTCCCGGGCCGAGCGTGGCGAGGCAGACGCCGGGCCTGCCTGTGAGCCGCCCTTGCGTCGCCGCCATGAAGGCGGCCGCCTGCTCGTGACGCGTCAGGATCAGTTGGATGCTCGAGGTCCGCAGCGCCTCGAGAAGGTCGAGGTTCTCCTCGCCCGGCACACCGAAGATGCGGTCCACGCCCTCGTTCTCCAGCGCGGCGACGAACAGGTCCGCCCCCTTCATGGTTTCGATCCTTCTGATGGTGGTTTCGGCGGAACTGCGTGCGGCTGGCCGCCCGGGCGCGCGCGTGCGAGCGGCGCAACCGGACCGGAAACGGGATTACCTCTCGGTCTCCGCGGGAAGCCGCCCGGACCGGATCGCGGCCCTGAGCGCGGCGTAGTCGGCCTCGCACAGGTCGGCATACGCGACCGACCATTTCGAGATGGCCTCGTCGAACCGCGCCCCCGAACCGAGATAGCCGGCGATTGCGACGGCGCCGGGAGACTGGCTGTGGGCACGGGCGAGCAGGGTCCCGCACAGTTCGCCATAAGAGGTCAATTGCGCACCGTCGAGTCTGGCCAGATCGATCGAGCCCTTCATGTCGCGGAACTGGCGCCAGTAATAGTCCACCCGAGGACAATCGCTCTGCTCCCCGGCCCAGCCGACGATGTGGCCGATGAAGGGATCGGACTGCGCCTGAAGGATGCGTTGCCCGGCGACTACGCGGTGGCCTTCCGAATATTCGACGCCGCCGGGCGCGCCGGCAATGACCGCGGGCATCCCGCCATGGCTGGAGAGCACCGAGGCCTGAGCTTCCTTGGCCTGCAGGAACAGCACCTCGCCGCCCGGCCCCTCGAAGGCGAGCACGTAGCACCTCGTGCCGACACTGCCGACGCCGACGACGCGCAGAACGAAATCCACCAGCCGGAACTGCGAGAGCAGCCAGGCGGTGTCCTCGCGCAGCGTGCCGAGATATTGCAGGAACAGCCCATGGAGTTGCTCGAGGTCGGCATGCGCCACATGGCGCGTGACCGGCGGCTGATCGACGATGCGCAAGCCGCCGCCGTTCTTCTCGTCGCGAACGGTCATTTTGCCGATCAGTTGCTCCGACGTGCGGCTGCGCGCCTTTTTGACCGCCCTGCGCGTCAAGTCGCCGGCGAACATCGCCTCCACGCGGGCCGAATCCACATGGAAATAGTAGCGTTCCATGGCGCTCAGGCCCATCAGATGCCGCAGGCACGAACGGTAGCTGCCGACGGCGCGCTGCGTTGCATCCCGGCACGCGGCCTCGCTCATGCCGATGTCGCGGCCGGCGATATGCACGCTCGCCGCAAGGCGCTTGATGTCCCATTCCCACGGCGCGACGCCGGCCTCGTCGAAGTCGTTGAGGTCGAACAGCAGCGTGCGCTCCGGGGAGGCGTAGAACCCGAAGTTCGACACATGGGCATCGCCGCAGCACACGACCCTGATCCCGGTATGCGGACCGGCGGCGAGGTCGGCTGCCATTACCGCGGCCGTGCCGCGGTAGTAGGCGAAAGCCGACTGCGCCATGCGTCCGACGCGTACGGGCACGAGGTCGGCGAGACGGCTGACGTGCTGCTGTTCCAGGATGGCGACCGGATCGCGCGCTTTGGGAAGAATCAGATTTGCTTGCTCCGCGCGCTTGAGCCGCGCCCGCAAGGTGCGCCCGTTCGTGAGAGCAGCGACGTCGTTCATGACAGAGCACGGAGATTTCGACGCAGCCATTCGGCCGCCTCGGTGACATCCGCTGCGGTCAGCTCATGGCCGGCGGCCAGATCGCGGGACACCACCTCGGCGCCTCCGGCCTCGAGGGCGCCCTTGAGCTCCGGCGCCTTGCGGCCAAAGGGATCGTCGCGTCCATCGAGCATCAGCACATCCGTTCCCCCGAGATCCACCGTCGGCGGATTCTCCAGCGCCTGCAAGCTGCGCAGCAGCACCGCGCGGCGTACGATGCCGGGGTGAAGCTGCATGGCCGCCGCGAGGAAGTTCGCCCCGTTCGAATAGCCGAGGAAGGTGAGCTTGTCCGCCTCGAGACCGTAGCCGCTCACGGCGCCCTCGACGAAGGCCGCGAAAGCCTGTGCCTCGCTGCGGATGTCGCTCTGATCATAGGTCAGCGCGTCGAAGCGGCGGAACCAGCGGTTGATCCCCTCCTCGGTCGAGCGGCCGCGCACGCCGAGCAAGGTAGCGCGCGGCGCGATGCGGCGGGCGATCGGCATCAGATCGGCCTCGTTGCCGCCGGTGCCGTGCAGCAGCACGATGGTCGAGCCGTCCGGGTCCTCCGGCCGGTGAAAGCGATGGATGAAGGGCAAGTCGCGCATCGGCACGCGCTCCTCGCCCGGAAGGGCGAACTGCGGCAGCATCGTCTTCAACTCCTCCTCGCGGTCGGCCTCGTGCGGCGGCAGGAACAGGGTCGTGCCGAGCGCGTCGGGGGTCTCGTCCACGGTCATGCCGGGCGCGTCGGTCGCATGCTCGATCAGGATGCCGGCCGGGTCCCGAGCATAGAGCGACAGGAAGTATTTTCGGTCGTGGACCTCCGTCGGCCCGTGATCCCGGAGCGACAGCCGCATGGAGCGCAGGTCGTCCGCATCGCGCGCGCGAAAGGCGACGTGGTCGGGAACGCCGGCTCCCGGCGCCGACCGCACGAAGCCGGAGACCTCGCGGATGTCGACGACGTCGGTGTCGGAGACCATGCGGTGCGTCAGCTCGGTCCGCTGCTGGCTCCTGTAGCCGAAGCGGGCGATGAAGCCGGCGGTCGCGTCCGCCTTGTCGGTCAGCAGCGTGACCCCGCGCAGCCGCGTCGGCGCGCCCGATAGCGGAGCGGGCGTCGAGATCTCGACGCCGACCAGCTTGACGATCATCCCGTCTGGGTCCTTCAGCCGCAGCACCGGCTCGCCGAGCTCGCGCAGCGGGCCCTCGACGCGAACGCCGGCCGACAGCGCCTTCGTGAGCCAGTCGCCCATGCTGACGGGCGGCACCGCCAGCGCCACTTCCGAGACCTGCCCGACGCCGGGTGCGGCCCCGGCCCGCCGCCTCCCAGACGAGGAAGGTCAGCAGCGAGCCGGGGCTGCCGAGACCATCCCCGTAGACGAGGTGCAGCTGCTCGGCATCCGCATAGCCGCCGGTCCGCTTCACGAGCCTCAGGCCGAGAAAGCCGACATAGAAGTCGACATTGGCCTGCACGTCTGCCGTGACGGAGGTGACGTGATGGATGCCGCTCGTCATATCGAGAGCCTTTCGGGGTCAGGCGCTCTGCTCGCGCGCCAGAACCTTCTGCACCGCCGGATCGGCCGCCAGCCGATCGTGCAGCGCCTGCACGTTGGGAAAGTCCTCAAGCCCGCCTGGCAGCTTGGCAGCCGCCCAACGGATCATCGGGAAGGCATAGGCGTCGATCACCGAACGCCCGCCATCGAGGATCCACTCCCGCCCTTCGAGATGCCGGTCGAGGATGCCGAACTGCTTCGCCACGAGTTTCTGCCCAGCCTCGACCGTCGCCTGCCGGGCCGCCGGGCTGGTGTCGGTCGTATAGCGATCCGGCAGGAAGATCGGCCAGAAGGCGGCATGGACGTCCGAGGTGAAGAAGGCGGACCAGCGATGCGCCTCCGCCCTCGTGCGAGGCGTATCGCCGCCGGAAAGCCGCGCCTCGGGATGCTTGTGCGCGAGGTAATCGAGGATCGCGCCGGCCTGCGTCAGCAGCCAGCCGTCGTCCTCGCGCAGGGTCGGCACCGCGCCGGCCGGGTTCACGGCGAGGAGCTCCTTGGAGCCGTATTGCACCTTCACCGCCTCGTAGGGGGCTCCGGTCCATTCCAGCGCGATGTGGGGAGCGAGCGAGCAGGCGCCGACGGCGTAGTAGAGCGTGGTCATGATCGTCTCCGATTTGGCCTGCTCCCCAATTTGGCCCGGCGGCGAGCCGACACACAGACGCCGTTCGGCGGATGCGGCGTTCGCGATTCGAGAACACGCGTCACCGCATCTCGGCGCCGCGGCCACTCACGGGTCGGTGGTCCGTCGATCGGCCTCACGCCTGCCATGGCGGCCGCTCCGCGAAGGCCTTCGCCAGATGGTCCACGATAGCGCGCAGCTTCATCGGCATCGGCCTCGCGGGCGGCCAGACGACCGAGATCGGCACCGGCGCGAGCTCGAGGTGCTGCGCCACTCTCACCAGCTGGCCGCTCTGCAGCGCGTCATGGGCGATGAACAGCGGCAGGAGGGCGAGCCCGAGACCCGCGGCCGCCATGTCGCGCATCGCCTCGCCATTATTGGCCGTGATCCGGGCCCGCATCGGCACGCCGATCACCTCGCCGTCTTCCTGCACGAACTGCCAGACCTGGGCCGAATGGACATTCAGGTAGCCGATCGCGGCGTGCTCCATAAGGTCGGCTAAGGTCTCCGGGGCCTTGTGCCGGGCCATGTAGTGCGGACTGGCGCAGATGACGCGGGAGTCCTCGCAGAGCCTGCGGACCATGAGCCCCGAGTCCGGCAACTGTCCGATCCGTAGCGCGAGGTCGAACCGGCCGCGCACCAGATCGACGATCCGGTCGTCATAGTCGACCACCATCTCCAGATCCGGATGCTGGCGCGCGAACTCCGCAAGGACCGGGCCGAGATGGCGGATTCCGAAGCTCATCGGCGCCGTGATCGCCAGCGAGCCGCGCAGGCCGGCCATGCCCCAGGCCGCGCTCTCGACGGCGTTCGTGACTTCCACGAGTGCCGGGCGCAGCCGCGCGGCGAGCTCTTCGGCCGTCTCGGTCGGGGTGATCCGTCCCGCATGGCGCTGGAACAGCGGCGCACCGAGCGCGCGCTCGAGGTCGGCGATGCGCTTGCTGACGACGGACTTGGACAGGTCGGCCCGCGCGGCGGCGCCCGACACCGTGCCGGTGTCCATCACGTCGAGGAACGTCCTGATCCCGTCGATGGTCCATCGCATCCGCGCAGCATAACGCCGCCGGCCGCGGCCGGACATCTCCGTTCGAAGAACGCGAACGGGGCGTGCGCGAGCCGGCGCCTCCCTCCACCGGGCGCCAGCGCCGATATCGGCTGCAGCCCGACATCGAAGGAGCGGCACGATGCAACTCGACGGCGTCCACCACCTCACGGCGATCACCGCGAACGCGCCGGCGAACAAGCGGTTCTACACCGACACGCTCGGCCTGCGGCTGGTGAAGAGGACCGTCAACCAGGACGACACCAGCGCCTATCACCTGTTCTATGCCGACGGGCAGGCGACCCCCGGCACCGACCTCACCTTCTTCGACTGGCCGGTCGCCCGCGAGCGGCGCGGCACGGGCTCGATCAGCCGCACGGGCCTGCGCGTGTCGGGCGAGGATAGCCTGACCTACTGGGCCGCGCGCCTGCGCGACGCGGGGCTGACGGCAAGCGACGTCGCCCTGATCGACGGCCGCGCAAGCCTCGACTTCGAGGACCCGGAGGGTCAGCGCTTCCGGATCGTCGACGATGGCGGCGCCGGGACCGCGCATCCCTGGGAGCGGAGCGGCGTGCCGGCGGAGCGGCAGATCCGCGGCCTCGGGCCGATCACCCTCTCGGTGCCGCAGAAGCAGCCGACCGACACCCTCCTGACGCGCGTCCTCGGCATGGTCGAGGCGCGGGACTACGCCTCGCCCGACGGCGAGGGCCAGGTCCACGTCTATCGGATGGGCGACGGCGGCCCGGCGGCCGAGCTGCACGTCGCGGTGCAGCCGGGCCTTCCGGTCGCCCGGCAGGGCGCCGGCGCGGTCCACCACGTCGCGTTCCGCACTCCGGACGTCGCGGCGATCCGCGATTGGGCCGAGCGGCTGTCGCAGTTCCGGGTCCCGAGCTCCGGCGAGGTCGACCGCTACTATTTCCGCTCGCTCTATTTCCGGGAGCCGGGCGGCAACCTGTTCGAGATCGCCACCGACGGCCCCGGCTTCGCCGTGGACGAGCCGCTCGACAGCCTCGGCGAGCGGCTGGCGCTGCCGCCCTTCCTCGAGTCGCGGCGCAAGTCGATCGAGGCTAGCCTGGCGCCGCTCGACTAGCGACACCACCGATGTGCGCCTCAGGCGCCCGGCGGACGCCGCTCCGGCGAGAATGGCTGAAAGGACAGGACCATGCCGCACCGCGAAGCGGTCTTTCCCGAGGGCCGCCACGCGCTCTACGAGGCGCACAGATACTCGGCGGCGATCCGCTCCGGCGATCTCTTGTTCGTCTCCGGCCAGGTGGGGAGCCGCGCCGACGGCTCCCCCGAGCCCGACTTCGAGGCGCAGGTCCGGAGGGCCTTCGCCAACCTCGAGGCGACCCTCGCGGCCGGGGGCTGCACCTTCGACGACATCGTCGACGTGACGACCTTCCACACCGATCCGGAGAGGCAGTTCGGCACGATCATGAAGGTGAAGGACGAGGTGTTCCCCAAGGCCCCCTACCCGAACTGGACGGCGGTCGGCGTCGCCTGGCTCGCCGGGTTCGACTTCGAGATCAAGGTGATCGCGCGCGTGCCGGCCGAACGCTGAGCGCACACGAGCCCGGCGGTTCAGCGGCCGATCTGCGCGACGCCCGGTAGCTGGCCGACCTGCGCCTGTCCCCTACTACCACGTCGTCTTCACCCTGCCGGCCCCGCTCGCCGCCATCGCCTTCCAAAACAAGTCCTCGTCCACGGCCTGCTCTTCAAGGGCGCCGCCGAGACGCTGCTATCGGTGAGGGGCATTGCCGGTATCGTGTTTGGCGGTATCGGCTTCGTACCGCCCAGAAAATCCCGCCATTTTCGCCGGATGCGCGCGGTCTGTGGCGGACCGCGACGGACGGAGCTTCGGGCGATTTCATCTGTTAGATGAGGCACTTACCGGACCGCGGCGGACTGCCTCGGACGGGCTGATGGTGCCGCAAGAGGGATTCGAACCCCCGACCCCATCATTACGAAAAAGAGGCTATATCCGGTCGGGAAGCATCACCAGCGATCGAAAGTCATTGCTGCTTGGCTCGTATCCTTGTATACCCTCTTACTGGAATAATCAAGAGCAATCGCTGGGAAGCAGGACTGTGCTTCCCAGTCGCTTCCCGGGGACGTCGCCATGCGGCTCACCAAGCCGGCCATCGAGAAGCTCTCGATCCCGCCAGGACGGTCGGAAGCCCTGTTCTTTGACGACACCCTTGCGGGATTTGGCGTCAGACTACGCGCGGGCGGCAAACGAACCTGGGTGCTGCAATACCGCATCGGCACGAAACAGAGGCGCGTCACAATCGGCAGCCTCCAGGCGATCGACCTCGATGGCGCCCGCACTGAGGCACGCAGGCTTCTCGCCAAAGCGCAGCTAGGACACGATCCCCAGGCGGACAAGCTCGCCGAGCGCGCGAAGGCGGCACAGACCGTCGGGGCGAACATTGACCGCTACGTGCGTTCGAAGGCGGACAAGGTGCGCCCGAGCACGCTGCGCGAAACCGAGCGGTACCTGCGCGTCCACTGGCAGCCGCTGCATGAGAAGGCACTCCACGCAATCACCCGAGCCGATATTTCCGAGCGACTTGACGCTCTGAAGGCCGAGCGTGGCGGTTTCTCTGCCGATCGTGCCCGCGCTGCCTTGTCAGGTTTCCTCACGTGGGCCGCACGCCGCGGGCTGGTCTCCAGCAACGCTGCCGGGGAGACGGATAGGCCGGCCATCAACATCTCGCGGGAACGGGTTCTGACCGATAGCGAGCTACGAGCTATCTGGGGGGCCTGCCGTGCCGACGATTACGGCCGGATAATTCGCCTTCTTATCCTTACAGGTCAACGGCGCGACGAAATCGGCAGCCTGAGGTGGTCTGAGGTTTCGCTGGAAAGGGGACGTATAGAACTCCCGTCGAGCCGAACGAAAAATGGTCGTGCGCATGAGATTCCGCTTTCAGGAACCGCATCGGCGGTTCTCTCGGAATGTCCGCGGCAGCTCGCACGCGACCATGTGTTCGGCCAGGCCGAGAACGGCCGCGGTTTTTCGGGCTGGTCGAAGGCGAAAGTAGCGCTCGACAAGCGTATCAAGACGGCCAGCAACACGCCCCTATCCCCTTGGCGGCTACATGATTTGCGTCGCACGGTGGCGACACGCATGGCCGACCTCGGTGTTCAGCCGCACGTGATCGAAGCCCTACTGAACCACGCCTCAGGCAGTAAGGCTGGCGTAGCAGGGATCTACAACAGATCGAGCTACGCTACCGAGAAACATCAAGCCGTAGCGGTATGGGAAGCATCCTTAATTCAGCGGATTGGGGTGTAGCGGTGGATGACAACACATAGTACGTCAGCGGGAGTTCTTTCACGATCGCTGGATTAGGTTTGTCAATGCTTAGCGCGGTGTTTCGTCGCGAAGACTGGTCGAAATCCTGAACGCCCAATTAACTAACACGCATGTTGAAACCTGCCGCGAAATCAGAACACCAGTCCGTGAGCAGCTGGCGGAGCGACGCAATCCGGCGGGCTCCTCGGCGTGGGCCGGCGGCGTGGCGATAGGGGCAGATGTCCTAAAGAGCGAGTGCTTGAACGCGATCAATCAAGAGGTCGCGATCGATAAGATGAGGGAGGAGCGCGGGGCTGGCTCGCAATTAGGTAATGAAAGCGGTTGGGCGAAACCAACAGCTCATGATGAAGCGGCGTGGGATTCTGCTGCGGCGGCGCGTCCAGCCAGATCCCGTAATGGCACAACATCGGGGATTTCGGGCAGAACCACGCGACCCTACTGGCGGCGCGCGCCGGTTCCTGATCTGTTCCGGCCCATCAAGCGCACTCCTGATTCTAGGAGCTGCGGCTCTGACGGGAAAAGGAACGCTATGCAAGCATTTCTGGAAGAGTATCGCGATAAGCGGGTCGTCAGCGAGGCGGCCGCCGCGGGACAGTGTGATTTGTCCCTGGTCCACTTCCGCCGACTGCGACAGCTCGGCGATGGACCACGGCATGTCAAGCTCGGCGCTCGCCGGATCGGCTATCGGATCTGCGACGTACTTGAGTGGGTCGAGCGCCGCCTCTCGAAGACCGGGGAGGCGGCCGGAAACCATGAACGCATATAGAGACGCCGCCCTCACGGG
>JAEZCD010000009.1 GCA_023430145.1 Pseudomonadota bacterium
GATCCAGTCTGTCTTCGTGCTGCAAAGCGGAAAAGGCTGGATCCTCCGCCTTCGCGGAGGATGACGACCGGAATTCTGGGGATTACGAAGAGTATTGCCATGCCCACCGACGTCCTGATCGCCGACCTCCCCTGGACCCGCTACCGGGACCGGCTGCGCGCGGAAAATCCCGTCATCCTCGTGCCGGTCGGGGCGCTCGAGCAGCACGGGCCGCATCTGCCGCTCGCCACCGACTGCATGATCCCCGAAGCCGTCTGTACGCGCTGCGCCAGGGCCGGCAACGCGCTCGTCGCGCCGACGCTCGGCTACGGCTACAAGTCGATGCCGCGCTGCGGCGGCGGCCAGCATTTTTGCGGCACCACCAGCCTCGACGCGGCCACCCTGATCGCCAACGTGAAGGACCTCGTCCGCGAGTTCTCCCGGCACGGGGTGAAGAAACTGGCCTTCGTCGTCGGCCACATGGAGAACACCTGGTTCGTCGCCGAGGGCTGCGATCTCGCGACACGCGAGTTGAAGATGCTGGGGGTCGAGCCACCGCGCCTGATGAGCGTCGGCTACTGGGAGTTCTTGAGCAAGGCGACGATCGACGCCGCCTTCGGCGATGCCTTTCCGGACTGGTCGCTCGAGCATGCCGGCGTGATGGAGACCTCCATCATGCTGCGGCTGCACCCGAACCTCGTCCATCTCGGCACGCTCGAGACGCACGGGCCGGCGACGCTGCCGGTCTACGACATGTGGCCCTATGACGAGAGCCTCGTGCCGGCCGATGGTGTGCTGAACACGGCCGCCGGCGCCACGGCCGAGAAGGGCGAGATGTTCTTCGAAGAATTCACCCGCTCGCTCGGGGCGGCGCTGGCGAAGGAGTTCGGGTAGAGACTCCTCCGGTGAGGGCGTATTGCATTTTGCGCTACGACCGCCTAACTTGCCGTAGGAGACAGCCATGGCCGCTACCCCGGATCGCAAGGAACATCCGATCTCGATGCGCCTTCCCGAGGCCGACCTTGCCATCATCGACCGCGCCGCCGGCCTGCGTGGCCGTTCCCGGACGGATTTCGTCCGCGAGGCCGCCGTCCGTGCGGCCGAGGATGTGCTGATGGAAGAGCGGCTGATCCGGATGAGCCCCGAAGGCTTCACCGATTTCCTGGCGGTACTAGCCGAGCCCCCGGCTCCAGTGCCCGAACTCGTGGAGGTGGCCAGGCGTCCCGCGCCCTGGGAGCCTGGGTACTCGCCGAAACGCTGAGCAGTGGCTCTCTCGGCGCCAGAGCCGCTCACGGCAGCGCACGATGTTTCGGAGTTCGGGTGCGGAAAGCCGGCTCTCGACCACTGGCTGAAGTCGCGGGCGCTCTCCAATCAAGAGAAAGGCTTCACCGCCGTCATGGTCGTCCATGACGCGGGCCGCGTCGTCGGCTTCTACGGCCTTGCGCCGACGGCGGTGGTTCCGAACATCCTCCCCCGCTCCATCCGTACCGGCCAGCCGCCCGATCCGGTGCCGTGCCTCCTCCTCGGACAACTCGCGACCGATGCCGGCTGGTCGGGTCGCGGCATCGGCACCGGCCTGCTGAAGCATGCGCTCGCGCGCTGCGTCGCGGCCGCAGTGCTCGTCGGCGGCCGCGCGCTCATGGTCAATGCCGTCGACGCGGAGGCTGCCGCGTTCTGGCGACGGCGAGGCTTCGCACCATCGAAGGACGACCCACACGTTCTGTTCCGCCCGCTCGCCGCGATCGCGGCGTCGCTCGCGGGGCCGGGGAGATCGGCCGAAGGATCGGCCAATACATAGCGTAAAAATGGGAAAAGCGGCATCTGATCAGACACTTGGCGAACTCAAGGATCGGCCAAGTTCGGGCGACTGCCCGCGGTCGACCGGTCTTTTCCCCCGCCTCTTCCCGGCGACCTGATCACCTGCGGGATCGCTGCTCGACCCCTCGCCCCGGCAGCACCGCCAGCAAAATCCCCGCAAGAATCAGCACCGAAGCCACCACGAGCCGGCTCGTCAGCTCCTCCGACAGAAACAGCACCGCGCCGAAGGCGGCGATCGGCGGCACGGTGAGCTGGACGATCGCCGCCTGCACGCGAGACAGGCGCGGCAGCGCGCGGTACCAGACGATGTAGCCGAGCCCGGAGGCGACCGCGCCGGAGAGCACGGCAAGGCCCACGCCGGCCGCCGTCGGCACGCCCTCGCCCGGGGCGACGAGCAGCAGCGGCGCGCAGAAGACGACCGAGCGCACGAAATTGCCGCTCGTCTCGGCGAGCGGATCGCGGGCGCCGCGGCCGCGCAGCGAATAGATGCCCCAGGCGATGCCCGAGGCGATCATCATCGCCGTGCCGACGAGGTCGGGCGTGCCTAGCCCCGGCAGCAGGAGCCAGACGAGCCCGGCGAAGGCGATGCCGAGCCCGGCGAGCTGCCGGAGCGTCGGCCGGTCGCCGCGCAAGAGGCCGCCGCCGATCATCGTCGCCTGGACGGCGGCGAACAGGATCAAGGCGCCGGTCGCCGCGCCGAGGCTGAGATAGGCATAGGAGAAGGCGACGGCGTAGCCGAACAGAGCAAGGCCGGAAGCCCAGCTTCCGGGCAGCCGCCGCAGCGAAATGCTCCCCTGCAGGGCGAGCAGCGCGGCCATCGCGGCGGCCCCCGAGACGAGCCGCAGAATCGTGTAGTCGGCAGCGCCGATCGCCCCGGCCCCGAGCGCCCCGCGGGCGATCAGCGAGTTGGCGGCGAAGGCGGCCATCGCCGCAGAGGTGAGAAGCGCCGTGAGCCACAAAGGTGCCTCCCGGCGCCATCCCTGGTAACGGCGAGCTTACGCCGCCTTGGCGACCGGCGCAGCGGCAGCGGAGTCGATCGCCTGCATGTAGAGGTCGAGCAGGGAATCGCGCTCGTCGCGCTCGTCCTGGTCCTGCTTCCTGAGGCGGATGATCTCCTTGAGGATCTTCACGTCGAAGCCCTCACCCTTGGCTTCGGCAAAAACCTCCTTCTTGGCCTCGGTCAGCGCCTTGACCTCCTCGTCGAGGCTCTCGACGCGCTCGACGAACGACAAGAGCCGCGCCCCCGCGATTCCGCCCGGTCCACTCATGGTTCACTCCCGATGAAGACGATAGAGACAATTGTCCGGATCGGGGCCGGCCGGGTCAAACGAAGCCACTCGACAGGGTAAGCGAAGCCTTAACGGGCGGGCACGGTCAGCCGCCGCCGGAGCGAGTGGCCATCGTCCGCTCGGCGCGGCGCGGAAACAGAGACGACACGACGCGCGCCAGCTCCGCCTGCATGAAGGGCTTGTTGAGGCAGACGATGCCGGCCGTCGCATCGGGCGGCAGGTCGGCATAGCCGGTGGCGAGGACGATCGGCAGCTCCGGCCGCTCGGCGCGGATCCGCGCCGCGAGCTCGGTGCCGGAAAGCCCGGGCATCAGCTGGTCGGTGACGACGAGGTCGACCGCCTCGGCGCGCGCGAGCTCGCGCAGCGCCTGCTCACCCGAATTCGCCTGGATCACTTCGTGGCCGAGGTCCTCCAGCATGGCGGCGGTGTTCATCAGCACGAGATTGTCGTCGTCGACGACGAGAATCCGCAGGCCGGTGACGCCCGCGGCGGCTTCCGCGGCCGCCTTGTCGGCGGCCGAGGGAAAGCCCTCCGGCGCCGCCACCGGGAGCCATATCTCCGCCGTCGTCCCCTGCCCGGGCGTGCTCGCGAGGACGAGCTTGCCTCCCGATTGCTCGGCGAAGCCGTGGATCATCGACAGGCCGAGGCCGGTGCCGCGGCCGACGCCCTTGGTGGTGAAGAACGGCTCGACGGCGCGCGACAGGGTCGTCTCGTCCATGCCCTCGCCGGTGTCCTTGACGATGAGGCGGACATAGTCGCCGGGTCGCAGACCGCCCGGCTCGGAAGTGGCGACGCTCGCCCGGCGCGCGGCGATGGTGATCCTCCCCCCGGCGGGCATCGCGTCGCGCGCGTTCACCGTGAGGTTGAGGAGCGCCAGCTCGAGCTGGTTGGCGTCGACGAGCGCCCGCGGCAGGTCGAGCGGGAAGCGCGTGTCGATATCGATGTTCGGTGTCAGCGAGCGGTGGAGCAGCTCGGCCATGTTGTGCACGAGCTGGGGAAGGTCGACCGACTCGGTCTTGAGGTCCTGGCGGCGGGCGAAGGCCAGCATCCGCTGGGTGAGCGAGGCGCCGCGTTGCGCCGCCTGGATCGAGTTCTCGAGTAGCGGCCGGATGCGCTTGTCATCCTCGGGCAGCCGCCGCCGGGCGAGATCCAGATTACCGAGGACGACGGCGATCAGATTGTTGAAGTCGTGCGCGACGCCGCCGGTCAGCTGCCCGATCGCCTCCATCTTCTGCGCGTGCACGAAGGCCGCGCGTGCCTGTTCGAGCGCGAGCTGCGCCTGGCGCCGCTCGGTGAGGTCGCGGGTGACCTTGGCATAGCCGATCAGCGTCCCCGCCTCGTTCCGGATCGGCTGGATCACCACATGCGCCCAGAAACGCGTGCCGTCCTTGCGGACCCGCCAGCCCTCCTGCTCGAAGCGCCCCTCGGTGGCGGCGGTGGAGAGCGCGCGCGCCGGCAGGCCGGTCAGCCGGTCCTCCTCGGTATAGAATCTCGAGAAATGCTGGCCGACGATCTCGCTCTCGGCATAGCCCTTGAAGCGCTGCGCGCCCGTGTTCCAGTTGCTGACCCGGCCCTCCGCGTCGAGCATGTAGATGGCGTAGTCCTTCACGCCCTGCACGAGCAGGCGGAACTGCTCGTCGCCGCGGCCGGGCGCGAGCGCGTCACCACGCATGGCGCCGACAGGCTCCGCGGCTTCGTCCTTTACATCGGAAGGCATGGGCCGATCACACGACTCCTCGGATGGCCATTCGCCACCAGCTCGGCCCCGGCCCCTGGCGGACAAGCGGCGGCACCCTTGCAGAACGCGCGTGGCGACGAGAAGTTCAACCTCCCTCGCCGCGGCGCGCGGCGGCTCGATGGCCGAGGCTCAGAGCTTGGACAGGGTGACCTCGATATTGGCGAGATAGCCCTTCAGCAAGCCCGGCTTGCAGCCGCTTCCTCTGCCGACCAGATCGCCGATGAGGGTATCGCAGTTGGCCGCCCAGACGACGGTCTTCCCGGCGGCGGCGTTGTACGCCGACGGAACGTTGTCTACCGTGTAAACCCCGATCAGGTCGCCGCCTCGAACCTTCAGACTGGTCGCGAACTGCGGGTGGCCGTCGGCAGGAATTTTCCCGTAGGCGCTCTGCTTGACGAGCTTCAGCTGCCGCTTCGTGCCCGTCGGACGGTAGACGCGAAGCCGTGCCTTGCCGGCCGCCACACCGCCGCCCTGGGCGGTCCAGGATGTGATCGTCCACTTGCCGGGCGGAACCTCGTAGGAGGGCTCGCCCGGGGCCGATTTCCACTGCAGCACGTTGCAGTTGCCGCAGCCGCCGGAGTTCGGCGGCGCCAGCGAGCCGAGCGTCACCGCCGCCGCAGGACTTCCGAACGCGATAGCCGCCGCGAGCGACAGTCCGAGTGCGAGGCCTGCGGCGTGGAGTTTCGGAAGTGCTTTGTACGGCATGTGTCGGCTCTCCTGCTGCTGGAAATGCCCTCACGGGCGGACAAAGAGACTACTCGGGATCGAGGCTCGCGGCGAGCAGCGACCGGTGGGGGAGGTTTCTACACCGACCGCATCAGTCCACCGTCGACGCGGATGTTCTGGCCGGTGATGTAGCCGGCGCCGTCGGAGGCGAGAAAGGCGATCGTCGCTGCGATCTCCTCGGCACGGCCATAGCGGCCGAGCGGGACGCTCGCCCGACGCGCATCGGTCGCCGGCAGGCTGTCGATCCAGCCGGGAAGCACGTTGTTCATGCGCACATTGTCGGCCGCATAGGTGTCGGCGAAGAGCTTCGTGAAGGCGGCGAGGCCGGCGCGGAAGACCGCCGAGGTCGGGAACATCGGGCTCGGCTCGAAGGTCCAGGCGGTGGAGATGTTGACGATGACGCCGGAGCGCTGCCGCTGCATCACCGGCGTCACGAGCCGCGTCGGCCGCACGGCGCTTAGAAAATACACCTCCATGCCGCGATGCCAGTCCTCGTCCGTGAGATCGAGGACCGGCGCCCGGGGCCCGTGACCGGCGCTGTTGACGAGCACGTCGATGCGCCCCCAGCGCTCGAGGACGGCGTCGACGAGTCGGCGGATGTCGTCGTTCGACTGGTTGGAGCCGGTGACGCCGAGGCCGCCGAGCTCGCTCGCCAGCGCCTCGCCCTTGCCGGAGGAGGACAGGATGGCGATGCGGAACCCGTCCGCCGCGAGGCGGCGCGCTGCGGCGGCGCCCATGCCGCTGCCGCCGGCGGTGACGACGGCCACTTTCTCGGTCATGTCCAAATTCCTCTCCTGCGCGGCGAGCCGCATCGATAGCATGATCGCGCATTCGCCGAATCCGTAGCCTTGCGGTTCGGCCCAATTCGGCCGAGGCGTAGCGCTGGTCATCCTCGAAGCGTGCATCTCCTCGGAGGCCGGCGCGACCGAACGACCCCTTGAATTGGACCAATCGCTGGTCTAGTTTTCGGGAGTCCTGGTGAGCCTTCGAAATATGCCCACGCGCATCCCCGTCTCGGAAGCAAAGGCGCAGTTGACCGAGCTCGTCCGCCGGGCCGAGGCCGGCGAGGAGGTGATCCTCACCCGCCACGGCCACGCCGCGGTGCGCCTGGTACCGGTGGTGACGATGCCGAACCAGAAGGCTCGCCGCGCGCTGCTCGAGGCGGTGCGGGCGTCAGCCGCGCGAAAAGCGGCGACTGGACCGAGCGCCGCGCGCAGCCAGGACTTCCTCTACGACGAGGACGGGCTGCCGCGATGATCGCCGTCGATACGCCGGCGCTGATGGCGATCCTGCTCGGGGAGCGTGATGCGGGCGCTTGTATGGCGGCGCTCGAGACCGCCGACCGGCTACTGATTTCCGCCGGCACGGTCGCCGAGGCGCTTGTCGTCGCCGGCCGGCGAGGTCTCGGCGACGAGATGGCGCTGCTGCTCGATGGTCTCGGCTTCGAGGTCGTCGACCTCACCGCCGCCTCGGCGCGCCGCGTGGCGGACGCCTATGCCCGCTGGGGAAAGGGCGCCCATCCGGCAGGCCTGAACTTCGGCGATTGCTTCGCCTACGCGGTGGCGAGGGAACACGGCTGCCGCCTTTGTTATGTCGGCGAGGACTTCGCGCGGACGGACCTCTTGCAAGCCTAAGAACTCCCACGGCGACACGAGCGCCAGCCCGGCCGTCCGGAAGTCGGCGCGGTTGCGCGTCGCGAGACGCCTGCCCTTGACCCGGGCGTGGCGGCGATCATGGCGTCCGGCGCGGACATGCCGACGCCCTGTCGCGATGTCCCGCCCATGATGTCGCCATAGACCAGCACCGCCTTCTCGGTCAGCCCGAGGACGCGGGCGGCGAAGCGGCGCCGCCACTCGAGGAGTGTCCGCTGCAGCCGCGCAGCCCATTGGTGCGGCGATGACATCGGTGGCGAGAAGAATCAAAGGTCGGGGCCCTCGTGGATGAGGCGTGACTCGCGCATGACGGACTCCAGATCGACATCGTCGTCGCCGTTCTCCGCCAGCCGCGTGTAGAACGAAGCCGCAGGCTCGCGACCGGCCTCGCGCACCTCGTAAGCCTCGAGCGCGCACTCGAGGATATCGGCGATCGAGCGGTTTTCGCGAAGCGCCAAGCGGACAGCTTGATCGCTCGCTCGTCATCCTGCGCGAAAGCGCAGGATCCATCTTCTCTCGGTTCCGCGACCTGGAAACTTGGGTCCTGCGGTCGAGCCGCAGGACGACGAAGCGGGGGCGCCTGCGGCCACTGCGACAAGGCTCGGCTGCCGTGCACGCCCGCGGTCCGCACTCCGACAATCCCGCCCCGCCTTCCCCGACATTGTCACCGCCGCGGCAAGCCGCTACGCACGACGCAAAGGTCAACCCCTCCCCGACCGGCCCCATGTCCGACACCCCCATCACGCCCGAGCTCGTCGCCGCCCACGGCCTCAAGCCCGACGAATACGCAAAACTGCTCGGCCTCATCGGCCGCGAGCCGACGCTGACCGAGCTCGGCATCGTCTCGGCGATGTGGAACGAGCACTGCTCCTACAAGTCCTCGAAGGTCTGGCTGAAGACCCTGCCCACCAAGGGCCCCCGCGTCATCCAGGGGCCGGGCGAGAATGCCGGCGTCGTCGACATCGGCGACGGCCTCGCCTGCGTCTTCAAGATGGAGAGCCACAACCACCCGTCCTTCATCGAGCCCTATCAGGGCGCGGCGACCGGCGTCGGCGGCATTTTGCGCGACGTCTTCACCATGGGCGCGCGGCCGATCGCGGCCTTGAACGCGCTCCGCTTCGGCTCGCCGGACAATCCGCGCACACGGCACCTCCTCGCCGGCGTCGTCGCCGGCATCGGCGGCTACGGCAACGCCTTCGGCGTGCCGACCGTCGGCGGCTCGGTCGGCTTCCATTCGCGGTACGACGGCAACATTCTGGTCAACGCCATGGCGGTCGGCATCGCGGAGGCCGACAAGATCTTTTACGCCAAGGCCACCGCGCCGGGCCTGCCGATCGTCTATCTCGGCTCCAAGACCGGCCGCGACGGCATCCACGGCGCCAGCATGGCCTCGGCCGAGTTCGACGAGAAGTCCGAGGAGAAGCGGCCGACCGTTCAAGTGGGCGACCCGTTCGCCGAGAAGCTGCTGCTCGAGGCCTGCCTCGAGATCATGGCCAAGGGCTGCGTCATCGCCATCCAGGACATGGGGGCGGCCGGCCTGACCTGCTCGGCGGTCGAGATGGGGGCGAAGGGCGACCTCGGCGTCGAGCTCGACCTCGACGCCGTGCCGACGCGCGAAGCCGCGATGACCGGCTACGAGATGATGCTGTCGGAGAGCCAGGAGCGCATGCTCATGGTGCTCGACCCGGCGAAGGAGGCGGAGGCGGAGGCGATCTTCCGCAAATGGGGGCTTGACTTCGCGGTGGTCGGCCACACGACGGACGACCTCCGGTTCCGGGTGCGGCACGGCGGCAAAGAGCTCGCCGACATGCCGATCAAGCAGCTCGGCGACGACGCGCCGGAGTACCACCGGCCGTGGATCGAGCCGCCGAAGCCGGCGGCCGTCACCGACATTCCCGCCCCGAACGATTTCGGCGCGGCGCTGCAAAAACTGCTCGCGTGCCCGGACCTCTGCTCGAAGCGCTGGGTCTTCGAGCAGTACGACCACATCATCGGCGGCAACACGGTACAGCGGCCGGGCGGCGACGCCGCCGTGGTGCGCGTCGGCGAGGGGCCGAAGGCACTCGCCATGACCACGGACGTCACGCCGCGCTACTGCGAGGCCGATCCGTTCGAGGGCGGCAAGCAGGCCGTGGCGGAAGCCTGGCGGAACCTCACCGCAGTCGGCGCCGAGCCGATCGCGCTCACCGACAACCTCAATTTCGGCAATCCGGAGCGGCCCGAGATCATGGGCCAGTTCGTCGGCTGCATCCGCGGCATCGGCGAGGCGGCGGAGGCGCTGGCCTTCCCGATCGTCTCGGGGAACGTGTCGCTCTACAACGAGACGCAGGGCCGGGCGATCCTGCCGACGCCGACCATCGGCGGCGTCGGTCTGATCGACGATTTTTCCGCCACCGCGACGATCGCCTTCAAGAAGACGGGCGATGTGGTGCTGCTGATCGGCGGCACGCCAAAACATCTCGGCCAGTCGATCTATGCGCGTGAGATGTTCGGGCGCGAGGACGGCGCCCCGCCCCCGGTGGATCTGTCGGCCGAGCGCCGCAACGGCGATTTCGTCCGCGCGCTGATCCGCGCGGGCCGCGTGAGCGCCTGCCACGACATCTCCGACGGCGGCCTCGCCATCACGCTCGCCGAGATGGCGATGGGGGGTGGCGTCGGCGCGACCATCGAGGCGCCGGCCGGCGATGCGCACGGCTTCCTGTTCGGCGAGGACCAGGCGCGCTACGTCGTGACCTGCGCCGCGGCGGAGGCGGAAAAGATCCTCGCCGAGGCGGCGGCCGCGGGCGTGCCGGCCGATCGCATCGGCACCGTCGGCGGCGGCTCGCTCGCGGTGGGGAATCTCTTCTCGCTCGACGTCGCCGCCATGCGCGAGGCGAACGAGGGTTGGCTGCCGAAATACATGGCGGGGGAAGTCGCGTAGGCACCTCCGCGAGGGACGCCGCCTCCGTCATCGCCCGTTCGGCACCGGCCTGCGGCGGCCCCATGAGTGGGATGAAGCGACCCACCCGCACTCCCTCATTGCCGGGCTTGTCCCGGCAATCCAGCCTTTACGGCCGAAGGGAAGACTGGATGACCGGGACAAGCCCGGTCATGAGGGAGAGACATACTCGCGAGTCGATTCGCCGACGGAGCTTGGTTTTCTCCCAGTGCAGCACAGCAATCCGGCTTTTCTTCCGGGTCCGTAAACGTGGATTGCTTCGTCGCTGCGCTCCTCGCAAATGACGAAGCCCCTCGTCATTGCGAGCGAAGCGAAGCAATGCAGCCTTTCTTGACAGGCCCGCCATCGGGGACGACGCCGCCCGCATGACCTACAGACTCGTCGTCTTCGACTTCGACGGCACGCTCGCCGACAGCCTCGGCTGGTTCATCGGCGCGCTCGGCGAGATGGCGCCCCGCTACGGCTTCCGCAGGGTATCGGAGGCCGAGATCGCTATGCTGCGCGGCTGCGACAGTCGCGCGATCATGCGCTATCTCGGCGTGCCGCTCTGGCAGCTGCCGATCATCGCCGCCGACCTGCGCCGGCGCGCGGCCGCCGAGGCGGCGAGCATCGGCCTCTTCGACGGCGTCGGGCAACTTCTCGACGCGCTGCACAAGAACGGCACCACCTGCGGGATCGTCACCTCGAATGCGGAGACCACCGTCCGCCGCGTGCTCGGGCCGGAGCGGGCCGGCCAAATCCCCTTCTACGAGTGCGGGGTGGATCTGTTCGGCAAGGCGAAGCGCTTCCGGCGGCTGATGAAGCGCGCCGGCGCGGCGCCCGGGGAGACGATCTTCATCGGCGACGAGCAGCGCGACATCGAGGCGGCGCGTGCCGTGGGGGCAGCCGCCGGCGCGGTGACCTGGGGTGTCGCCACCCGCGAGCTGCTCGCGCGCTGCACACCGACGATGATGTTCGACCATCCGCGCGAGATTCTCGGCGCGATGGCGGCCCGGTCCAGCCTCCCTGCCGGATAGGTGAGCCGGCGCATCTTCCTGCGGCCGCGCCAGCGTCACGATCTCCACGTCCTGGCCGAGAGCCACGAGGACGCGCGGCAGCCGCTCGACCGGGAGATGGCGAACGTCGCCGCGCAACGTCGGGGCGAGCGCCGTCAACTGGGAATCGCGCCGCGAACCGTCTATTTGGTTTGCCTCGCAGGCTGCGAGGCGGCGCGATGGCACTTTCGACGCTCCTCAGGAGGCGAGGATGACGGACCGAAGCTGGGTCGATACTCTCGAAGAGAATGTTCGCCGCTTTGGTGACCTTATCGTCGGCATCGACCCCTCATTACCCGACGTTCCGCACGCCTTCGTTCGGGAGGGGGGCGAGAAGTGGATCGGGCGCTATGTCGACTTCATACTGGAAACGGTTGAAGGTCATGTCGGCTTCGTCAAGTTCCAATCGGCATACTTCGAAGCCATGGGCCTCGTCGGCCTTGCTGCGCTGTCCACCGGCATGCAGCGCGCCAGGGCCGGGGGAATGGCCGTCATTCTGGACGCAAAGCGGGGCGACATAGGAGCAACCGCAACGGCCTACGCGAAAGCCTATCTCGCGCCGGCCTCGGCGGGAGGCAGTGGCGACTTCGAAGCCGATTGCCTGACGATAAACCCCCTGATGGGGCCCGACACGCTCACGCCGTTCGTCGAATGCGCCAGTGAGTTCGGCAAGGGTCTTTTCGTACTCTGTCGAACCTCGAATCCCAGCGCAAGTTGGATTCAGGACAGGATGGCGGGGAACAGACTGATTTCCGACCATGTGGCGGATTTGATCGCTGCGCTCTCCACGAGCGAAGACGACGCGTTGAGCCCGTTCGGCGCGGTCATCGGTGCCACGGTTCCGCAGGCCGGCCGCCGCCTTCGCCAACTGCTCCCGCGCTGCACGATCCTCGCGCCGGGCCTTGGCGCTCAGGGCGGGGATGCCACGGCGATACATTCGCTTCGTGGCACCCGGCGTGGCGATCTGCTGGTGCCCGTCTCTCGGGGACTGACGCGCGTCGAAGATCGGGATGTGTCGCCGGAAGTCTACCGCGCCACGATCCTCGCCAGAGTAAGCCAGTTCAAGGACGCGATCGCTTTCGATTACGACGAGGACCTGCGCCGCACCGGGTGAAGGACCGCCGCTGCGGACAGCGGCCGACGTCGCGGCTCATGCGGCCAGCACACGATCAACCCGCATCCTCGCGCAACCGAGCTGCCGCGCGAGCTTCGTGACAGCCGTCCCTCCCGCAGCGAGCGTAGCCCGGATGAGCGAAAGCGAAATCCGGGACTGCGCTGCGCCGACCGTTAGCTGTCCTTGGTTTTTGAGTGGCGCGTCGCATCGCTGCCGAACGACGAGATTGATGCCATTGTCACTCCGTCGCCGGCGAGGCGGCGCAGGCCGTCGGCGCGGCGGCCGGCGCCGTCACCTGGGGGGTCGCGACCCGCGGCCTCCTCGCCCGCTGCGCTCCGACTGTGATGTTCGACCATCCCGGCGAGATTTTCGAGATCGTCGCGGGCGGCTGAAGCCCGTCGACCGGACCGGCCCTGCCGCCGCCGTCACCTACCTGATTGGAAGATGGGCCGGCGCGCCACCCGGTGATCGCGCGGGCTTCACGATGATCTCGACATCCTGGCCTAGAGCGACGAGGAAGCGCAGCAGCCGCTCGACCGAGAAGTGCCGAAATCCCCTCGAAGCATCTTCGATCCGTCGGGCTGCCACACGCCGAGCATCTTCGCCGCCTCGACCTGCTTCAGGCCACGCTGCTTCATGACGACGTCGATCTTGTAGACGAGCTGCGCCTTGAGGAGGTGTTCGTCGGCGTCGGGAAGACCGATATCGGCAAAGACGTTGCTGGAGCCCACGAGGACCTCGCTACCGCTCATTGCATTGCTCCTCGTGCCAGCTTCTCCGCCTCGCGCAGCCGACGCATCACAACATCCATCTCGGCCTTCGGCGTCTCCCGGCCAGACATCGAACCGCAATCACCTCACCAACACACTCGCTCCCACCCCCGCCACATAGAGCCCGATGGCGAATGCGCCGTGCGCGATCAGGGTACGCCGGCGGCGTGCCCAGGGGTCGGGCGTGAGTCTGGCGGCGATGCCGAACCCCATGCCGGGCTGCATGATCAGGAACGGCACCGCCGCGCTGCCGAGCCCGACGATCAGCGCCGGGCCGAGCGTCGGCTGCCGCACCCAGTCGAGGCCCCCGCCGGCAACCAGGACCGCCGCGAAGGCGATGCCGGTCAGATAGTGGGCGGCCCAGCCGAGCGGGCGCTCACCGTGCACCGGCGGCGAGGCGGCGATGGCCTCGTGCCGGACCTGTCCGTGCGCCATGTGCCCGAGCCAGCGGCCGACGGGGCCGTAATCCGGAAGCGGGGTGCCGAGCAGCCATGTCTGGGCGAGCGCGGAAAGATCGAGGAACGCCGTCGCGCCGGCGCCGATCAGGACGGTGAAGACGACGAAGTCCAAGGCTTCAGGCACGCGCCGCCTCCGCGGGTGCAGGGGTGGCCCGGGCGTCGACCAGCCAGCAGGCCGCCGTGAAGCTGACCTCGGCGCCGTGCACGTAGGGCTCGAAGGCGGCACGCACCACATCGACGATTTTCGCCCGCGTCGCTTCGTCCACCGCCGGCAGCACGCGGCCGAGCGGGCCGAACCGGGTGATGTAGCGCTCGAGATGGGTCTCCGGCAGCGCGCAGGGGACGTCGATCGGCCGGATGTCGATCCCGCCCCAGCCGCTCTCGGCGAGAATGCGCTCGACCCGGTGCCGGTCGGCGAAGGCGAACTGCCCCGGCGCGTCCGGCTCGCGGGCCGGCATGTCCGGCAGATAGGGTGACGCAGCCCGCTCGGCCGTCGTCATGAAGGGATTTTCCTCCGCGCTCCGCCAGGCGATGAACCGGAGTGTCGCACCCTCGCGCGCGGCCCGGCGCAGGTTGGCGAAGGCGCGCACCGGGTTGCCGAAGAACATCACCCCGAACCGCGAGATGATCGCATCGACCTCTTCAGCCTCGAACGGGTAGGTCTCGGCATCCGCGCGGACGAAGCTCGCCGGAATGCCCTCCCGGAGGGCGCGGGCACGGGCGGCGGCGATCATCGGCTCGGAGATGTCGATGCCGGCCGAGCTCCCTGCCCCGCCGAGCCGTCGCGCGGCTGCGATCGTCGTGCCGCCGGTGCCGCAGCCGACGTCCAGCACCCTCGCCCCGGCCGGGATCGCCTCGACGAGCAGCCCCTCGAGCGGCCGGAACGCGGCATCGACAAGACCCTGCATCTCGACCCAGGCGCATCCGGCGACGCCGTTCCACAGCCTCGCCTGCTCCTCGCGCGCCTCGCTCACGCTGTCCATGACGGTCTTCCTCCGCTTGCGCACCGAACGTCGAAGGCGCACTCTGCCAGTTCAAGCCGACTTGAGGTCAAGAGCATGCGGGATCTCGACATCGTGGAGGTGGCGCGGCGTTCGGGCATCCCCGCCTCGACGCTGCGGTTCTACGAGGAGAAGGGGCTGATCGCCTCCATCGGCAGGCGGGGCCTGCGCCGCCTGTTCGATCCGGGGGTGCTGGAGCGCCTCGCGCTGATCGCGCTCGGGCGCGCGGCCGGCTTCTCGCTGGGCGAGATCGCCCAGATGTTCGCGCCCGACGGGCGGCCGCGCATCGACCGGGCGGTTCTCGCCGCCAAGGCGGACGAGCTGGACGGGACGATCCGCCGCCTTTCCGGGCTGCGCGACGGACTCCGCCACGCCGCTGCGTGCCCCGCCCCGAGCCACATGGAATGCCCGACCTTCCGCCGCATCCTCCGCGCCGCCGCTTCGGGGGCAATCGGCGCGAAGAAGCGCGGCGGGACGACGGTTATCGGCCCCGAGCCGGATCTGTCCCGCTCCGCGGGAGCCGATTGATTCCTCCCCGCCCCGCCCCCATACTTTCCTGACTTGGCGCTGCGCGCGCCGCCCGGATTCGCCCTCCCACGAACAACCCGGCCGGCCCGCACTGGAGGCCTTCCATGCCGATGGACGCGCACGATATCGAGCGGCTGATCAAGGAGCGGATTCCGGACGCCTCCGTCCAGATCCGCGACCTCGCCGGCGACGGCGATCACTACGCCGCGACCGTCGTTTCGCCCTCTTTCAAGGGCAAGTCGCGCGTCCAGCAGCACCAGATGGTCTACGAGGCGCTGCGAGGCTCTATGGGCGGCGCGCTGCACGCGCTCGCCCTGCAGACCTCCGCTCCCGAGTGACACAAGCGACCCGCCCCGAGGATAAAATGGACGCGCACGCCTTCATCGACAACGAGGTCAAGACCAACGACGTGGTGCTCTTCATGAAGGGCACGCCGCAGTTCCCGCAATGCGGGTTCTCCGGCCAGACGGTGCAGATCCTCGACTATCTCGGGGTGCCCTATAAAGGCATCAACGTCCTGCAGTCGGACGAGATCCGCAACGGCATCAAGGCCTATACGAACTGGCCGACGATCCCGCAGCTCTACGTCAAGGGCGAGTTCGTCGGCGGCTGCGACATCGTCCGCGAGATGTTCCAGTCGGGCGAACTGCAGACGTTGCTCACCGACAAGGGCCTGCCGGTCAAGCAGACCGCGTGAGGGCCTCTTTTTGCCCTCTCCCATGGGGAGAGGGTGCCGCCGAAGGCGGCGGGTGAGGGGTTACGGACCTTCAGAACGAGCGCCGTAACCCCTCATCCGGCCACTTCGCGGCCACCTTCTCCCCCTCGGGAGAAGGAAGAGAAGCGCCGTCCCGCCTCATCCCCTCCCCCCGAGCATCCGTCGCACGAGCCGGCCGTCGATCAGCGCGAGGCCGGCCGCCACGAGCGCCATGCCGACGAAGGCGCGCGGCTCGAGCCGCTCGCCGAGGAAGGCGGCGCCGAGCAGCACCGCGCTGATCGGCACGAGCAGCGTGACGAGGATGACGTTGGTCGCCCCGGCCGTGTTCAGGATCCGGAAGTAGACCGCGTAGGCGAGCGCCGTCGACAGCACCGCGAGGCCGAGCAGCGCGGCGATCGCTGCCCCGCTCGGCATCGGCAGGCTCCACGGCTGCTCGAGCAGCACCACCAGCGGCGCCGCGACGAGCGTGGCCGCGGTCAGCTGTCCGGCGGCGGCGAGGATCGGCTCGAAGCTGCGCAGCCGCCGCCCGAAGACGCTGGTATAGCCATAGAGAATGGTGGCGGCGACGATCGCCAGCGGTGGCAGGAGTCCCTCCCCGGAGAGACCGAGCGCGGCCGGGCCGACGATCGCCGCGACGCCGGCCATGCCGACCAGCACGCCGGCGACCTTCAGCGCCGTCGCCTTCTCATCCGTCGTCATGAAGCTCGCGAAGATCACCGTCCACAGCGGCGTGCTGGCATTGATGATCGCCGCGAGGCCGCCGCCCATATAGGTCTGCGCCCAGGCGATCAGCGCGAAGGGCGCGACATTGTTCAGCGCCCCCATGACGAGGAAGTCGCGCCAGGCGCGCGCCTCGCGCGGAACCCTTCCGCCGCCGGCCAGGATCAGGATCCACAGCACCGCTGCGGCGATGCCGACCCGGCCGAGCACCAAGGTGAACGCCGGCAGCTCCTCGACGATCACCTCGACGAAGAAGAAGCTGCCGCCCCAGAGCACCGACAGGAAGACCAGCAGCGCCCATTCGACCGGGCCGAGGCGAAGCGCTTTTCTGTCGGACATGGGGCACGCGATGGCGGACGGGGCGGCAGGTTTGCCGCAGCCCGGCCCCCCACGCCACCCCGTTTCTTGCTATTTCGTTCGCCGACACCGCTCGCCACGAAAAGCCCGGCCATGACCCGCCTCGACGAAAGCCGCCCCTTCCTGCCGCTCGGCATCGCCGTGCTGACGGTCTCGGACACGCGAAGCCTCGAGGACGACAAGTCCGGCGCGACGCTCGCCGAGCGCATCGGCGCCGCCGGCCACAGGCTCGTGGGCCGGGCGATCGTCACCGACGACGTCGAGAAAATCCGCGCCGCGGTCGCGGGCTGGATCGCCGATCCGGCGGTCGACGTCGTCGTCACCACCGGCGGCACCGGCTTCACCGGCCGCGACATGACGCCCGAGGCGCTGGAGCCCTTGTTCGAGAAGCGCATGGACGGCTTCTCGGCCGTCTTCCACCGCATCTCCTACGACAAGATCGGCACCTCGACCGTGCAGTCGCGGGCGACGGCCGGCGTCGCCGGCGGCACCTTCGTCTTCGTGCTGCCGGGCTCGCCCGGTGCCTGCCGCGACGCCTGGGACGGCATTCTGGCCCACCAGCTCGACTATCGGTCGCGACCCTGCAACTTCGTCGAGATACTGCCGCGGCTCGACGAGCATCTGCGCCGCGGCGGCGGCTGATCTGGAGGACCGAGTGGGTAAGCTCTTCGCCGACGACTTCCACGACGAGTTCGGCACCTGGCCGCTCGCCTACATCCCCTATGGCGGCGCCGACTACGGCGAGATCGCGGCGGTGGCGCTGGCCGTCGGCGACGGCGACGACGGCGCCTATTACGAGGCCTTCATGGCGGCCGGCGACCGGCTCTGCTCGGCCGCCTCCGACGCGCTCGGCCGCGGCCACCGGGCGAGCGCGCGCGAAAGCTTCTTGCGCGCCTGCTGCCTCTACGGCACCGCCTACCACCCGCTTTACGGCCGCCCGGTCGATCCGCGCCTGCTTGCCGCCTTCCGCATGCAGATGGCGGCCTTCGACAGCGCCCTCGCCATCGGCGAGCCGCGCATCGAGCCGATGCGCATCCCCTTCGCCGGCACGACCATGCCGGCCTATTTCATCCCGGCGGAGGGCCACGCCGGCGAGACCCGGCCGCTGCTGATCCTCACCAACGGCTACGACGCCGTCCTCACCGACATGTATTTCGCGAGCGCCGTCGCGGCGACGCGGCGCGGCTACCACTGCCTGCTGTTCGACGGCCCCGGCCAGGGCGAGATGCTGATCGAGCAGGGCGTCACCATGCGCCCGGACTGGGAGACGGTGGTCGCCGCGGTGCTCGACGTCGCCGTCGGCCTGCCGGGCGTCGATCCGAAAAAGATCGCCCTGTCCGGCTGGAGCCTCGGAGGCTATCTCGCGCTGCGCGCCGCCACCGCCGAAAAGCGGCTCGCCGCCTGCGTCGCCGACCCCGGCTTCATGGGCATGGCCGCGCCGATCCCGGCGATGCTGGAGAAGCTCGGCGCCTCGAAGGCGCGCGACCTCGACGCCGCGATCGATCTCGCCCGACTCGACCGCAGGCTGCGATGGACCATCGTCCAGCGCGGCTTCTGGGTGCTCGGCGTCGACAGCTTCAGCCGATTCGTCGCCGCCGCCGAAACCTACACGCTAGAGGGCCGGCTCGGCGGCGTCGCCTGCCCGACCCTCCTGACGGCGGCCGAGAACGACCCCCTCGCCCGCAGCGCGGAGGCGGTCTGCGAGGCGCTCGGCTGCCCGAAGACGCTGCTGCGCTTCACCGCGGCCGAAGGCGCCGGCGAGCATTGCGAGATGAAGAACCGCTCGCTCGTCAACCGCCGCGTGCTCGACTGGCTCGACGAGCGGCTGGGCGGCTGAGCCGTCGGAACGAAGCTCTGCCTCGGCGGTTATGCACCCGATCCGCGGGCGGCCATGATGTGCACCCCGAACTCGGCACTACGCTCGTCATCGCCGCCCTCGCCGCCGTCGCGGCGCCGCTCGGCGGCCTGATCGGCCTCTGGCGAAAGCCCTCCTCGCTGGCGATGTCGCTGGCGCTCGGCTTCGCGAGCGGCGTGCTGGTCGCCACCGTCGCCTTCGAGATGCTGCCGAAGTCGCTCGACATCGGCAGCCTCCTGCTGACGCTCGCCGGTTTCGCCTGCGGCTTTCTCGGCCTCTGGGGCTTCGACCTCTACATCCATCGCGGCGAGGTCGCCGGCGAGGGCGCCGAGGAGAAGCGGGACGTCGCCCGCCATCACCGCCGGCACGGCATCCGCGGCGGCGACAAGGCGGCCGTCATCGTCGGCGGCACGCTCGCCGAGGAGATGATCGAGGGCCTCAGCATCGGTGTCGGCGCCGCCTTCGATCCGGGCATCGGCATCGTCGTCGCCTCGGCGATCGTCGTCGACAACTTCGCCGTCTCGCTGAGCGTCGGCGAGCTGACGCGGGAGAATCCCGAGGTCCGCGGCCGCGCCGAGCTGGCGCGCGTGCTGCGCTGGACCGGGCTGCTCGGCATCACCCTGTTCCTCGCCACACTCGCCGGCTTCTTCGTCCTCGGCCGGCTGCCGCTGCCGCTGCTCGGCTTCTCCTTCGCGGCCGGCGCCGGCGTCATGTTCTACCAGACGTTGACCGACCTCGTGCCCGAGGCGGAGGACCGGCACTATCGGCGATCGGCCGGCCTCGCCGCCGCCGCCGGCTTTCTGGCGCTGCTCGCCTTCGCCGAGGCGATGTGAGCGATCGTTCTTGATTTGTTCTCGCGGCCGCTCTAGGTTGCGGGCATGGGCGCAGCACGCGAGCGAATCATCGAGCCGGAATTCGGCCCCACCGCCGAGGCGCAGCGGCGCGTCGACGCCGACCGTCGCCGGGGTCGCGGCACGCTCACCAACCGGACTGGACGTTTCGAGCCGGTCACCCGGACCGAGGAGGACGACGGCTGGGAGGTCCTGGCCGAGGCGCAGGCGTTCGCCACCGAGGTCGCGCACGAGACGGCGCGAAAGATCATCACCCGCAACTCCTCGCCGGATCTGTCCTTCGACCGCTCGATCAACCCCTATCGCGGCTGCGAGCACGGCTGCGTCTACTGCTTCGCGCGGCCGACGCACGCCTTTCTCGGCCTGTCGCCGGGACTCGACTTCGAGACGAGGCTCACCGCCAAGACGAACGCCGCCGAGCTGCTCGAGCGGGAGCTCGCCGCGCCCGGCTACGAGGTGAAGACGATGGCGATGGGGACCAACACCGATCCCTACCAGCCGATCGAGAAGCGCTACCGGACCACGCGGAGCATCCTCGAGGTGCTGGAGAGGACGAACCACCCGGTCGGCATCGTCACCAAGTCCGCCCTCGTCGTCCGCGACAAGGACATTCTGGCCCGCATGGCCGAGCAGGGGTTGGCCAAGGTCGGCATGTCGATCACGACGCTCGACGGCAAGCTGGCGCGGAAGATGGAGCCGCGCGCGCCGACGCCGATGAAGCGGCTCGAGGCGGTCCGCGAGCTGTCGCGCGCCGGCATCCCGGTGACCGTGATGGTGGCGCCGATCCTGCCCGGGCTCACCGACGACGGCATCGAGCGCGTTCTCGGCGCAGCCTACGAGGCCGGCGCGCGGGAGGCGGGCTACGTGCTCTTGCGGCTGCCGCTCGAGATCAAGGATCTGTTCCGCGAATGGCTCGAGGAGCATTATCCGGACCGGGTGCAGCGCGTATTCTCCTCGGTGCGATCGACGCACGCCGGCAAGATCTACGACTCGACGTGGGGCAAGCGGCAGACCGGCGAGGGGCCGATCGCCTGGTCGATCGGCAGACGCTTCGAGCTCGCCGCGCGAAGGCTCGGCTTCAACAAGGAGCGCACGAAGCTGCGCACCGATCTCTTCCAGCGGCCGGCGCTGCCGGGAGAGCAGCTGCGTCTGTTCTGAAGGCGTTTCGCGCGCCGGCGTCGCCGGTGCGCCCTGGGATCGCGATTTGTCCGGGGGTCTTGTATGCAGGCGTGTCGGCGTATCGAGGATTTCGCGCACAGCGTCGATTTTGGAAAGGCGGCGGCCGACTACGGCCGCTTCCGGGCCGGGTTTCCGCAGCGCTTCTTCGACGAGCTGGAGCGGCGCGGGGTCGCCCGCGCCGGCCGGCGCGCGCTCGATCTCGGCACCGGTACGGGCACGATCGCGCGCGGCCTCGCGGCGATCGGGATGGATGTCACCGGCCTCGATCCCTCCGCCGAGCTGATGGCGCAGGCGGAGGCGCTCGATCGCGCGGCCGCGATCCGCGTCGGCTACCGCCTAGGCCGCGCCGAGAGCATCCCCTACGGGACGGCCTCATTCGAGCTCGTGACCGCCGGCCAGTGCTGGCACTGGTTCGACCGAGCGGCGGCGGCGCGGGAGGCGCGGCGCGTGCTGAAGCCGGGCGGCAGTCTGGTGATCGCCCATTTCGACTGGCTGCCGCTGCCCGGCAACGTCGTTGAGGCGACGGAGGCGCTGATCCTGCTGTTCAATCCCGGCTGGGCCGGCATGGCGGGCAGCAGCGGTCTTTATCCTCAGTGGCTCGCCGACCTCCGCCTCGGCGGCTTCGTCGACGTCGAGACCTTTTCCTTCGACGTCGACCAGCCCTATTCGCACGAGGCCTGGCGGGGCCGGATCCGGGCGAGCGCCGGGGTCAAGGCCAGTCTTTCCGCAGCGAAGGTCCGGGCCTTCGACGCCGAGCTCGCCGCCTGCCTCGCGAGCCGCTTTCCGCACGAGCCGCTCGCCGTGCCGCATCGTGTCTGGGCCGCCATCGGGATGCGGCCATCGGGAGAGGATCGATGACCGATGCCCCGCCGTTCCGCCTCTCGCTGCTGACGCTCGGCGTCCGCGACGTTGCCAGGGCCGCCGCGTTCTACGAGGCGCTCGGCATGCGGCGCTCCTCGCTCGGCGATGCCGCGGTCGCCTTCTTCGACGCCGGCGGCGTCGTGCTGTCGCTGTTCGAGGCACGGCGCCTCGCCGAGGAGGCATGCGTCGAGGAGCGGCCCTCGGGCGGCTTCACGCTCGCCTTCAACGTCGACTCGGAAGCCGCCGTCGACGAATCGATCGCGCGCGCGGTGGCCGCCGGCGCAAGGCTGCTGAAGCCGAGCCACCGGGCCTTCTGGGGCGGCTATATCGGCTACTTCGCCGATCCGGAGGGGCATGTCTGGGAGGTCGCCCACAATCCCGGCTTCCCGCTCGCCGACGGCGTTCTGACGCTCCCCCCGTGACGCACACGAGGCGACGGCGGCGGGAACCGAAGCGGGCCGCCGGCGTTGCCCGGTGCCCGTCAACGGAGTGCCAGCCATGCCGACCAAGTCGAAAGCCGCCAGCAAGCATCTGAACGACCTTTTTCTCGATACGCTGAAAGACATCTACTACGCCGAGAAGCAGATTCTGCGCGCGCTGCCCAAGATGGCCCGCGCGGCCGATTCGGACGCGCTGCGCAAAGCCTTCGAGGACCATCGCGTGCAGACGCAGGGCCAGATCGAGCGCCTCGACGAGGTGTTCGAGATCCTCGCCAAGCGCGCGCAGGGCAAGACCTGCGAGGCGATCCTCGGCATCATCGAGGAGGGCAAGGGCATCATCGAGGAGTTCGACGGCAGCCCGGCGCTCGATGCCGGCCTGATCTCCGCCGCCCAGGCGGTCGAGCACTACGAGATCGCCCGCTACGGCACGCTGAAGGCCTGGGCCGAGAAGCTCGGCATGCCGGACGTCGCCAAGCTGCTCGATGCCTCGCTGGAGGAGGAGAAGGCGACCGACGAGCTGCTGACGAAAGTCGCCGAGACCGCGGTCAACGCCGAGGCGATGGCCGAGGCGGCCTGACCGTCGGAGCGCCGCCCCTCCCGCCGCCCGTCTACCTCCCCGCCGCCTTCCGCTCGGCGAGGAGGCCGAGATAGACCTGCGCCAGCGTCGCCCCGGCGAGCGCCGTGATGCCGGCGTGATCGTAGGGCGGCGAGACCTCGACGACGTCGAAGCCGCGCAGGTCGAGCGCGCCGAGCCGGCGCAGGATGGCGATCGCCTGCGCCGACGACAGGCCGCCGCAGACCGGAGTTCCGGTGCCGGGCGCGAAGGCGGGGTCGAGGCAGTCGATGTCGAAGCTGACATAGGCCGCGTGCGCGCCGACATGGCCGAGGATGCGGGCCGCGACCGCGTTGGGCCCCGCCTCGTGCATGGCAGCTGCGTCGACGATGGCGATGCCGTGATCGGCCGGCGCATGCGTGCGGATGCCGACCTGCAGCGAGCGCTCCGGCACGATCAGCCCCTCGGCCACGAGGCGCGAGACGAAGGTGCCGTGGTCGATCCGTACCCCGTCATCGTCCCAGGTGTCCTGGTGGGCATCGAACTGCACCAGCGCCAGCGGCCCGGTGCGGCGCACCAGCGCCTTCAGCACCGGATAGGTGAGGAAATGATCGCCGCCGAGCGTGACGAGGTGCAGCCCGCGGCCGAGAAGCTCCCCCGCCTGCGCCTCGATGGCCGCCGGCATCTCGGCGAGCCGGCCATAGTCGAACACCGCGTCGCCGGCGTCGACGACCTCGAGCGCGGCGAAGGGGTCGCGCCCGAACGGCCAGGCCGGATCGCCGTCGAGAATGGTCGAGGCTTCGCGGATCGCGCGCGGGCCGAAGCGCGTTCCCGGCCGGTTGGAGACGGAGGTGTCGAGCGGCACGCCCCAGACGGCGACCTCGGCGCCGCCGCCGTCCCGGGCATAACGTCGCCGCAGGAAGGAGGCGGCGCCCGAATAGTTCGGCTCGGTCGACTGGCCGGTGCGGAAGTTCTGGTCGAGCGCCCGATCGACGGGACGGGGATGCAGCGGATCGGCAGGCATCGGAAGCTCCTCGCGAGCAGTCGGCGCCTGCGCTAGCCCGGGCTCGGCGCCGAGGCAAGGATAGCTTTCATCGGCGAGGCCGGGCGGCAGGTATCAAGTCCAGGATCAACTCCGGGAGCAGGATATTCTGCAGGCGAAAAGACGACGCTGTAGAAAAATCATCGCTCCGCCGGCGCAAGGCGCTGGATTTCGCATCATCTGTAGTTGTCGTTCGCAAGGCCCCAGACGATAGTGCTCCGCGGCGCATGGAGTCGCCCCGAATCGCCGGCGACCTGCCGCGCCGTCAACGACCACCCTCCGGAGAACCACATGCACGATCGCAAGAGCCACCAGGGCGCGGGCCGCGTCGCGAAGACACCAGCGCTGCGGAGCCGCCTGCACGGCCTCGTCCTCGCCGCGGCCGCGCTCGTCTTCGGCGCCCTGGCGGTCCCGCAGGCCCTCGCGGCGGGCGAGCCGGAAGCGGCCGCCAGCAAGCCGTTCACGATCTGCGACGACCAGACCTATGCGCTGTGCTTCACGTCGAAATGCACGATGTTCAACAACGTCGCCTACTGCAAGTGCGACATCGAGCAGGGCGACAGCATCAGCCTGACGCAGGAGTTCCAAAACGGCGACGTCTGCACCTTCAACGCCCGCGGCAAGCGCAACGGCTACATGGTCTCGACCTGGAGCGCGCCGCCCGATGTCTTGAAGCCGAACGGCGACAAGGCGGTCTACAACTGCGCCAAGGAGACGGCGACCGGCACCTATGCTCAGTGCGACGGCGGCGTCTGCTGGAAAAGCACCTCCGGCCAGAAGTTTCCCGGCCTCGGCAAGCTCGACAAGGCGGAGATCATCTGCTCCTGCCCGACGGTGACCGCCGATCCGGACACCGCCGTCGACGGCTACCAGATCGTCGGTCCCTATCCGTGCGACAACGAGTTCTTCAAATACTGCGACAGCGCCACGGCCAACACCGACAACGGCTCCTACCTCTATGTCGGCGCGCCGACCGGCAGCTCGACCTACCTGTCGAAGAAGCTCTATGGCCAAGTGCTGCCCTTCAACCGCTGCCGCCGGCCGAACTGACGGCGCAAGCGCGCTCCAGATCTGGCCTCGCGCCGCTTCGCCCGCGCCAGCTGCGGCGGACCGCCGTCAGCCCTCCATGATCGGCGGCACGCTCTGAACGTGGACTGCGCCGGAGCCGGCGACGACGCACGCAAAGCGCGTGCGTCATCGTCCGAGCTTGGTTAGCCTGAGGCCGCACTTCTTCTCCGAGTAGCACTGGCAGTGCGTCCCCTACGGCGCCCCGCGACCGCGAACCGCCGAAGCCACCCTGGAGGGAGACCACGATGCAGGACGCAAGAAGAGACCCCGCCGCCTCCGCAACGCCGTGGCGAGGCGGCCGTCTCGCCGCGGCCGCCCTCGCGGCCGCTGCGCTCATGCTCGGCCTGACCACGGTTACGGCCGTCCGCGCCGACGATGGGCCGGAAGCCGCCGCGGAGAAGCCGATTACCATCTGCGACGACCAGACCTACGCTCTCTGCTTCACCTCGAAATGCGTGATGTTCAACAAGGTCGCCTATTGCACCTGCGACATCGAGCACGGCGACAGCATCAGCCTGACGCAGGAGTTCCAGGGCGGCGACGTCTGCACCTTCAACGCCAAGGGCAAGCGCAACGGCTACATGGTCTCGACCTACTCGACGCCGCCCTCGGTGCTGAAGCCGCACGGCGACCAGGCGATCTACGACTGCGCCAAGGAGACCTCGACCGGCTCCTGGGCGCAGTGCGACGGCGGCGTCTGCTGGGACAGCTCGCGCGGCCAGAAGTTCCCGGGCCTCGGCAAGCTCGACCGGGCGGAGATCGTCTGCGCCTGCCCGACGGTGACCGCCGATCCGGCGACGGCGACGATCGGCTACCAGATCGTCGGCCCCTACCCGTGCGAGAACGACTTCTTCAAATACTGCGACAGCGCGACCGCCAACACTGACAACGGCTCCTACATCTATTCGGGCGCCTTCACCGGCAGCTCGCGCTTCGTGTCGAAGAAACTCTACGGCTTGTCGCTGCCCTTCAACCGCTGCCGGCGGCCGAGCTGAGGCGGGCATCCCGGGAGGGGCGCCCCTCCCGATGCGGCCTCGAGATTCACACATCCGCCGGGTGCTCTGTCGCGACAGGAAGGCAAGCTTCTTCTTTCTCCTAGAGGGAGAAGGTTGCTGGAGTTGACCCGGTTCGGTGGACGGTTTGCGGCTTAGGTCGGCACGGCCGGCGGGCGGCTCCTGCTTTCGTATTCGATCGGCGAGAGATAGCCTAGCGCGGAGTGCCGTCGCGAGGGGTTGTAG
>JAEZCD010000079.1 GCA_023430145.1 Pseudomonadota bacterium
GGCCGTCGGCAAGCTCAAGCGCTTCAAGCGCCTCGCGCTCCGCTGCGAGAAGACCAAGCGCAATTTCGGCTCCATCGTCGCTCTCGCCGCCGCCTTCATCTTGGTCAAATCCGTCCACACGGCCTAAGATCGCCGATGGACCGGCTACCAGGATCAAGGTGGTCCCATTGCGTAGGCACATTGCCGAGGAGGCGGCATTGCAGCCGCTGGCGGTCCCGAGGAGCTGCGATCGTCCTGGGCGTCTTGGCGACGCGGGCTAGGTTTACGGAACCTGGGTTAGATTTCGTCAGCGAGGATCAGCCATTTGCGAGGATGGCCGCCTGTAGGAAGCGCTTCGACTTCAATTTGGAGTGCGCCGGAGTCCTCGAGATTTTTCAGCACGTCCTGGAGATCGCGACCCTTCATGCGGTGGTTGAGTCGTCTGAGGAGGTCACGATAGATCAGCCGTCCGCCGCTCTCGCGAACGATACGAAGGATGCGGTTCGCATCTGCTTGGGCCTCGGTCTCGGCCATATGGCTGTCGGCACCGACCATCATGGCGTTCGCGGACCAGAGGGCGACTTCGCGGCCCCATTGCATGTCGGCGGCGGTGACCGCCGGCGCCACGGGCCGGATCCCGGTCGCTCGTATCGTGGCAAGCCGAACTGCCATCTCGGCTGTGCGGCCGAGGAATGGCGCCCTTTCGGGCTCCGCATCGCTGACACGCTCTACCTCTCGTACCAGCTCGCGATAGGTCGCCTTTGCGGCATCGTCGGTCCAAGGAGCCTCGACCGGCCCGACCGGGCGATCGGCGATGTTGCGCTGGGCGGCCAGAAGCGGGTTGCCGCCGATGTAGAGCTGCTCGAGGCGGTCGGCGATCGACCGCGGCACATCCAATGTCGGAAGACGCGGTTCGACCTCCGGCGGCCGCCGGTCTATCGTCAGGCAGAGGAAGCGGTTCAAGAAGCCGTTGACGATGTCGGCGCCCTCGAGCGCGGCGTAGAATTCCTCCATGGTCGAGGCGGCATAGATCGACAGCGCCGGCGCGTGAATGTTTTGGCTGGCCCGCCCGGCCCACTCCGGCGTCGACATGGAGCCGAAGTTCACGCCCCAGGCCGTGCGCAGGGTGCGGGTGATGCTGGTCTCGAAGCCGGACGCCCGCTTGCCGTTGATGCGGCGCAGGAAGCCGCCGAACTCGTCCATGGGGCAGACCGAGAGTGGCGCCCGCACCATGAAGTTGACCAGCGCCGGCATCGACATGAACTCGTCGGGTCCGATGTGCTGCGTCATCTTGGCTGCGCCGAGCAGCCGCCGGACCTGCTGCAGGCCGTGATCCTTGCCGGCGCCGGTCGGCATCAGGCAGAGCACGTAGAGGTGCGTCCCGCTCATCGTCGGCCCGGCGAGGCGGCGCCCGACCGCCGTGCCGACGACGGTAATCGCCGCACCGAGCGCCAACACCCGACTGGGACGCCTCGCCGTCGCCTCGATCCAGTCGACGATGTCGCCGACGAGGCCGGGCACCCGGGTGAGTTCGTCGGGCAGCGCGTGAGCGTCCCTGCGCTGCGGCTCGTGAACGATTTCGCCTGTCGCCTCGTCCACCAGGTCGCCACCGGCAGTCTCGATCAGGCGTCTGGCGATCTCGGCACCGCGGGCGGTCTCGACAGCCTGCTTGTCCTCCGGCTCGGCGCGCGGTTTGGCGCGCCCTGCGCGAAGGCCGGAGGCGATCGTCTTCAGGATCGGCGGCATGCCATCGTCCTCGACGAGGCCGCAGTCGCGCGCCGCATCGATCAGTAGCGGTCGCACATCGGCCTCGGAAAGCCAGCCGGCGCCTACCATCTGGCCGATCGCGAAGGCGGCCGCGTTGAGGGTGTTGTTGCGGGTGCCGCTGCCTGCGCCCCGCACTCGGCTGAGTTCCTCAGCCAATGCGGCCGCAGCATAGGCTGTGAGGCGCTTGTCCGAACCGTGTGCGGGGGCGGCCGCTACGGGAGGAGCTTCCGCTGTCCCGTCATGCGATCCGCAGAGGATGTTTCGCAGCCACGCCGGTAGAGAGGGCGCATCGCAGATGTGCGGCCCGTGGCCGGTGTAGCGGCGCCCGTCCGGCATGACGGCGCCCGGCCCAATCGTGAAGCCTCCGGCACCTCGCACATCGATGCCGGCTGGGAGGCCCCTGCGGCGATTGCCGAGCGGCGGACCGTCGGGCTGCCGAAAATAGAAGTGCCGCCCATTCCGAGGCGTGTCGACCCGCGGGTGTTCTGCGCCGTCGAAGCCATGCTTTCTGGCGAGCTGCGTCCAGGCGTCGCCGCCGTCCGGTCCGCGGTGCCGTTCGGCGTCGACGACGAGTTGTCCGCATTTGGCGAGGTCGAGGGCCGGCAGGGCATCGGGCCAGCGCTCCCAGAATTGCAGAATCGCGACCTCGTCGGTGGTCGACAGCTGCCGCCATCGAAATCCCAGGTATGGCCGTTTCACGTTAGGTCCCGACGGCTGGACCGGGAAGACCGCCAGGCCATCGCGCGCCAGCGCCAGCGCCACCTCGGCATTCGGCGGCAGGTCCGGTATCGCGTCCATGTGAATCGTGAACGGCAGCGCCGGCATCAGAACGGAGCCTGGTGCTCCTGGAGCTGCCGCTTCATTTCCTCGCCATAGCCGAGGATGACGCGGTTCAAAAACTCGAACCAGTTTTCCGGCAGCAGCCTGGCGAGGTCGGTCTCGCCGATCTCGTCGAGATACTGGCCGCCGGCATCGCCGCCCGCGTTGCGAGCGTTGATCTCGTAGGCATCGAACTGCTTTTGGGGCATGTGGAACACCGTCTTTCCAAGGGCGAGGCAGTCGGCGTCATCGCAGAGCCAGAGCCACGGGCGGCCGGTGCCGGTCCAATAGCCGAGCCCGTGGGCGCGGCGCCGACAGATGGCGCAGGTGACGGGAAGTAGAGTCGCGGGCCCGGTCGTCATGCCGCCTCCGATTCCGGCAGGCGCCGTGCGACGATCTCGTGAAAATTGCCGCTCGGCCGAACCATGATTTCCGTCGGCATGGTCAGCTCGCCGATGCGCTCGAGCATCTCGGTCACCGTCGTCGGAATCGGCAGCCGGCCGCGGAGCCGGCGCCAGATTTCCGTCGCCTTCTGGCGTGCGTAGCCGTCGTGCTCGATGCACACCCACTCACGGTGCACGACGACACCGCAGCGATAGTCCAGCACGACCGAATCCGGCTTGCCGAGTTTCGAGTGCCGACGTGCGACAACCTCGGTGACGCGGATCCAGGCGGGCGGCGCCTTGGACAGAATCGGAGCCACAGCGTCGGCCTTGGCCTCGTGCTTCTCCTCCTCCGGCGGCGGGAAGGAATAGCCGCAGTCGGGGCAGTAGCGCAGCGATGCGTGGACCAGCGAATGGCACTCCGGGCATTCCTTGACCGGCGCCTCGCCTTCGCCCTTGCCCGGCTCGTGGATTTTTACGCAGTCGACAGGCCCGTGCCGACGGACGTTGCCGGCAAAATCGAGGACGAGGCAGTTCTGCTTGCCCGGTGCGAGCCGGAAGCCGCGGCCGACGATCTGCACGTAGAGGCCCGCCGAAAGGGTCGGCCGCAGCATGGCGATCAGGTCGACCTGCGGCACGTTGAAGCCGGTCGTCAGCACCGCCACCGAGGTGAGGCAGCGGACGCGCCCCTCGCGGTAGGCGCGCACGATCCGGTCGCGCTCACCGGAACCAAGCTCGCCATGTATGACCTCGCAAGGAATGCCATGCGTCCGGACCTCGTCGCGGACCGCGGTGGCATGCGCAACGCCGGAGCAGAAGGCGAGCCAGGCGCGACGGTCCTTGCCGTAGCCGATCATCTCCGCGACCGCGCGCTTGACGACGCCGTCGGCCATGGCGGCGGCCTCGAGACTGCCCGGAACGAATTCGCCGCCGCGGACCGAAACCGATGACGTGTCGATCGACGCCGCCATGGCCTTCGAGATCAGCGGCGCCAGAAAACCCTGCTCGATCAGGTCGCCGACGTTGGCGTCGTAGACGACGGTGTCGAACAGGGCGTCATCCCCGCGATCGAGCCGGCCGCTGTCGAGGCGATAGGGTGTCGCGGTGAGGCCGACGATACGCATGTCGGGCACGGCGGCCTTGGCGGCGGCGATGAAGCGCCCGTACATCGTGTCCGAGTTGCGGGGGATCAGGTGCGCCTCGTCGATGAGCACGACGTCGAAGGCGCCGATGCGGGAAACCTTGTTCCAGACCGACTGGATGCCGCAGAAGAGGATGCGGGCGTGCGCATCGCGACGCCCGAGCCCGGCCGAATAGACGCCGGCCGGCGCGCCGGGCCAGACGCGCAGCAGCTCCTGCAGGTTTTGCGCGACGAGCTCGCGAACGTGGGTGACGATGCCGATGCGCAGCGTCGGCCACTGCTCGAGCAGCTCCTGGACGAGCTTGGCGATGACCAGCGACTTTCCGGCGCCGGTCGGCAGCACGATGAGGCCGTTGCCGCCGCCCTCCGCCCAGTAGCCGTAGAGCGCGTCGAGTGCGGCGCGCTGGTAGGGGCGAAGCTCCATCATGGGCGCGCCTCGTTCCAGGTCACGCCATCGATCCAGGCGGTGCCGTCCGCCAACCGGTAGGTCACCGTCTCGGCCGCGACGTCGGCGTCGACCTGCTCGCCGGGGACGAGGTCAGGGATGAAGCGATGCGCCGGGCAGCCCTGGCGCTGCTCCTCGGTCGAGAGCAGCCGATCGAATCTTTCGCAGTGCCAGGAGCCGTCGCTTCCGTCGGTCAGCGGCGTCACGTGCAGGCAGGTGCGGCAGTTGACGCGCGACCATTCCCGCTCGTGGCAGATGCCCTTCGCCGGGCACCAGCCGCAGGCATAAGCCGCCTTCGCCGTCGGATCCGCGTGCAGCTTCGCCGGCGGCCGCACCGATTCGATGATCGCGCTGGCGCGAGCCACCAACCGTGCCGCCGCAACGGGGTCGTAGGCGATGCGCTCGGCGTGGAGCTCGTCGGTGTTCTTGTTGTGCGCGAGATAGAAGGCCCGGGCGAGCCCGCCGAAGTGCATGTAGAGCTGCATCTGGGCGAAGTGGCCGGGTTTCGATCTGGCCACCCCGTCCTTCACGAGGGCCTTGAAGCTCTTGTCGTTGTGCGTCTTGAACTCGATGAGGTGGACAGTCGCCGGCACTTCGAGAAAGCCGAGGCCTCGACCGTCCATATGGCCTCTGAGGTGTCCGCCGAGCCCAAAAACCTCCCATTGCTCGCCGGTCGCCGGATCGCGGTCCTCGATCTCGACGCCGGCCAGGCGGAGGTCGGCGACGAGGCGCTCCTCCTCGCGCTCCCCGGTCGCGAAGAGCCGCACCTTTCGGCCGTCGAGCTGCTCCGGAGAGTGGGCCCAGCGGAAGCCGTACCAGAGCGCGCGGTCACACCCGGTGCCGAAGGCCGACATGCCGAGATAGGTGCGCTCCCCATCCTCGCGCCGAGCCTGGTAGGCTGAATAGATCGCGTCGATCGTGTGCTGCTGCGGCTCAGGAAGCGGAGGCATCGAGGGCCTCCCCGCCGGGCAAAGGAATGCCGTTCATCGTCACGGTCTCCGGGCGATGCCGAAAGGTTTTTTGGTGGGGAAGGGGCGGCCGGCTCTCGGGTCGCGCCTTTGTGCCGGCCCCCCCGCTGCTTCAGGCGCCTGGTCGCTGGCCCCAAGGCCGATTGCCGGCTGGCCGTGGGGGCGGCGGTGTTTGGGGACGCGGTGGCGGCGCGGCCGGCGGCTGGCTGCCGCCCGCCAGCGGTGGCGCCTTGCTCCCAATCGGCGTGCCATTGGCGGGCTGGTATTTCGCGATGCTGTTCTGCGGGCGGTACTGCCCGCTCTTGTCCTCGCGAACGCCGACCGTTCCGAGGAACGGCTTGAAGTGCAGCTCCTCGGTATTGTCGATCACCGACAGCCCGACCGCGGTGAGGAGGTTGGCGAGTGCCCGCTGGGCGATGCCCTGCGCCGTGGCGTTCGGGTTGGAGATGTTGAGATTCTCCCAGATCTGCCGGCGCTCGTAGGGCCCCGACATGATCTCGACCTGCAGCTTGAGAATCGTGCCTCGCCCGTCCTTGGTGCTGACGACATCGCTGCCGATCACCTGCATCAGCGCCTGCGTCCGAGCCGGGACGAGCTCGAAGGTGTCCTCCGGCGCGTCCTCGGAACGGAATGTCTGACCGAGCTGTGCCATCGACTTGTTAGCCCTCCGCCGGCTCTTGCGCGGAGCCATCCGCCGCGGGTCCGGCGCCGCCCGGCAGATACGGCGCGAGGGTCGCGTAGCCCCTTCCGCGCTCGAAGATGAATTTCTCCGGCAGCCCAAACCGGTTCTTGGCGACCCAGGCCGGGCGCCCCTCGGTGTAGACCCAGCGCGTACCGCCGCCCTCGGCATGGGCGCGCTTCTTGTTGAAACCCTGGTCCTCGGTCTTCAGCGTTGCGTCCTGGTTGACGAGCAGGATCGCGTCGACCTCGTCCTGGACCAGCGCCATGGCCCGCTTGTGCAGGCGGATGTCGTAGCGGCTGTAGGAGGCCGAGGTCGGGCTGTCGAAGCGATCGATCGTCGAGTGCGCCAGGAGGACGACCGCCATGCCGCGCTCGCGCCGCAGGGCGAGCAGACCGTCAAGAATCTCGCGCCAGTAGAAGTCGGCGGTGACATAGCCCTTGCCGTAGCCGGGATCCTCGATCGATCCCCATTTGTTGTCGGCGCAGGTTTTTGCCCACACCAGCGGCTCGAGCTTGTCGAGGCTGTCGAGCACGATCGTCCGGTAGGCGTGCTCTTCGCTGTAGAGCGCCGTGATCGCCTCCATGACCTGGTCGTAGCTCGTCAGGTGCCCGAACGAGACCAGCTGCACGTCGCTCGGATTGCCCTCCTCGACCTGCAGGAAGACGGCGTCGGGAAACTCCGCCGCAAGCGTCGTCTTGCCGATGCCGGGCGGCCCATAGATTAGCACGCGTGGCGGGCTTGAGGCGGTCGTGCTTTTGAGATCGCGAAGCGAAAGCGCCAAGTTCGTCTCCTGTGGTGGTCCGTTTCCATGCCGGTCCGGGCGCCGGGGATCGGGTCGGCAATCGCGCCGGCGGTCAGGCCGGCGCGCCGGGCGCCCTGGTGGTCCTCGTCGAAGGCTGGGAGACGACGCCGGAGCGCCGCCTCCCGCCCCCGCCCCACGGCTCGCCGTCTCCAGCGGTCGTGAACGAAAGCTTTAGGACTCCCCAGCCGCGCAGGCGCTCGAGGGCATCGTCGATGTTGCTGGCGATGGCGTGCAGCGCCCCGCTGCGCTGGCACTCGGCGGCAAAGGTTTCCTGCGCCGGCGAGAGCCGGCCGCGACTGCGCTTCAGCTCCAGGAACGCCGCTCGGCCTCCCGGAAGGACGAAGGCGAGGTCGGCAACGCCCGGCCGAACGCCGAGCGACTTCAGGCGCGCCCCGGTAACGGTGTTCCGATGCTCGCCGTTCGGGACGTGAAACCAGATGACGTCGCCCCGGGCGGCGTGACGGAGCAGGCGCACCACAGCCCGGTGGAGTTCGTCCTCGCGCCGGACCTCGATCACGCTCCGGCCTCCGGACGCTTTAGGCCGGCGAGCTCGGTCAGCATCGGATGATCAGAATCGATGGTCTGAAAGTCGGAGCTTTTCAGCCGAACGCCGTGCGCGAGAGCGCCAGCGAGAATCCGGTCGTTGTGCCTCGGGTGGATGTGACCCGACTCCTTCCACCGTTGCACCGTCGACTTGGAGAAGCCTGTCGCTGCCGCGGTTGCCGAGATGCCGCCGAATTTTTTGATGATGCGGCCGGCGTAGGTATCGACTGCCATTTCCCCGATCCGCTCCCCGAACCTGTTCGACGTTGAAATTACGCATCTAGCGTTCTACGTCAACACTGGCGCCGCAAAAAATTGTGTGCCATATAGCGTACGCACCATGCGTACGGAGGCGCCTATGCATGTCACTGAGCGGCTGCGGCGGCTGCGCAAGCGCGCCGACCTGTCGATGGACCAGCTCGCCAAGGCGATGGGCTACAAGGGCCAGTCGAGTATCCAGCGGTACGAGGATGCGAACGCCTTCACGAGTCTGTTCTTCCCGCCGGACTTCATCGTTCGCCTGATCCCGGCCCTTGTCGGCAAGGGAGAGCCTCCGATCACGCGGCAGGAGGTGTTCGACCTCGGCCAGTTGCCCGGCGAGGCGGAGCATTTCCGCGAGCCACGTCCCGCGTTTCCGGAGGATCTGCGCGCCGTCAGAGGCCTGCCGATCTATGGCCAGGCGCTCGGCGGGACGGACGGCGAGTTCGCGGTGAGTGGCGACCGGATCGGCGACGTCGCTGCGCCGCCGATCCTAGTCAACGTGCCTGACGCCTACGCCGTGTACGTCGTCGGCGAATCCATGGAGCCGAGGTATTTTGCCGGCGAGATGATCTACGTCCATCCGAGGCTGCCCGTCCGCCGCGGTGACTTTGTCGTCGTGCAGATCCAGGCGGCCGAGCACGCCCCTGTCTCGGGCTACGTGAAGCGATTCGTCTCCTACGGTCCGAAGGAATTGGTTCTCGAGCAGCTCAACCCTCCCGAAGGCGAAAGCACGCTGATTCGCTTTCCGATCAAGGGAGTGCGGGCGGTGCACAAGATCGTCATGTCCGGCATTGGTTGAGCAACGCCTACTACGTTTTGTGCGTTGACGTTTTGCGTATGCCGTGCGATATCTCTGGCCGTCCAGGGGATGTCGCGTGATCCACGATCCAGGGCGCTGCTCAGTCCCCGCCACACGTGACGACGCGCCGGGGACTACATGGCAGACGCAGATTCGGAGACCACCCTCCGGCGCCAGGGCCTTTTCCCCTGTGATGCAGAGATTGCTCGAAGACTTTCGATCGGCGAAGAGAAGTTTCGACGCACATTGCCCGCTCTGGAGGCGCAGGGCTTTCCTCGGCGTGACCCATTGATCGGCGGAAGATACTGGCCGGCCGTTCTCCAGTTCTGGAACAATAGATACAGAGTTGGTAATGTCTCTTCCACAGGCCGATTGGATGGGGAGGAGAATTTGAATGCTTTCTAGGGTAAGGGGTCCTGTTCAGGAGATCGGCCTAAAGCATCGCATCAATGCCGATGGCACCTTTCGATACTATTGGGTGCCCTCCCCGGCCGCCATAGGGGTCGGATATACTCCCGCTGGCTCGGTCAGGATCGCCGGTGACGACACGACGGAAGTCGGCCGCTCGGCCATCATCGCTGAGGCACGAAGGCTCCAGGCCGACATGCTCCGCTTCGTCGACGAGCGCGGAGCGCCTCCCTTCGATGGCACGTTGGAAGGCCTGATCCGCCGCTACCAGTGCGACCCGGAGAGCCCCTATCGCCAGGTCAAGTGGAACACCAGGATTGCCTACGACAGCGACTTGCGGCGCCTCGAGGCAGCCGTCGGCAAGCGGCAGCTCCTCGCAGTCACGAGAGCCGACATCGATCGATGGTACCGAGCGGCCCGCGCGCCGAAGGGCTCCAATCCTCGGCCACGGATACGGGGTGCCCGCGGTCTCATGACGATGCTTCGGATCGTGGTCGGCTACGGGGTTTCCGTCGAGATCGAGGGCTGCGAGCGGCTCGATACGATTC
>JAEZCD010000131.1 GCA_023430145.1 Pseudomonadota bacterium
CCCTCTCCCCCTGGGAGAGGGAAGCGTCCCGGGCTGGATGGCCGGGACAAGTCTCGGCCGTGCGGAAGCGACGATAGTCGCGAGCCGAGTCGGTAACCGAGTTCCAGTTTCTTCATTGGAGCGCCGCGACGAAGCACTCCGGCTTCGCGACGCCGCGAGAGACGGTGGATTGCTTCGCGTCGCTCGCAACGACGAAGCCTCGCCGTCATTGCGAGGAGCGGAGCGACGAAGCAATCCAGCTCTTTGCGGCGGCAAAGGAAGGCCTGGATTGCTTCGCTTCGCTCGCAATGACGAGGAGAAGCCTCCCCGTTTGTCCCCTCCCCCGCCCTCGGCTAGAAATGCCGCGCTGCGCCGCGTCGCCGGCGCGCTTGCCCCGGACCGCCATGCGCCATCTCGCTCTCGCGTTCCTCGCCCTCGCCGTCCTCCTCGCACCGGCCTCCTCGCGGGCGGCGAACAAGGTCGCGCTCGTCATCGGCAACAATGCCTATGAGCACGTCACGCCGCTGAACACCGCCGTCAACGACGCGCGCGCCATCGGCGCCGAGCTGAAAAAGCTCGGCTTCTCGGTGCAGGTCGCCGAGAATCTCACGCAGCGGGCGATGAGCCGCGCCCTCGTCGACTTCGAGAACGCGATCGGCCCGGGCGACGTGGCGCTGGTCTTCTTCGCCGGCCACGGATTCGCGGTCAAAGGCTCGAACTACGTGCTGCCGGTCGACGTGCCGAACGCGCGCCAGGGCCAGGAGGAGCTGGTGCGCGACGCCGCCTTCGAGGCCGACCGCATCTCCGACCGCCTGCGAGAGCGCGGCGCCGGCACCGTGGTGCTGGTGCTCGACGCCTGCCGCGACAATCCTTTTGCCGCGCCCGGCACGCGGGCGGCGGCCTCGACGCGCGGCCTCGCCCGCATGGACCCGAGCGACGGCGTCTTCGTGCTGTTCTCGGCCGGCCAGCGGCAGGCGGCGCTCGACCGCCTCTCGGACAAGGACCCCGATCCGAACTCGGTCTTCACGCGCGCCTTCGTCGCCGAGCTGCGCCGGCCGGGCCGCACGCTCGTCGAGATCGCCAAGGGCACGCAGCTCCAGGTGCAGAAGCTCGCCGCCAGCGTCGGCTTCCGGCAGACGCCGGCCTATTACGACCAGGTGGTCGGCGACGTGGTGCTGAACGCCGGCACGGGCGCCGCTCCGGCGGTGGCCGTCGCGCCGCCGGCCGTGCCGAGCCCGCCGCAGCAGCAGCAGGCAGCCCTCATCCTGCCGCGTGCGGACCTGAAACCGCCGCCGGATCGCGGCCGCGCCGTCTCGCTCTACGAGGAGGCCCGCTCGGCCGAGGCGCGCGGCGATGCGCTCGCCGCCCGGCGCGCCTATCTGGCGCTCGCCGAGCTCGATCTCGACGTCATCGACCCGCATCTGCGCTTCTCCTCGGTGCTGCGCGTGCAGGACGGCCGCGCCGGGGCGCGCGAGGTCTACGGATCCCTGCGCGAGCGCTTCAAGGCGCCGGCCGTCGAGCTCGTCCACGCCATGCAGTTCGAGGATGCCGAGCGGCGGCGGCGGCTCGAAGCCTTCGTCGAGGCGCATCCGGGCTACGGGCCGGCGCAATACCTGCTCGCGCAGGAATTCGGCGAGGACCGCGCGGGCACGCCGACGCTCGCCGAGCGCCGCCGCGAGCTCGAGCTGCTGCAGGGCTTCATGCGCTTCCAGGCCGAAGGCGGGCTCGCGCAGAAATTCCTCGACCAGAGCGTCGCCGCCGACTGGATCGACCGCGCCAAGCGCCGCCTCGCGGCGGCCGAAGGAGCGATCGGCACCGCCTTCGCTCCGCAGGCGACCTTCATGCGCTCCAATTCCGGCTGGACGGCGACCGTGCAGCTGCCGGAAGCAGCCCTCGGCCTTCGCTGGCGCATCGGCGAGGCCGGCCCCTTCACCGAGGCCGGCACGCTGGCGAGCATCGACCCGCGCTCGGGCAAGCCGATGCCGAACCCGACGCTGACGCTGCCGCGCGACCAGGAACAGGCGACCATCTATGTCGCCTACACGGACCTGCGCGGCGCCGAGGCGGGGCCGTTCCCGATCGTCTTCCACCCCGACAGCGCGCTCTACGGGCAGATGCGGCAGACGCTCGACCTCATCAAGGGAAGCTGGGTCGAGTTCCGCGACTTCAACGGCGTGCTCGTCTACTACACGATGCTGGTCAGCTACCGCTGCGCCATCAAGGAGGCACGCTACGGCCTCGACGGAGCCGCGCCGAGCAAGGCCTTCGCGATCCCGCCCTGCGATCCCAAGAATCCCAACGCCATCCCGTCGAACGTCACGCCCTACATCAAGGTGCCGGGCTCGACGAAGAACCTCACCCTGCAGCTGACCTTCGCCGACGGCACGCAGTCCGCCGTCGAGACGTTCCGGCGCTAGGAGCGGCCAATGCTTTCGCGACTCCCGCTCGCCCTTCTCGGCCTCGTCCTTCTCGCCGGCGCGGCCCATTCGCAGCCGGTGCCGGTGCCGGTGCCGAAGCCCGATATGGAGGCCGCCGATTCCGCGGACGACAATGGCGGAGCGCCGACCCCGGCTGCGAAACCCACCGCCGCCACGCTGCCGCCCGGCAAGCCGGCCAAGGAGATTTTTGGCGCCCTCGCCAAGCCGGCGGCGGATCTCGCGCCGCGGGCGATCGGCTCCTATGCGAAAGGGTGCCTGGCCGGCGCCGTGGCGCTGCCGATCAACGGCGAGACCTGGCAGGTCATGCGCCTGTCGCGCAACCGCAACTGGGGCCACCCGGACCTGATCGCCCTGCTCGAGCGGCTGTCCAAGCGCATGCCGCAGGTCGCCGGCTGGCGCGGCCTCCTCGTCGGCGACATCGCGCAGCCGCGCGGCGGGCCGATGCTGACAGGCCACGCCTCGCACCAGATCGGCCTCGACGCCGACGTCTGGCTCACCGAGATGCCGGAGAGGAAGCTCAGCAGCGGCGAGCGCGAGACCATGGTGCCGAACAACCTCGTCGCCGCCGACTGGAACGACGTCGACCCGAAGACCTGGAAGCCCGAGCACCTGCGCGTCATCAAGGCGGCGGCGCAGATGCCGGAGGTGGCGCGCATCTTCTCCAACCCGGCGATCAAGAAGGCGCTCTGCCGCGAGGCCGGCACCGACCGCGCCTGGCTGAAGAAGGTGCGCCCGACGCCCGGCCACAACTACCACTTCCACATCCGCATCCGCTGCCCGGCCGGGATGGCCGGCTGTGTCGACCAGACGCCGCCGCCCGACGGCGACGGCTGCGGCAAGGAGCTCGACTGGTGGTTCAGCGACGAATACCGCAAGCCGAAGAAGTCGAAGGTGCCCTACAAGCCGCCGCCGCCGATGACCATGGATGCACTGCCCGCCGCTTGCCGGACGGTCGCCACCGCGCCCTGATGCGCCGGGGATGAGGTGAGGCGCGGACCGGACGGTACGCTCGTCTTCCGCGCCTCGCGGATAGGCGCCCTCGTGCTCGTGGCGCTGACGGCGATCATCGCCGCCGCCTGCCTCTTCATCGTCGTGCTTCTGCTTTCGGTCGCCGATCTGTCCGTCGTCCTGTTCCTGCTCGTCGTCCTGCCGATCGGCTCGATCGGGCTCCTGCTCACCGCCAGTCCCGCCCTCGACGCCCTCGTCTCGCGGATCGAGCTGCGGCCCGACGGGGCCTTGCGGGTTCGCCTGCCGACCTTCCGCGGCCCGCTCGCATGGCTGCCGATCGTGCGCCGGAGGATCGCGCCGGCCGACATCGCGGCGGTGGACGTCCGGCGCGAGGTCCAGCGCTCGGCCGGAATGACCTGGATCGTCGACGCCGCCGCGCTGCGTCTCGCCGGCGGGGAACGCATCGTGCTCGCCCGCACGTCCGACGGGGCGCTCGTCGGCATGCCCGTCGCCGCGCTGGCCGAAGCGATCGCCGGCGCCGCCGGCAAGCCGCTGATCGACCACGGCACCGTCGAGCGCGGCGCCGTGCTCCGCGGCTTCCTTCGCGACCGCGCGCTGCCCTGGGACGCGCCCGGCCTCGATCCGGCGGCGGTCGGCCGCCTGCACGGCGCCGCCGCGCGCACCTGGGCGATCGTCGGCCTGCTGGTCGCGCTCACGGTCGTGGTTCGCGCCTGCGCGGGCGGGTGAAGTTCTTCGCGCCGACCACTCGCCCTCGTCGTTGTGGGCGGAGCGAAGCAATCCGGCCCTTCTTCCGGCGCTGAGAAGCTGGATTGCTTCGTCGCCTGCGCTGCCGGGAAGAGACCGCACTCCCGGACACCACGCGCCCGGCCTCGCGAATAAACCTCTTCCTCATTGCCGGGCTTGTCCCGGCAATGAGGAAGAGAACGGGATCGGGCCCTCAGCGAGGTTTCCTCCCTCCCGGGGTCCGCCGGAGGCCGGCGTTCCTCGCAATGGCGGCTCCATCGCGAACCGGGCTTTCCACATCCGGGGCTCGCGACTCGGGTGCCGTCCGTGCAAGATGGCGTGCATGCCGCCTCAGCCCGCCAAGTCCGCCCGCAAGGGCAATTCCGCCGCCGCGGCCGGGAAAGCGCGTAAGTCCTCGCCCCCGAGAGCTCCGGCGAAGGCGAACGGCCGCAAGGCCGGGGCCGCCGCGGAGACTTTCGGCCCGCCGACGTTCCGCATGGAGGCCGAAGCGCTCGCCGCCGGTCAGGGCCCCGTCGCCGGCATCGACGAGGCGGGCCGCGGGCCGCTCGCCGGGCCGGTCGTGGTCGCCGCCGTGGTGCTCGACCCGAACCGGATCCCCGAAGGCCTCGACGATTCCAAGAAGCTCACCGCGCAGCGTCGCGCCGAGCTCGCGGACCTGATCTTCGCCTGCGCGGAAGTCTCGATCGTCACCGCCTCGCGCGAACGAATAGACCGTGACAACATCCGCAATGCGACGCTGTGGGCCATGTCGCGCGCCGTCGCCGCCCTGCCCTGCCGCCCCGGGCTCGCGCTCGTCGACGGATGCGACACGCCGCCGAGGATCGGCTGCACGACGCGCTGCGTCGTCAAAGGCGACGCGACCGTGCTGTCGATCGCCGCCGCCTCGATCGTCGCCAAGGTCACCCGAGACCGGCTGATGATCGCGCTCGGCGAATCCTGCCCGGGCTACGGGCTCGAGAAGCACATGGGCTACTCGACCGCCGAGCATATCGAGGCCGTCGCCCGGCTCGGCCCCTCGCCGCACCACCGCCGCTCCTTCTGGCGCATCGCAGCGGCCTTCTCGGTCCAGGGGGTACTGGACTTCGACGGCGCCGGTTAGGCACGTTCGGTCGGCAAAGCGGCCGTCAGGCGCGCTCTGCCGCACCGCGCCTCATCGCGGCGGCGTCAGCAGCGAGAGGATGTGCGGGCGAGCGAAGGCGCTCGACATGGCGACGATGGCGGGCTCGACGAGGCGCTCGAGCTCGCCGTCATATGTCACCGCGAAGGCGGCGAGGCCCGCCCCATCGAGCCGTGCGCGGGAGTAGAACTGCCGATCGTCGATGAAGCCGGTGACGACGTACCAGCCTCGGCCGCCGGCCGTATAGGTCACGCGCAGCCCGGGATGGCCGGCCATGATGGCCTCGCGGAAACCGGCGAGGCCCGTTCCCGGGAGCCGCACCAGCTCGATGCCGACCCGATTGTCGTCGCTGGCGAACCGCGTCCCCTGCTCGGACTGCTGCATCTGCGGCGTCAGCGCGCGCGGGATGCCGATCGTGATGCCCGTCCGCGGGTCGGTGAACGCCTCGTAGCCGGCTCGGGCTCGCGCGTCGTCAGCTTCGGCGAGGAGCTGGCCGAGCTCGTTCGCCGAGAGGCGCCCCGTCGGACGAAAGCCGCCCCCGCGCTGGAAGCGGGCGACGCTCGCCCTCAACGCAGGTCGCTGTCGTCCGTCGATGGGGCCGTCGTAATGCCCGGTCCACGCCAGCGCGGCTTGAATTGCGGTGATGTCCTCGGAAGCTCGAGCTCCAGCCGGCGCCGCCAAGGCAAAGGCAACGACCAGCGGAGCGAATCTGCGCAGCCATCGCGTCATCGGTGCGTCCTCCTCACCAGCCGACAAGCCGCGAGGCGCCTCCCGGTTCCCGGGGACGGCCGGAGGAGGACCGATTTCAGCGATGCCTGCGCAGATCGGCGATGAAGATGCGCCCTCGGGGCGTCCCGCCGGCGCACGCGCTCAGGGCATGTACTGGCCGCCGTTCACCTCGATGATCTGGCCCGTGACGTAGCTGCTCAGCTGCTCTGAGGCGAGATAGAGGAAAGCGCCGACGCATTCCTCGGCGACGCCGTGCCGGTCCATCGGGATCGCGGATTTCACGGCGGCGAGCGACTCGGCCGTGGAGTAGCGCTCGTGGAAGGGCGTCAGGATGACGCCGGGCGAGACGGCGTTGACGCGGATGCCCTCCATCGCCAGCTCCTTCGCCCAGCCGCGCGTGGCGGTGGAGACGAAGCCCTTCGCCGAGGCATACATCACCGAGCCGCCGGCGCCGCCGTTGCGGGCGGCGATCGAGCTGACATTGATGATCGAGCCGCCGCCGCCTTGCGCGCGCATGCGGATCACCGCCTCGCGCACGAAGCGGACGACCTGGCGGACGTTGAGGTCGAGCACGGCGTCGAGGAACTCGTCCGTATAGTCGGCGACCGCCACGCGCTTGACGAGCGCGCCCGCATTGTTGACGAGCACGTCGAGCCGCCCGAACGCATCGACCGTCTCGGCGACGACGCGCGCCGCCGTCTCCGGCAGGTTGACGTCGCCGTGCACGAGCAGCGCCTCGCCGCCCTCCGCCTCGATGTCGCGCGCGACCTGCTCGGCTTCGGCGCGGCTCGCGTTGAAGCCGATGGCGACCTTGGCGCCGTTGCGGCCGAAGCCGCGCGCGGCGGCCGCGCCGATGCCGGTGCTGCCGCCGGTGACGAGGACGCTCTTGCCCCGCAGATCGGGGATGACGATGCCTTTCAGGTCGAGCATGGGATGCCTTTGCGGTTCGATGATTCGGCGCCGAGAGTCACGCGGCGCCGGTCGGCTCCAGAACGGTGATGCGCCACAGCGTGCGCGGATCGTTCGGGTCGGTGAGCGTTGCCGAATGCAGCGTCGCAAGATCGTCCCAAAGCACCACGTCGTCCACGTCGTACGGGTAGCTGAAGCGGTATTTCTCCTGCAGCGCATGCGCCTTCAGGGCGTCGAGCAGCGCCACCCCCTCGTCGCGGGGCATGCCCTCGATTTCGAACGAGCTACCGGAGACCGCGTAGAGCGCCTTCTTGCCGGTGCCGTAATGGGTGCGCACCAGCCTGTGCTTGACCCAGGTGACCTTGGCCTTCTGTTCCTCCGACAGCTTCGAGGCGGCCGTCCGCGAGCGCTCGTCGAGGTTGTCGCGGTTGCCGTAGTGGTGCAGCACGACGAGATCGTCGATCTGCCGCTTGGTGCTCTCGGGTAGGTCCTCATAGGCCCCAACCATGTCCGCGAAGAGGGTCTCGCCGCCTTTGCTCGGCACCTCGCGCGAATAGAGCATGGTCACGCGGGCGGGCACCTCCAGATAGGAATAGTCGGTGTGGAAATAGGTGCCGCCGTCGGCGAGGCCGGCCGGAGAGCCGTCCGCATTGCGGCGGTTCGACAGGATGAGGATGTCCGCTTCCTCGGGATGGTGGAAGGTGTCGATCACATGCGGCTCGGGCTTGCCGAACCGCCGGGCGAAGGCCACGAACTGCGCCGGCGTCAGGGACTGGCGCTTGATGGCGAGAACGCCGCCTTCCCAGAAGGCCCGCTCGATCTCGCGAAAGGCATCGTCCGAGAGCGGGCGCGAAAGATCGAGCCCCTCGAGCTCCACTCCGAGCCGGTCGGACATGCGGCGCTTGGCGATCATGATCGGACCTCCCTTTCGTCGAGGGCGAGCGCGCCGCGAAGCCGCGCTCAGCCATAGAAGCTCGGCAGCCACAGCGTCAGGAACGGCAGGTAGGTGACGAGCAGCAGCACGATGATCATCGGGATGTAGAAGACGACGATCGACCGCGCCATCGCCTCCATGCTGACGCCGCCGATGGCGCAGCCGACGACCATCGTCGGGCCGACCGGCGGGGTGAGCAGGCCGATGCCGAGATTGAGCACCATCACCACGCCGAAATGCACCGGGTCGATGCCGAACTGCGGCAGCACCGGCAGGAAGATCGGCGTGCAGATGAGCAGCATCGGCGCCAGATCCATGAAGGTTCCGAGCAGCAGCAGCAGGATGTTGATCAGAAACAGGAAGACGTACTTGTTCTCCGAGATGGAGACGAAGAACTCGGTCGCCTTGGTCGGCACCTGCATCAGCGCCATCAGATAGCCGAAGGCGAGGGAGAAGCCGATCAGGATCATGACCATGCCGACCGTGCGCACGACGCGCGCGAGCATCAGCGGGACCTCGCTGAGCTTGTAGTCGCGATAGACGAAAAGCGTCACGAGCAGAGCATAGATACAGGCGATGGCGCCGGATTCGGTCGGCGTGAAGACGCCGCTGAGGATGCCGCCGACGATGATGACGATCGTGATCATGCCCCAGATGGATTCGACCAGGATCTTCAGTGCCCGGCGAAGGGGAATGACCTCGCCCTTCGGAAAATTCTTCCGGTGGGCGATGATCAAGCACAGGATCATCAGCGACGCACCGAGCATGAGGCCGGGGATGATGCCGGCGAGGAACAGGTGCGCGATCGAGATCGAGCCGCCGGCCGCCACCGAATAGATGACGAGGTTGTGCGACGGCGGCAGGAGCAGCGGCTGCAGCGAGCCGGAAACCGTGACGTTGACGGCGAACAGGCGCGGATAGCCGTTGCGGATCATTTCCGGGATCATCACCGAGCCGACCGACGCGGTGTCCGCTACGGAGGAGCCGGAGATCGCGCCGAAGAAGGTGGACGCGAGCACATTGACCAGCGACAGGCCGCCACGGATGAAGCCGACGAAGATCTTGGCGAGGTTGATCAGCCGCGCGGCCATGCCGCCCTCGGCCATGATGGCGCCGGCGAGAATGAAGAACGGAATCGCCAGGAGCGGGAAGTTGTCGACCCCGTCCGAGGTCTTCAGCATCACCGCCTCGAGCGGCAGTTCGATCCACAGCGCGGCGAGGATCGTCGACAGGCCGAGCGCATAGGCGACCGGCACGCCGAGCAGGCAGATGACCGTGAAGCTGCCGAGGAGAACGAGGATGTCCATCGCCGCCGCCTATTCGAGCCCGACCGTAGCTGCCGGGTCCTCGAGCGGTGGCTTGAACAGGGCGCCCGTCCAGAGCCGCTCGATGACGAAGAGGAGGGTGATGAGTCCGCCTATCGGGATCGGCAGGTAGGACATGCCGACGCCGACGATCGGGAACTCGCCGATCACCTGGTGCCACGTCGTCTCGACGAGCTTCAGCCCCCACCACAGCATGAACAGGTTGATCGCCGCCATGCTGAGCTCGATCACCCAGCCGAGAGCGACCTTGGCCGGGCCTTCGAGCATGTCGGGTACGATGGCGACGCCGATGTGCAGGTATTCGCGGTAGCACACCGCCGCCGACAGGAAGGTCAGCACGATCATCAGCAGCACCGCCAGCGGCTCGGGCCAGGAGGCGGCGCTGTTGAGGACATAGCGTGTGAACACGCCCCAGGGGATGATGAGGGCGATAGCGGCCAACGCGACGCCGCAGGCGACGAGGCAGGCGCGATGGAGGGCGTCCATCGCCCGCACGTACGAAGCCTTCATGATCGATCCTCGAACCGGGGCGGCCGCGCCGACCGGCGCAGGACATGACCGAACCCGGTCGTACCGGCTCCAGCGACCACCGCTACTCTGGGGAGGCGGTCGGTCGGGGACCGGTCGCGACCGGGTTCGGCGCCGAGCGGAGTGAACACTCGGGGCAGAGCAGCGAGATCTACTGGACCTGCTGAATCCGCTCGACGAGCGGCGCGTACTTGGCGCCGTACTTGTCCCAGACCGGCTTCACCGCCGCCTGGAACGGCTTCTTGTCGGTGAAAGTGATGACCTCGATGCCGGCATCCTTGATCTTCTTCATGGAGGCGGCCTCGCGCTCGTCCCACAGCTTGCGCTGCTCCTGCTGCGCCTCGGCGGCGAGCTTCTTGATCAGCTCCTGGTCGTCCTTGGACAGCTTGTCCCAGATCGGCTTCGAGAAGACGAGGATCTCGGGGATGATCAGGTGCTCGGTCAGCGAGTAGTTCTTGGCGATGTTGTAGTGGCCGAAGGAATCATAGCTCGGCGGGTTGTTCTCGGCACCGTCGACGACCCCGGTCTGCAGGGCGCTGTAGACCTGGTCCATGCCCATCGGCACGCCGTTGCCGCCGAGCGCGTTCATCGTGTCGACGAAGATCGGATTGCCCATCATCCGGATCTTGAGACCCTTGAGATCCTCGACGCTGCGCACCGGCTTCTTGGTGTTGTAGACGCTGCGCGAGCCGGCATCCATCCAGGCGAGGCCGACGAGGCGCGCCTGCGGGTTGTCGGTGATCTTCTGCAGCAGCTCCTTGCCGATCTCGCCATCGATGACGCTGCGCATGTGCGCGACGTTGCGGAAGACGAACGGCATGTTGAAGACGTTGAGATCGTCCACCACCGTGCCGACCGGCCCGACGCTGACGCGGGCGATGGCGAGCGCGCCGACCTGGGCCTGCTCGATCGCCTCCTTCTCGCCGCCGAGCTGCATCGACGGGAACATCTGGATCGAGAGCCGGCCGTTGGTCGCCGCCTCGAGCTTCTTGCCCATCCGCGTGACCGCTTCGACGGTCGGGTAGCCGAGCGGATGCACGTCGCTCGCCTTCAGAACCATCTTGTCCTGGGCGGCGACCGGGCCGCCGACGGCTGCCGCGAGCGCCGCGGCTCCGGCCAACAAGAGCAAGGTCCTGCGCTTCATTGGGTATCCTCCCGATTTGCTGCTGGCATTGTTGCCATGCGCTTGTATGGTATCTTCCGCGTCGAATGGTTTGGCGTCAAGGAGGGGGTATGTCGAAAGTTGCTGTCGCGCGGCCCTCGTCGGCCTCGGCGGCGCAGCGGCTCGAATCCGAGATCAAGCGGGCGATCGTCTCCATGGAGCTCCGGCCCGGCTTGCGGCTGTCGGAGGCCGACATCGCCGAGCGTCACGGCGTGTCCCGCCAACCGGCTCGCGAAGCGCTGATCGGCCTCGCCCGGACCAAGCTCGTCGAGATCCTGCCGCAGCGCGGCACGGTCGTCGCGAAGATCTCCGTCAATCGGCTGATGCAGGCGCGGTTCGTGCGCGAGGCGGTGGAAAGCGCCGTCGTGCGCAAGGCCGCGTCCTATTTCGATCCGGCCGTGCGCGAGCGCATCACGGGCCTGCTCGAGATCCAGGAGAGGCTCGCCCGCGCGAGCGAGCACGCCGCCTTCCAGCGCTACGACGAGCTGTTCCACATCGCGCTCGCCGAGGGCGCGGGCTGCCCGCTCGCCTGGGACGCGGTGTCGGATCTGAAGACCCACATGGATCGTCTCTGCCAGCTGACGCTGTCGGACGCCGAGACCATGCTGGTTCTCGTCGGTCAGCATCGGACGATCATGGCGGCCATCGATGCCGGCGAGGCGGATGCGGCCGAGGCGGCGCTGCGGCACCATCTGACCGAGATCGTCCGCGCGCTTCCCGCCATCGAGGCGGCGCACCCGGACCTGTTCGAGTAGCGGCTACGGCGCTCACTCGGAAGCCCGACCGCCCGAGTGGGCGGGTTGCAGCGCGTCCGACCGCTCCTCGCCGTCCTCCGCGGAGGCGGCGGACCCAGGCTCTTACGCAGCCAGTGACGGAAAAGACTGGATCCTCCGCCTTCGCGGAGGATGACGGAGGTGGTCGCGGAGAATGACGGAGGTGGTCGCGGAGGATGACGAGTCCGCTTCGCCTTCGGCCTGAATGACGGCTGCCCGGCTTCTGCCCGGCCGTCACCCCACCGCGACCCACCCGCCGGTCCGCTCGGAAGCGAACACCGCATCCAGCACGCGCATGTTGGCGACCGACTCCTCGAGCGTCAGGTGCAGCTGCTCGAGGCCGCGGATGGCGCGCGAAACGGCGTCTCCCTGCAGAGTGTACTGGTTGGAGGCCGCGAACTCGATCGTCTCGGCGCCCGATCCGACGACGTCGCGGCCGTCGTCGACGACGATGCGCGTCGACCGGTCGTCCGGCGCGTTCACCGGCACCTCGATCTCGATCGAGCCCTCGGTGCCGAGGATCCGCACCCGCTGCGCGCGGGCGAGCTGCGTCGAGCAGAACAGGGTCGCCTGCCCGGCCGGGAAGTCGAGGACGATCGAGGAGTGGCGGTCGGTGCCCATCGCCGGATCGCGGTCGATCAGGCCGAGCGCCCGGCGCGGCTCGGCGCCGAAGGCGAGGCGCGCGAAGAGGATCGCATAGCAACCGATGTCCATGAGGGCGCCGCCCCCGACCTCGGGCCGGTTGCGGATGTTGGCCGGGTCCATGTTGCGGTAGGTGATATAGGCCTGGATGGCGTGCACCGAGCCGATCCGGCCCTCCTCGATCAGTGCCCGTACCCGGCGCCATTGCGGCGTGTAGAGCGTCATGAAAGCTTCGACCATGATGCGGCCGCTCTTGTCGCGGGCTGCGATCAGCCGCTCCGCCTCGCCCGCGCTCATGCCGATCGGCTTCTCGAGCAGCACGTGCTTGCCGGCCGCCGCCGCCCGTTCGGCCCAGGCCACATGCTGGTCGTTCGGTAGCGGAATGTAGACCGCCTCGATTGCCGGATCGGCCAAAAGCTCCTCGTAGGAGCCGTAGGCTTTATGGATGCCGAGTGCATCGGCGGCGGCGCGCGCCTTGGCGATGTCGCGCGAGGCGATGGCATCGATGCGGGCGTGATCGCCCTGCTGCATCGGGCCGATCACCCGTTCCAGCCCGATCTTGGCGGTGCTCAGCACGCCCCACGAAACCTTGTCCATCGTCTCTCCTCCCGGCGGATCGGCAGCCGGAAAGATCACGGCCCGGCCGCCGACGCCAGCACGATCTTTTCGCCCGGGGGTCTGCCTCGCCTGTTCGGCGGTTTCGGCCGCCCTGGCCGGCCCAATCGCTACAGCGGCTCGCAGGAAACCGCCGACGCGCCGGAAGCCTCGACGAAGCAGCGCTGCCGGCCGGACCGCGAGCGGTTGTTTGCCCGGCCACGCACGGAGAAAGCAGTCGATGCGGTCGTCGGCCCTCTTGACCTGTCTCTACGTCAGGCGGAGCATCAATCGCGATCGGCCCTCGCGGGCACGATCGGCACGAGCAGGAAATTGTCGCGCCCGGCGCCGGCGTGCAGCGTCGTCACGCCGCCATAGACTGCCGGGTCACGGTCGGCCGGGTCGTCGTGCAGGAACGGGCCGCAGCCGGTGAAGGCGTTCTTCATGTAGGAGAGCTTTCCGCCGCTCGGCCCGTCATGGACATAGTCCTTGCCGCGCACCTCGAGCGCCAGCCGCGAGCCTTTCGGCGCGACGATGCAGGTCGGCCAGACTTCGATGTCGAGGGCGACGATCTCGCCCGGCGCCAGCGGCAGCGCCTCGTCGTGTGTGTGGTAGGGCCGCCAAAAAGTCGACAGCGCCGGATCGAGCTTTCGGTGCGAGGCGCGCAGCCAGCCTTGCGCGATCGGCGTGTGCGGATCGAGCGCGCCGTAGAAGGTCACTTCCTCGCCATCGGGATCCAGCACCTTCAGCACGAGGAAGAGGTCCGCATCTGCCGTCGAGGACGACACGTGCAGCCGCGCCGCCAGCGGCCCGGTGATCTCCGTTTCCTCGGCGAGCGGCTCGGAGAGAAATTCGAGGCCGTCGCCGAGCGCATCGAAGCTCGCCGTCGCCGCGCCCGCCGGCATGTCGGGCACGAGCGCGCGCGTCTCGAGATCGAGAAACAGCTTCGTCCACTGCGTGCGCGCCAGCGGCCATTCGTTCTCGGCGCGCGGCGTAAAGCGCTCGCCGGGGCGGCGTACCTGTAGGAGCACCCGCGGCTGCCGATCCCAGCCCGTATCCTCGCCCTTCAGGAAATGGCCGAAGAAGCGCTTCTGCAGCTCGATGCCGTAGTCGGCATAGAACTCGATCCAGTGCGTATTGCCGTGCATCTCGAGCCATTTCTGCGTCGAGGCGCTGCGCAGAAAGCCCTCGATATTGCCGCGCAGGTGCAGCCCGTTGCCGCCCCAGTTGCCGGACGACAGCAGTGGCGTCTCGATCTTCTCGAACTGCCCGGTGCGCACGCGGTAGAAGTCGTCGACGAAGCGGCGCGCGCGCATCTCGCGGGCGAGGTCGGCGCGGTTTCGGGCGAGCTCCTCGTCGCTGAGCGTGTCGTCGCCGCAGACCAGCGCGCCGGTGACGCGGCTCCTGTGGCCGCGCTCACCGTATCCGTGCTGCACCGTCTTGACCTGCATGTCGTACCAGTTGGCGAGGAAGGTCGACATGATGCCGCCGTGGCGGACGCAGTCGCGGTAGAAGTCGGAAAACCCCTCCCAGATGGCGAGCGCGGCGAGATGCGGCGGCTGCAGCGACGCCACCTGCCACTGGTTCACGGCATAGTAGGAGATGCCGGCGAGCCCGACCTTGCCGTTGCTCCAGTCCTGCACGCCGGCCCATTCGATGCAGTCGTAGAGATCGCGCGTCTCGCGCTCGGACCAGACGTCGAGAAAGCCGGGAGAAGCGCCGGCGCCGCGGCTGTCGACGCGCAGCACGGCGTATCCGTCCGGCACCCATTTCTCCGGATCGACCAGCTCCCAGCTCTGGTAGAGGCTGCTCGTGCCCTCCAGCACCTCGGGCTTGTTCCTGATCATGATGTCCCAGGCCGAGCCGTAGCCGTCGGCGAAATGCAGGCCTTTGGCGTAGGGGCCGTAGGACAGGAGCACCGGGTAGCGCCCCTCCGCCTCCGGCAGATAGAGATCGGCGAACATGGTCGCGCCGTCATCCATCGGCACGGCGATGTCGAAGGCCGCGCGCATCCCGTCGCGGAGCTGGAATTTTTGGGTCATGCGCGTCGGCTACCGTCTTCGGGCGGAGGGGCGGGAACTAGACGACTCAAATCGGTCTCCTAATACCGGCGCGTCACATACCACTCCCCGCCTGGGAGAGGG
>JAEZCD010000107.1 GCA_023430145.1 Pseudomonadota bacterium
TCGGCAACGACTTCAGGAACCAGATATGGGCGACCGGCGCGGCCAGCTCGATATGGCCCATCCGCTCGCGGCGGACCTTCGAGACGGTGACCTCGACGCCGCACTTCTCGCAGACGATGCCCTTGTACTTCATGCGCTTGTACTTGCCGCACAGGCATTCGTAGTCCTTGATTGGACCGAAGATGCGCGCGCAGAACAGGCCGTCACGCTCGGGCTTGAACGTGCGATAGTTGATCGTCTCGGGCTTCTTGATCTCGCCGAACGACCAGGAACGGATCTTCTCCGGGCTGGCGATGCCGATCTTGATCTGGTCGAACGTCTCCGGCTTGACGACCGGGTTGGCGAAGTTGGAGAGTTCGTTCATCTGCTTTTCGTCCCTCTTGGGGGGTCAATTCTCTGGGCGGAGGAGAGAGCGCCGCCTCCGCAGAGGCAGCGCCCTAATTCCGCTTATTCAGCCGCTTCCAAGAAGCCGTCGTCGTCCACCGCGTGGCTGTTCAGTTCCACGTTGAGGCCGAGCGAGCGCATTTCCTTGACGAGCACGTTGAAGCTCTCCGGAATGCCGGCCTCGAACGTGTCGTCGCCCTTGACGATCGCCTCGTAGACCTTGGTGCGGCCGATCACGTCGTCCGACTTCACCGTCAGCATTTCCTGCAGCGTGTAGGCGGCGCCATAGGCCTGCAGGGCCCACACCTCCATCTCGCCGAAGCGCTGGCCGCCGAACTGCGCCTTGCCGCCCAGCGGCTGCTGGGTGACGAGGCTGTAGGGGCCGATCGAGCGGGCATGGATCTTGTCGTCGACGAGGTGGTGGAGCTTCAGCATATATATGTAGCCCACCGTCACCTTGCGATCGAACGGCTCGCCGGAGCGCCCGTCGTAGAGCTGCGCCTGGCCGGTCCTGTCGAGCCCGGCGAGCTCCAGCATCTGCTCGATGTCGTGCTCGCGCGCGCCGTCGAACACCGGGGTAGCCATCGGCACGCCCTTGCGCAGGTTCTCGGCCATGTCGACGAGCTCGGCGCCCTTCAGCTTGGCGACCTCCTTGTCGTCGCCGTAGACGCCGTCGAGCGTCTTCTGCAGCTCGATCATCTCCTTCGAGCCGCCCGCGGCCGCCCGATAAGCGTCGATCGCCTTGCCGATCTGCCGGCCGAGGCCGGCGCAGGCCCAGCCGAGATGCGTCTCGAGGATCTGGCCGACATTCATCCGGCTCGGCACGCCGAGCGGGTTGAGGACGATGTCGACCGAGGTGCCGTCCGGCAGGAACGGCATGTCCTCGACGGGGACGATCTTGGAGACGACGCCCTTGTTGCCGTGCCGGCCGGCCATCTTGTCGCCCGGCTGGATCTTCCGCTTCACGGCGACGAAGACTTTCACCATCTTCATCACGCCGGGCGGCAGCTCGTCGCCGCGCTGCAGCTTCTCGACCTTGTCGAGGAAGCGCTGCTCGAGGCCCTTCTTGGACTCGTCGTACTGCTTGCGCATCGCTTCGAGCTCGGCGAGCAGCTGATCCTCACCGACCGCGAAGCTCCACCACTGCGAGCGCGGATAGGCGGCGAGCACCTCCTTGTTCAGCACGGTGTCCTTCTTGAAGCCGCGCGGCCCCGAGACCGGGGTCTTGCCGTCCAGCACCTCGCCGAGGCGGGCGTAGACGTTGCGGTCCAGAATCGCCAGCTCGTCGTCGCGGTCCTTGGCGAGCCGCTCGATCTCCTCGCGCTCGATCGCCTGGGCGCGCTCGTCCTTCTCGACGCCGTGCCGGTTGAACACCCGCACCTCGACCACCGTGCCGGAGACGCCGGGCGGCACTCGCAGCGAGGTGTCGCGCACGTCCGACGCCTTCTCGCCGAAGATGGCGCGGAGCAGCTTCTCCTCCGGCGTCATCGGGCTCTCGCCCTTCGGAGTGATCTTGCCGACGAGGATGTCGCCCGCGTTCACCTCGGCGCCGATGTAGACGATGCCGGCCTCGTCGAGGTTGCGCAGCGCCTCCTCCGACACGTTCGGGATGTCGCGCGTGATCTCCTCCGGCCCGAGCTTGGTGTCGCGGGCCATCACCTCGAATTCCTCGATGTGGATCGAGGTGAAGACGTCGTCCTGCACGATCCGCTCGGACAAGAGGATCGAGTCCTCGAAGTTGTAGCCGTTCCAGGGCATGAAGGCGACGAGCACGTTGCGGCCGAGCGCCAGCTCGCCGAGCTCCGTCGAGGGACCGTCGGCGACGATCTCGCCCTTGGCGATCAGGTCGCCGACGCGCACCAGCGGCCGCTGGTTGATGCAGGTGTTCTGGTTCGAGCGCTGGAACTTCTGCAGGTTGTAGATGTCGACGCCCGACTTCGAGGGATCGGTCTCCTCGGTCGCGCGGATGACGATGCGGGTCGCATCGACCTGGTCGACGATGCCGGCGCGGCGGGCCGCGATGGCGGCCCCCGAGTCGCGCGCCACCACCGATTCCATGCCGGTGCCAACGAGCGGCGCCTCGGCGCGGACCAGCGGCACCGCCTGGCGCTGCATGTTGGAGCCCATCAGCGCGCGGTTGGCGTCGTCGTTCTCGAGGAACGGGATCAGCGCCGCGGCGACCGACACGAGCTGCTTCGGCGACACGTCCATGTAGTTGACGCGGTCGCGCGGCATCATCAGCACCTCGCCGGCGAGGCGGCAGACGATCAGATCCTCCACGAGGCGCCCGTCGGCATCGACCTCCGCGTTCGCCTGGGCGACCGCGTACTTGCCCTCCTCGACCGCCGACAGGTAGACGACGTCGTCGGTGACGTGGCCGTCGCGGACGCGCCGGTAGGGCGTCTCGATGAAGCCGTACTTGTTCACGCGCGCGAAGGTGGCGAGCGAGTTGATGAGGCCGATGTTCGGGCCTTCCGGCGTCTCGATCGGGCAGATGCGGCCGTAATGCGTCGGGTGCACGTCGCGCACCTCGAAGCCCGCCCGCTCGCGCGTCAGACCGCCCGGGCCGAGCGCCGACAGGCGCCGCTTGTGGGTGATCTCCGACAAGGGGTTGGTCTGGTCCATGAACTGCGAGAGCTGCGAGGAGCCGAAGAACTCGCGCACCGCCGCCGCCGCCGGCTTGGCGTTGATGAGATCCTGCGGCATCACGGTGTCGATCTCGACCGAGCTCATGCGCTCCTTGATCGCCCGCTCCATGCGCAGGAGGCCGACGCGGTACTGGTTCTCCATCAGCTCGCCGACCGAGCGCACGCGCCGGTTGCCGAGATGGTCGATGTCGTCGATCTCGCCGCGGCCGTCGCGCAGGTCGAGCAACATGCGGACGACGGCGATGATGTCCTCACGGCGCAGCGTGCGCACCGTGTCCGGCGCGTCGAGGTCGAGGCGCATGTTCATCTTCACCCGGCCGACGGCCGAGAGGTCGTAGCGCTCCGGATCGAAGAACAGCGAGTGGAACATCGCCTCGCCGGCCTCCACGGTCGGCGGCTCGCCCGGGCGCATCACCCGGTAGATGTCGAACAGCGCCTCCTCGCGGCGGTGGTTCTTGTCGACGCTGAGCGTGTTGCGGATGTAGGCGCCGGTGTTGACGTGGTCGATGTCGAGCAGCGGCAGCTCGTCGTAGCCGACCTCGACGAGGCTCTTCAGCAGCTTGTCGGTGATCTCGTCGCCGGCCTCGGCATAGATCTCGCCCGTCTGGACGTTGACGAGGTCCTCGGCGATGTACTGGCCGACGAGGTCGTCGTCGGCGAGCTTCAGCGCCTTGACGCCCTTCTCGGCGAGCAGGCGCGCCGAGCGCGCGGTGACCTTGCGGCCGGCCTCCAGCACCACCTCGCCGGTGTCGGCGTCGACGAGGTCGGAGGTGGCGTTGAAGCCCTTCAGCCGCTCGGCGTCGAACGGCATCCGCCAGCCGTCGCCGGCGCGGGTGAACTGGATCTTCTTGTAGAAGGTCGCCAGGATCTCCTCGCCGTCCATGCCGAGCGCGTAGAGCAGCGACGTCACCGGGATCTTCCGGCGGCGGTCGATGCGCGCATAGACGATGTCCTTGGCGTCGAACTCGATGTCGAGCCAGGAGCCGCGATAGGGAATGATGCGGGCCGCGAACAGGAGCTTGCCGGACGAGTGCGTCTTGCCCTTGTCGTGGTCGAAGAACACGCCCGGGCTGCGGTGCATCTGGCTGACGATGACGCGCTCGGTGCCGTTGACGATGAAGGTGCCGTTCGACGTCATGAGCGGCATGTCGCCCATGTAGACGTCCTGCTCCTTGATGTCCTTGACCGAGCGGGCGCCGGTCTCCTCGTCGACGTCGAAGACGATGAGGCGCAGCGTCACCTTCAGCGGCGCGGCGAAGGTGATGCCGCGCTGCCGGCACTCGTCGACATCGTATTTGGGCGCCTCGAACTCGTACTTGACGAACTCCAGCATGGCGGTGTTGGAGAAGTCGGAGATCGGGAACACGGACTTGAAGACCGCCTGCAGGCCGTCCTCCTGCCGCTCGGCCACGGTCGAATGGATCTGCAGGAACTGGTCGTAGGAGGCCTTCTGCACCTCGATCAGGTTCGGCAGCTCCGCCACCTCGCGGATGTTGCCGAAGAACTTGCGAACGCGCTTGCGGCCACCAACAGTCTGAGCCATCTCGAACCTCGTCCTTCCTGTCCTGCCGCGGGCGGGACCGCGGGATTGCGGCCGGCCGGCGGCCCGCCGCGCGCGACCCCCTGGGCCGCAGTCCTTCCAGTGCGAAGGGTTCGCCGCGCTTTCGCACGCCGAACCCCGATATGTCGGCCCGCCGGGTAGGCGGGAAAGGCTCCCGGGCGGCTCGCGCCCGGGCGACGCCGGCGGGGCTGTTACGCCCCGCGCGTCACTTCAGCTCGACCTTGGCGCCGGCCTTCTCGAGCTGCGCCTTCACCTTCTCGGCCTCGTCCTTGGAGACGCCTTCCTTCACGGGCTTGGGCGCCGCCTCGACGAGGTCCTTGGCCTCCTTGAGGCCGAGGCCGGTCACGGCGCGGACCTCCTTGATGACCTCGATCTTCTTCTCGCCGATGGCGGCGAGGACGACCGTGAACTCGGTCTGCTCCTCGGCGGCCGGAGCGGCGGCAGCGCCGGCCGGGCCGGCGGCGACGGCGACCGCGGCCGCGGCCGAGACGCCCCACTTCTCCTCGAGGAGCTTCGCGAGCTCGGCGGCCTCGAGAACAGTCAGATTGCTCAGCTCGTCGACGAGCTTGGATAGATCAGCCATTGTCTCTCTCTCGATTGATCAGGTTCGAACCGGAACGCTGGGAACGGCCTCAGGCCGCCTCGTCTTTCTCGGCGTAGGCCTGGACGACGCGCGCCAGCTTGGCGGCGGGTGCGGTCGTGAGCTGGGCAATCTTGGTGGCCGGCGCCTGGATGAGGCCGACCAGTTTCGCACGCAGCTCGTCCAGCGAAGGAAGCGTGGCGAGCGCCTTCACTCCCTCCGGGTCCAGGACGGTCTTGCCCATCGCCCCGCCGAGGATCACGAAACGCTCGTTCCCCTTGGCGAAGTCGGACGCGACCTTGGGCGCCGCCACCGGGTCCGCGGAATATGCGAGGACCGTGGGCCCCTTCAGAAGGGAGCCGATGTGACCGACGTCCGTGCCTTCAAGAGCGATCTTGGCGAGGCGGTTCTTCGCGACCTTGAGGCTCGCGCCCGCCTGCTTCATCTGCCGGCGCAGGGCCGACATCTGAGCGACGGTGAGCCCCGAATAATGCGCCACCACGACGACCCCGGTGCTCGAAAACACCTGGTTCAGCGAGGCGACGAGCTCACGTTTTTCCGCTCGGTCCACGTGCTCTCTCCGGTTGGCGGCATTTCGAGGGGCACTTCGGCCCCGCCGCCGGCTGCACCTGCCGTCCCTGAGCCTGGCGGCCGCGGGACGACGCGTACGAGCCCTGTCCCCGAGCGGCCGCGAGCGGCGCGCAAGGTGCGATGGTTCGAACCGATCGATCGACGGCAAGCGCCGAAAAACCGGTCTTCCCCGTCTGCGCAGGCCCTCCGCGGAGGCTTAGGCCGCCCTCGGGACGAGGACGGAACCTGCGGTCTCGGACAGGACGGGGTCTTCCGGGCGAACCCTTCCGACCCCCTCCGCCCGGATCGCTCCGGGCGAAGCTTTCCGGCCGCCATGCCGCGAGGGCTCGGCGACCGCGAAAAACATTCCCCGCGGGGTTTGTGCCCGCGGAGCGAAAAACTCAGGCCGGCCGGGCGCCGATGACACTCGCCGGCTCGACACGCACGCCCGGGCCCATGGTCGAGCTCAGGGCGATGCGCTGCACATAGGTGCCCTTGGCGCCGGTCGGCTTGGCACGCACCACGGCATCGGCGAAGGCGCGGATGTTCTCGGCCAGCTTGTCGACCGGGAAGCTCACCTTGCCGACGCCGCCATGCACGATGCCGGCCTTCTCGACGCGGAACTCGACGGCGCCGCCCTTGGCGGCCTTGACCGCGCCGGCGACGTCCATGCTGACCGTGCCGACCTTCGGGTTCGGCATCAGGCCGCGCGGGCCGAGCACCTTGCCGAGCCGGCCGACGAGCGGCATCAGGTCGGGCGTCGCGATGCAGCGGTCAAAATCGATCGTGCCGCCCTGGACGCGCTCGACGAGATCCTCCGCGCCGACGATGTCGGCCCCGGCGGCGAGCGCCTCGTCCGCCTTGGCGCCGCGCGCGAACACGGCGACGCGCACCTGGCGGCCGGAGCCGTTCGGCAGCTGGCAGACGCCGCGCACCATCTGGTCGGCGTGGCGGGGATCGACGCCGAGGTTCATCGCCACCTCGACCGTCTCGTCGAACTTGGCCGTCGCGCGGCCCTTGACGAGCTCCAGCGCCTCGTCGAGCGAGTAGAGCTTCAGCCGGTCGACACCCTCGCGGCCGGTGCGGACGCGCTTTCCCACATGCGCCATGGTCAGCCCTCCACCGCCAGGCCCATGGAGCGGGCCGACCCTTCGATCATCTTCATCGCCGCATCGACCGTCTGGCAGTTGAGATCCTTCATCTTCGCCTCGGCGATCTCGCGCACCTGGTCGCGGCTGACCTTGCCGACGGTGCCACGCCCCGGGGTGGTCGCGCCCTTGTCGAGCTTGGCCGCCTTCTTGAGGAAGTAGCTCACCGGCGGCGTCTTCATCTCGAACGAGAAGGAGCGGTCGGCGAACGCGGTGATCACCACCGGGATCGGCATGCCCTTCTCCATCTGGGCGGTCTGGGCGTTGAACGCCTTGCAGAACTCCATGATGTTGAGGCCGCGCTGGCCGAGCGCCGGACCGATCGGCGGCGACGGGTTGGCGGAGCCTGCCGGCACCTGCAGCTTGATGTAACCTGTTACCTTCTTTGCCATTCTTCTCTCCGCAACGAGGCCAGCGGCCTGTCGGTTCGTGGTCCGGCGCCGGCGGCGGGCAAACGCCGCCGCCACCTCCCACGCTGCACGACGGTCAGGTCTTCTCGACCTGGCCGTATTCGAGCTCGACCGGGGTTGCCCGCCCGAAGATCGACACTGCGACCTTCAGCCGTGCCCGGCCTTCGTCGATCTCCTCCACGACGCCGTTGAACGAGGCGAACGGCCCGTCCGACACGCGCACCTGCTCGCCGACCTCGAAGCTGATCGACGGCTTCGGCCGCTCGATACCCTCCTGGACCTGGCGCAGGATGCGCTGCGCCTCGGCGTCGGAGATCGGCATCGGCTTATTGTCGGCGCCGAGGAACCCGGTGACCTTCGGCGTGTTCTTGATGAGATGGTATGCCTCGTCGGTCATGTCCATCTTCACCAGGACATAGCCGGGGAAGAATTTCCGCTCGGCGTCCACCTTCCGGCCGCGGCGCAGCTCCACGACCTTCTCGGTCGGCACGAGAATCTCGTCGAACAGGCCAGACAGGCCGGTCTGCGCCGCCTTCTCGCGAATCGAGTCGGCCACTTTCCGCTCGAAGTTCGAGTAGGCGTGGACGATGTACCAGCGCTTGGCCATGGGTTCGCCTTCAGCGCCCGATGTCGAGGACGAGACTGACGGCGAACCGCACGATCATATCGGCGAACACAAAGAAGATGCTCGCGATGATCACGAAGACGAACACCATCGCGGTCGTGATCATGGTTTCGCGGCGGGTCGGCCAGGTGACCTTGGCGGCCTCGGCGCGTACCTGCTGCAGGAATTCGAACGGGTTTGCTCTAGCCATGGCCTTCTGTCACGTCGACGAGGGGCGCAGCAAGGCCACGCCCCTGAACTCTTTCCTGTCACTTGCCGCCCGGGCGCGGAGCCCTGGTCGAAGAGTCTCTCCGCGGCCGTCCTGGCAGGAGTGGAGGGACTCGAACCCCCAACCCCCGGTTTTGGAGACCGGTGCTCTGACCAGTTGAGCTACACTCCTAAGCGCTCAGCCGGGCGCGCAGGCTTATTGCATGTCTGCGCGCACCGGCGCAACCTTCACTCGACGATCTGCGCGACGACGCCGGCGCCGACCGTGCGGCCGCCCTCGCGGATGGCGAAGCGAAGCTTCTCCTCCATCGCGATCGGAACGATCAGCGTCACGTCCATCGACACGTTGTCGCCCGGCATCACCATCTCGGTGCCTTCCGGAAGCTCCACCACGCCCGTCACGTCCGTCGTCCGGAAATAGAACTGCGGACGATAATTGGTGAAGAACGGCGTGTGGCGGCCGCCCTCCTCCTTCGTCAGGATGTAGGCTTCCGCCTTGAACTTCGTGTGCGGCTTCACCGAGCCCGGCTTGCACAGAACCTGGCCGCGCTCGACTTCCTCGCGCTTGGTGCCGCGCAGCAGCGCGCCGATGTTGTCGCCCGCCTGACCCTGGTCGAGCAGCTTGCGGAACATCTCGACGCCGGTCACCGTCGTCTTCTGCGTCGGGCGGATGCCGACGATCTCGATCTCGTCGCCCACCTTGACGATGCCGCGCTCGACCCGGCCCGTCACCACCGTGCCGCGGCCCGAGATCGAGAACACGTCCTCGACCGGCATCAGGAACGGCTGGTCGATCGGACGCTCCGGCTGCGGGATGTACTCGTCCACCGCCCGCATCAACTCCAGAATCGCGTCATGGCCGAGCTTCTTGTCGGAGTCCTCGAGCGCCGCCAGCGCCGAGCCGCGCACGATCGGGATGTCGTCGCCCGGGAACTCGTACTTCGACAGAAGCTCGCGAACCTCGAGCTCGACCAGGTCCAGAAGCTCCGGATCGTCGACCATGTCGCACTTGTTCATGAACACCACCAGCGACGGCACGCCGACCTGGCGGGCGAGCAGGATGTGCTCGCGCGTCTGCGGCATCGGCCCGTCCGAGGCCGACACGACGAGGATCGCCCCGTCCATCTGCGCGGCACCGGTGATCATGTTCTTGACGTAGTCGGCATGCCCGGGGCAGTCGACATGCGCGTAGTGCCGGTTCGACGTCTCGTACTCGACATGCGCCGTCGAGATCGTGATGCCGCGCGCCTTCTCCTCCGGCGCCTTGTCGATCTGGTCGTAGGCCGTGAACGTCGCCCCGCCCGTCTCCGCCAGCACCTTCGTGATCGCCGCCGTCAGCGACGTCTTGCCGTGGTCGACGTGACCGATCGTGCCGATGTTGCAGTGCGGCTTCGTCCGCGCAAACTTCTCTTTGGCCATAG
>JAEZCD010000162.1 GCA_023430145.1 Pseudomonadota bacterium
TGGTCAACCGCATTCTTCTGCCGATGATCAACGAGGCGATCTACACGCTCTACGAGGGCGTAGGCTCGGTCGACGCCATCGACACGGCGATGCGGCTCGGCGCGAACCACCCGATGGGCCCCCTGCAGCTCGCCGACTTCATCGGCCTCGACACCTGCCTGTCCATCATGCAGGTGCTGCACGACGGACTCGCCGACTCGAAATACCGGCCCTGCCCGCTGCTCGTGAAATACGTCGAGGCCGGCTGGCTCGGCCGAAAGACCAAGCGCGGTTTTTACGACTATCGCGGCGAGAAGCCGGTGCCGACGCGGTAGCGGCGGGTCCCCCGACACAGGGAGGAGGACCGAAATGGCGAGCTATACGGCGACCGTGGCCTGGACGCGCGGCGAGGAAGCCTTCACGGACAACAAGTTCAGCCGCCTGCACAGCTGGAGCTTCGACGGCGGTATCGAGGTGCGCGCGTCCGCCTCGCCGCAGGTCGTCCGACCGCCGCTGTCGGCGACCGACGCCGTCGATCCGGAGGAAGGCTTCGTCGCGGCGCTGTCGAGCTGTCACATGCTCTTCTTCCTCGCCTTCGCGGCCAGGCAGGGCTTCCGCGTCGACGCCTACCGGGACGAGGCCGAAGGCACGCTCGGCAAGACCGCCGAGGGCCGCACGGCGATGACCCTCGTGACCTTGCGGCCGGCGGTCCGCATCGGCGGCGAGAAGCTGCCGTCCCACGAGGAACTGATGGCGCTGCACCACAAGGCGCACGAGCAGTGCTACATCGCCAACTCCGTGACGTCCGAGGTCCGCATCGAGCCGGTATTTTGAGCCCCGCCGGGGGGCTGCTGCATGCTGCGCTCGGTCGACCCGTCCTCTCACGACCGCGGCATGCCGAGAGCGGCGAGATCGTCGAGATAGCGGTCGTATTGCGCGAAGAAGGCGGGTGTGGCGCCCGCCTGAACGGCCCGTAGACCGGCGATCGTCGTGTTCGGACGAAGCCGGTTGAACGCAGCGAGCACGGCTTCGGCCTCCTCGGCTCGGCCGAGCCGCCGCAGTGCGACCGCGAGCGTCAAATGGGCGACGTCGTAGCGGGGATTCCTGGCGAGGGCGGTCCGCGCGAGCGCTTCGGCGCCCGCGGCATCATCCTGCAGCAATCGGCTGAGCGCCTCGATCTGTAGCCAGACGGGAATGAGCGGGTCGCGCGGACTGATGGCTCGCGCGCGGGCCATCCAGGGCGCGAATTCATCGAACCGGCCGAGGTGGAGCAGCGTGAACCCGTAATTGGCGAACGACGGTGCGTGGTTCGGGTTGAGCTGCTGGGCCTGGGCATAGAGCGACAGGGCTCGCTCGTGATCCCCGGCGCGCGAGCAGGCGAAAGCGAGGACGAAGAAGGCCTCGGCGTTTCTGGGATCGAGGCTGACGGCCCGCTCGCCCGCCGCGACCGCCTCGCGCACGAGCTCGGCGCGCGGACGGGGGAGCCAGTCTGACTGCGCGGCGCGCGTGAGGGCATAGGATTTCGTCGCCCAGGCCTCGGCGTTTTCCGGATCGATCGACAGGGCCTGCTCCGCGAGAGCGAGGCCGATGTCGTTCGTGGCCTTGGTCTGCGGCTTGTTCCAGATCTCCGCCCAGGCGCGGATGGCAAGATCCTGGGCGTCGGCGCCGCTCGGCGAGCCTGTGAGCGCACGTCGGCTGAGCGCCTCCTTCAGCTCCAGATTGAGCGAGCGGGCGATCTGTGCGGTCACCGTCTGCTGGAGCGAGAGCATGTCGCCCCGAGCGCGTTCGTACCGGTCGCTCCATATCTGCGCGCCGGATTCGCCGTCGATGAGGCTGGTCGTCACGCGAATGAGGTCGCCTGAGCGGCGAACGGTGCCGGCAAGGACGTAGCGGATATCGAGATCGCGCGCGACCTGTCGCGGATCGACCGCCGGGTCCCGGTAGGTGAAGGCCGTGCGGCTCGAGATGACGAAGGCGCCGGAGATGCGCGACAGATCGACGATCAGATCCTCCGTGAGCGCGTCGGCGAAGGCAGCGTCGTCCGGATCGCGGGAGACGTTGACGAACGGCAGCACCGCGATCGACAGGCGCGGCGCCGGCATCGTCGCGCGCTGCCGCGTAGCCGGGGCTCGATCTGCTCCGTGCCACCACGCCGCACCGCCTGCGAGAGACACCAGAAGGACAGCTGCGGCGGCAGCGAGGGGCCAGCGGCGCCTTCGAGATGCAGTGGCGGGCCGCCCATCTGCCAGCGCGATCCCGTCGATCGCGACCGGCGCCAGTCCGAACGCCCGGATCGGCCGGGCGATGTTCTTGACCTGATGCTCGCCCCGGTCGGTGAACGGATAGGCGAGCTTGTCCCGAATCTGGTCCCGGACGGTGCGCGAGATCAGAAGGCCACCTGGCTCGCAGAGACTCTCGAGCCGGGCGGCGACGTTCACGCCGTCCCCATAGATGTCGTCGCCGTCGACGATGAGATCACCGAGATTGAGACCGGCGCGGAACACGATCCGCTCTGCCTCCGGAGCCGCGGCAGCCCGCGCATTCGCAGCCTGCTGGATCGCGACCGCGCAGGTCACCGCTTCTACGGCGCTCGCGAACTCGAGCAGCAGTCCGTCCCCGGTCAGCTTGACGACGCGCCCGCGGTGAGTGCGCACCCTCGGCTCGACGAGGTCCCGCCGTACCGCTCGCAGGCGCGCGACGGTACCCGCCTCGTCCCGCTCCACCATGCGGCTGTAGCCGACGACATCGAGCGCGAGAACGGCCGCGAGACGACGCTCGTCTGTCATGTCCCGCGCGGAACTCCTCGCCTTACGACTGAGGGAATTATGCGCCGAGATCGGAAGACGAGCCAGTCCGCGGCGCCGGCGCAGGCCCCTCGCTCGCCCGCGGGGCGGGCTCAGCCGTCCTCGCGGCGGCCTGTGAAATAGTCGCGCAGATAGGCGTGCAGCGCCGGCCTGTCGCTGCTCCAGCGCCAGACGCCGTGCTCGTCCGTCGCGATGTCAGTGAAGGGATCGAAGCCGGAGCCGATCAGCTTCTGATTGCGGCAGCCGTCGTCGCGGTTCGCGAGATCGCCGTGCCAGAGGTTGAACAGCTCGGCCTCGACGAAGCCGACGCGGCCGCCGACCTCGTGCGCGAACGGCACCGCCCAGCGCAGATAGTGCTCCTCCAGGCGCGGGGCGTGGAAATGCACGCGCGCACCGCCCTCGAGAAAGCCGCACGCGGCGCTGGCGAGCAGGCGATCGCCGCCGCCGACGATGGCCGCGTCGTAGAGCCCGTGCCGCGCGAGGAGATCCCGGCGGGCTCCCCAGGCGAAGCCGGGCGCGGTGATGAGCCGCCGGTCGTGCACCGGCGGCAGGAAGCATTCCTCGAGCGACATGCCGCCGGCGAGCGCCGCCGCCACCGAGCGCCGCGAGAAGTCGATCTCCGGCTGCCGCTGCTCGGCCGACCATGCCCGCGTCAGATAGTGCACGGACGAATAGGGCTGGGCGAGCAGCGCCTCGTCGAGGATCCGGTCGAGCGCCGGCGCCCAGCGGTCATCGCCGAAGAACACGTCGCAATCGAGCCAGACGAGGCGGTCGCAGCCGGCCGGCAGCCGCGCCGCGGCGAGGTTCAGGAGCCGCTCCTTGTGCCAGAGGAGATCGCGCCCCGGCAGCTGGACGAGCATGTCGGCGTCGCCGTGCCCGAGCTCGGGCGTCTCGTCGAAGACGAGCTCGACCGTCAGCAGCGGGAGACCGAGCCGGTCACGGAAGACGCGGTAATTGGCGCGCCGCCGCGCGTATCGCATGGGGTTGAAGTAGGCGGTGATCGCCCAGAGGCGGCTGCGCGAGACGGGCGACAAGCGGAACGGCTCCCGATGATCACGATGCCATCGGCATACAGGATCGGGCCGCTATCGGGCAGCGTCCGTCCGGGCGGAGCGCCGTCCGGACGTGTCCGTCAACGCTACTCCGCCGGCGCCGGCAGGGCGGGCGTGTCATGCGGGGCGGCGGGCACCGTCTCCGCGGCCGGCCGCTTGTCGCCGGCGAGGTAGGTGTAGAACATCGGCACGACGAACAGCGTGAACAGCGTGCCGATCGACATGCCCGAGGCGATCACGAGGCCCATCGAGAAGCGCGCGGCGGCGCCGGCGCCGGTGGCGGTGATCAGCGGGATGACGCCGAGCACCATGGCGGCGGTCGTCATCAGGATCGGCCTGAGGCGCACCGAGGCGGCGCGCTGGATCGCCTCGAGCTTGCCCAACCTTTCCTTGGCCTGCAGCTCGTTGGCGAACTCCACCATCAGAATGCCGTGCTTGGTGATCAGCCCGACGAGCGTGATCAGCCCGACCTGCGTATAGATGTTGAGCGTCGCGAGTCCGGCATTGAGGAAGATCATCGCGCCGAAGATCGACAGCGGAACCGACATCATGATGATCAGCGGATCGCGAAAACTCTCGAACTGCGCCGCCAGCACGAGATAGATGACGATGACGGCGAGCCCGAAGGCGAGCAGGATCGAGCTGCCCTCCTGCACCTCGAGCCGCGACTGGCCGGCATAGTCCTCGAAGAAGCCGGCCGGCATCAGCTCCCGGGCGATGTCGCGGATCGTCGCGAGGCCGACGCTGGTCGCAACGCCCGGCAGCGGCAGTCCCGAGATGGTGGCCGAGTTGAGCTGGTTGAACTGCTCGATCGCGGCCGGCGCGGCGCTGGTGTCGATCTTCACGAGCGCCGACAGCGGCACCATGGTGCCGTTGGCGGCGCGGACATAGTATTGGCCGAGCCGCTCGGGATTGAAGCGGTCGATCTTCGGCACCTGGGTGATGACGTCGTAGGAGCGGTCGTCGCGGTCGAATTTCGAGATCTGCGCATTTCCGACGAGGGCGCCGAGCGTGGTGCCGATCTCCGACACGCGGACGCCGAGCGCCGCCGCGCGGTCGCGGTCGACGACAATGCGCGCCCGCGGGGTATCGTAGGTCATCGAGTTCTGGACGATGATGAACTTGCCGCTCGCCTGCGCGCGGCGGGTGATCTCCTCGGCCACCTCGTAGACCTGCGCCGGGTCGCCGATCGAGCGCACGACGAACTGGATCGGCAGGCCGTCGGTGGCTCCCGGCAGCGACGGCGGCGCGAAGACGAACGCCTGCACGCCCGGGTTGCCGTCGAGCATGGTCTGGATGTCCTGCTTGATCTGGCTGACGGGCCGGGTCCGCTCGTCCCAGGGCAAGAGCTTGAAGCCAGTGAAGGCGCCGCCGCCGCCGTCCGAGCCGATGATCAGGAACGTGTCGTCGATCTCCGGGATCGTCTCGAAGGCCTTGGTCCACTTCCTCGAGAACACCTCCGTATAGTCGGCGGTGGCGTAGCTCGGCACGTTGACGAGGCCGAGGAAGACGCCCTGATCCTCTTCCGGCGCGAGCTCCGACGGCGTCTTGACGAACAGGAACCCGGTCGTGGCGAGGATGATGGCGACGAGGACGAGCGTCACCGGCCGGTATTTCAGCGAGCCCGCGAGGCGCCGCCCGTACCAGCCCTCGACCGCGGTGAAGATGCGATCGACGAGGCCGGCGAAGCCGCGGCTGCCGCCCGGCGTGTGCGGCTTCAGCAGCCGCGCCGACATCATCGGCGACAGCGTGACGGCGACGATGCCGGAGATGATCACCGCGCCGGCGAGCGTGAAGGCGAACTCGCGGAACAGCGCGCCGGTGAGGCCCTGCGTGAAGCCGATCGGCGCATAGACCGCGGCGAGCGTGATCGTCATCGAGACGATCGGGCCGAAGATCTCGCGCATGCCGACGATGGCGGCGTCGATCGGCTTCAGCCCCTCCTCGATGTGTCGGTGGATGTTCTCGACGACGACGATGGCATCGTCGACGACGAGGCCGATCGCCAGCACCATGGCGAGCAGCGTCAAGAGGTTGATCGAGTAGCCGAGCGCGTAGAGCGCGAAGCAGACGCCGATCAGCGACACCGGGATGGTGACGATCGGGATCAGCACCGATCGGAACGAGCCGAGGAACAGGAGGATGACGAGGATGACGATCACCACCGCCTCGCCGATGGTGGTGAACACCTCCTCGATCGAGGCCGAGATGAAGCTCGAGGCGTCGTAGACGACCTCCGCCATCATCCCCTGGGGAAGCGTCGGCTGGATCTCGGCGATGGTCTTGGTGACCGCCTCGGCGACCGACAGGGGGTTGGCGGACGGCGTCGGCGTGACGCCGATAAAGGTGCCCTCGCGGCCGTTGAAGCCGACGATGACGTCGACGGACTCGGGGCCGAGCTCGACCTTGGCGACGTCGCGCAGGCGGACCAGCTCGTCGCCATTGCTCTTGATCGGCAGCGCGCCGAAGGCTTCCGGCGTCTGCAGCGTCGTCTGCGTCTCGAGCTGGTAGGCGACGAACTCGCTCTGCGTCTTGCCGGGCGCCGACAGATAGTTGCTGGCGTTGATTGCGGCGACCACCTCGGCGACGGTGAGGTTGCGCGCGGCGAGCCGCAGCGGATCGATCCAGATCCGCATCGAATATTCGCGCCCGCCGAGGATCTCCGCGCTGCCGACGCCCTCGAGGGTGGCGAAGCGCGGCTGGATGACGCGCGACAGATACTCGTTGACCTGCTCGGGCGTCATCACCGTGCTTGCGAAGGTGATGTACATCAGCGCGAAGGACTGGCCGGTGCCCTTGACGATCACCGGGTCCTCGGCGTCGGTCGGCAGCTGCGCGCGCACCTGCTGCACTTTCGCCGTGACCTCGGTCAGGGCGGCGTTCGGGTCCGTGTTGAGGCGCATGCGCACGCGCACGGTGCTGAGGCCGAGCCGGCTCGTCGAGGTGACGTAGTCGACGCCCTCCGCGCTCGACACCGATTTGGCGATCGGCGTCGTGATGAAGCCCTGGATGAGGCTCGCGCTGGCGCCGGTATAGGTGGTGGTGACCGTGATCGTGGTCTCCTCCACCTCCGGGTACTGACGCACCTGCAGGTTCATCAGCCCCTGCGCGCCGAGCAGCAGGATCATGAGGCTGACGACGGCCGAGAGCACCGGCCGCCGGATGAAGAGTTCCGTGAAGCTCACTGCCCGGCCCCTGTCGTCAGCCGGCGCTCGGTCTCGGCGATGCGCTGCAGGTCGACGCTGTTGTCGATCTTCACCGCCGCGCCCGGCTGCAGTTTGTTCTGGCCGGAGACGACCACCATCTGCCCCGGCTGCAGGCCGGAGGTGATCTCGAGCTCGGCGCCGTTGCGCCGGCCGAGCTTGACGAACACCTGCTTGGCCGTCTGCGCCTCGCCGTTCTTCTCGACGACGAAGACGTAGTCGCCGTAGAGGCTGGTCACGGCCGCCGTCTGCGGCACGGTGATGATGCCCGGCTCGGGCGGCAGCTCGACGCGCGCGTGCACGAACTGGCCCGGCATGAGATCGGCGCCGTCGCTGTTCTCGAGCAGCGCCTGCACGGCGATGAGGCGCGTCTGCGGGTCGACCCGCGGATCGATGCCGGTGATCTTGCCGACGAGCGGCAGATCGTTCTCGGTCAGGCCGAAGCGCACCGACTGGCCGATCTTCACGCGGTTGCCCATCTGCTCGGGCACCGTGAAGTCGACGCGCATCGAATCGAGGTTCTGCAGCGTGGCGACGACCGTGCCGGCCTGCACGTACTGGCCCGGATCGATGCGGGCGATGCCGATGGTGCCGGCGAACGGCGCCTTCAGCGCCTTCTGGTCGATCACCGCCTGCGTCTTGGCGAGCTTCGACTTGGCGGTCGAAAGCCCCGCCTCCGCCTCGTCGTAGGACGCGGCCGAGTTGTAGCCGCGCTCGCGCAAGGTCTGCCGGCGCTCGAGCGTCGCCTGGTTGAGCTTGATCGCCGATTCCGCCTCGAGCAGGTCGGCACGCTCGACTGCGTCGTCGAGCTGCACGACGACCTGGCCGGCCTTGACGCGGTCGTTGGCCTTGAAGCGGATCTCCTTGACGAGGCCGGCGGTCTCCGCCGCGAGCTCGACGCCGTTGGCCGCCCGCGTCGTGCCGATCGCGGTGATGCCGGGCGTCCAGGTCTTGGCCTGGACCTCGGTCGCCGACACCGTCTGCGCCGGCGGCTTCATGCCCGCGAAGAACTCGGCGATCATCTTGTCGCGGAAGAAATTGAACCAGACGAGCCCGCCGCAGAGGGCCGCGACGAGGAGGAAGACCGAGGCTACGACGATACGCCGCTTCATGACTGGCAAGCCCGTTCCCGCCCCGCCGCTGCGGGGCCTCTGAGAGCGACGACCCGCGCGCTCGTGAGGACGAGCCGCTTGCGCCGCTGTGACGAACGTTTATTACCGTCTGGACGGTTCACTTCAAGCGATCTTCGGCAGTGCACAAAATTCATCTCGGCCGACCGAGCTCTCGCGAGCGCATTCTCGACGCAGCGGCGGAGCTCGTGGCCGAGATCGGCGCCGGACGGCTGACGCTCGACGCGGTCGCCGAGCGGGCCAAGCTTAGCAAGGGTGGATTGCTGTATCATTTCCCATCCAAGCAGGCGCTTTTGCGGGGCATGATCGAGCGGATGATCGAGCGCGCCCTCGCCGACAAGGAACGTTTGCGGCAGGGGTTTGCCGACACGCGCAATCTCGATGCGCGCGTCAGCGTCGCGGCCTATCTCGAGGGCGCCTGCGGGCGACCCGATCCGGTGGCCAAGGGCCTGATCGCCGCCCTGTCGGAGGATCCGAGCCTGCTCGCCTCGCTGCGCGGCATCATCGCCGAGCACTGGCAGGCGGTGAAGCAGAACGCCGAGGACCCGGCGGCCTCGATCATCGCCTGGCTCGCCATCGAGGGCCTGCGCAGCCTCGAGCTGCACGACCTCAGCCCGATCGACGAAGCCGACCAGCAGCGCATCGCCGAGGCGCTGACGCGCCTGCTCGACCGCGGCATCGCCTGACGCCGCCCAGGGTCGCTCCGCTCTCTGCGCCATCCTGCGCTCCGCGTCGTCCCACACTCCGCGTCATCCCACGCTCCGCGTCATCCTGCGGCTCGACCGCAGGATCCATTCTTTGCGGCTCTTTGCGGCGGGAAGAGAGAGAAGGAAGTTGGATCCCGGTCGAGCCGCAGGATGACGAGCGGAGGGCCGTCGCAGGATGACGAGCGGAGGGGTTGTCGCAGGATGACGGGCGGAGAGGTTGTCGCGGTGGGACTTGGGGGGCAGCGCCCTCTCCCGGGGGGACCATGAAGGGGAGTGAGGGGACGAGCGGGTCGGCCGACGGGAAAGGCGGCGCCGCTTCATTTCGTCGGCCGGAGGGCGGTTTACACCATCCCCGGCCGCCGTTAGGGTCCGCCGCCATTCTTGAGCAGGCCGGGCATGCGTGCGGAAACCGAAACCCTCGTCGAGCAGATCAAGCAGTCGGTCGGGCTGCTGAGGAGGCATCTTTGACTTCGATGTCGCGACTGCCCGCCTCGAGGAGCTGAACAAGGCCGCCGAAGCGCCGAGCTTCTGGGACGAGCCGGAGCGGGCGCAAAAGCTGATGCGCGAGCGCACCGGCCTCGAGGACATGCTCGCCGCGATCGGCCGCCTCGAGCAGGACACCGACGACAATGTCGGCCTGATCGAGCTCGCCGAGGCCGAGAACGATCCGGCCCTCGTCGCCGACGCCGAGAAGGCGCTCGCCGGCATCGCCGCCGAGGCGCAGCGGCGGCAGGTCGAGGCGCTGCTGTCGGGCGAGGCGGATTCGAACGACACCTATCTCGAGATCCATCCCGGCGCCGGCGGCACCGAGAGCCAGGACTGGGCCGAGATGCTCTTGCGCATGTACACGCGCTGGGCCGAGCGGCGCGGCTTCAAGGTCGAGCTCGTCGACCACCAGGCGGCCGAGCAGGCCGGCATCAAGTCGGCGACGCTCCTGCTCAAGGGCGCGAACGCCTATGGCTGGGCGAAGACGGAAGGGGGCGTCCACCGGCTCGTCCGCATCTCGCCCTTCGACGCCAATGCCCGCCGGCAGACGAGCTTCGCCAGCGTCGACGTCTATCCGGCGATCGACGACGACATCGTCATCGACATCGACGAGAGCCAAGTGCGCGTCGATACGATGCGCTCGGGCGGCGCCGGCGGCCAGCACGTCAACAAGACCGAATCGGCGGTGCGGCTGACCCACATCCCGACCGGCATCGCCGTCGTCAGCCAGGGCGACCGCTCGCAGCACAAGAACCGCGCCACCGCCTGGAACATGCTGCGCGCAAAGCTCTACGAGCTCGAGCTGAAGAAGCGCGAGGAGCAGGCGGCGGCCGAGCAGGCGGCGAAGACCGACATCGGCTGGGGCCACCAGATCCGCTCCTACGTGCTGCAGCCCTATCAGCTCGTGAAGGACTTGCGCACCGGCGTCACCTCCACCAATCCGCAGGAGGTGCTGGACGGGGCGCTGGACCCGTTCATGGAGGCCGCGCTCGCCGCCCGCATCAGCGGCGGCGCGGGAGCGGTCGAGGATCTGGATTAGGCGAGGACCGGAGCGCCCGGAGGCTTCGTCGGGCAGGCCCGCCATCCTCCGCCGCCTCCGCTCGTCATCCTCCGCGAAGGCGGAGGATCCAGCCCCTTCTTCGATCGCCGAAATCCGCTTCGCGGAGAACGACGGAAGCGGGCGCCCGCTTCGAGCCCGGACTCCTACCGATTGACTCTTTGCCCCGAGAGTCCGAGAACAAAAGAGGAACAAAGGCCGAGGCATGGGTTTCGAAGCGCATCGGGAGCGGATCGTCGCCGAGCTGCGGGCACGCATCGAGCGTGCCCCGGCGGCCGGACGGGCGCGCGCGTCCCTGCCCTTCGGCGTGCCGGCTATCGACGGCCATCTGCCGGGCGGCGGGCTCGCGCTCGGCGCCCTGCACGAGGTGACCGAGGCTGGGCCTGGGGCCGAGCACATCGCCGCCGCGACCCTGTTCGCGGCCGGCATCCTGGCGCGGCTGAAGGGGCCGGTGCTCTGGTGCCTGCGGGCACGCGACCTGTTCGCGCCCGGCCTCGCCGGCGTCGGCCTGGCTCCCGGCCGCGTCATCTATGCCGAGACCGGCCGCGAGGCGGACGTGCTGCCGGCGATGGAGGAGGGGCTGCGCCATCCGGGCCTCGCCGGCGTCGTCGGCGAGGTTTTTTCGCGGCTGCCGCTGACGCCGTCGCGGCGGCTGCAGCTCGCCGCCGAGCAGTCGGGCGTCGTTGCCCTCGTGCTGCACAGGCCGCGGGTGCCGGCGCAAGCCGAGCCGACCGCCGCCGTCACCCGCTGGCGGATCTCGGCCCTGCCCTCGGAGCCGCTGCCGGTGCCGGGCATCGGCCGCGCCCGCTGGCGGGTCGAGCTGTTGCGCTGCCGCGGGGCCGAGGCCGCCGCCTGGGATCTGGAGGCCTGCGATGCGAAGGGTCGTCTCGCTCTACCTGCCGCGCTTTCCGACCGACCGTCTGCGACGCGCCGCCGGCGCGCCGCCGCGGGATAAGCCGCTCGTCACGGCGATCCAGATCGGCCAACGGCGCCTCCTCGCCGCCGTCGACGCGCGGGCGCAGGAGATCGGGCTCAGGCCGGGGCTGACGGTCGCGCACGCCCAGGCGCTGGTGCCCGATCTTCTGGTCGCCGACGCCGACCCCGATGGAGATGCCGAGGCGCTGCAAAAGCTCGCCCAATGGGCGCTGCGCTACTCCCCGCTGGTCGCGCCCGATCCGCCGGACGGGCTGCTGCTCGACATCGCCGGCGCCGCGCACCTGTTCGGCGGCGAGCCGGGCGTGCTTTCGGATCTCCTGGCGCGGCTCGGCAAGGGCGGCTTCGTCGCCCGGGCGGCGATCGCGGCGACGGCCGGGGCGGCCTCCGCTCTCGCCCGCCACGGGCTGCCGTCCTCGATCGTACCGGACGGCGAGGAGGCGGCGGCGCTCGAGAATGTTTCCCTCGCCGGCCTGCGGCTGCCCGACGAGATTCTCGGCGGCCTCCGCCGACTCGGGGTCGAGCGCATCGGCCAACTGCGAAGAATGCCGCGCGGGCCGCTCGCGCGGCGCTTCGGCCGCGAGGTGGGGGAGCGGCTCGACGCCGCGCTGGGTGGCAGGTCCGAGCCGATCGAGCCGCTGCTGCCTCCGAAAGCATTGCGCCAAAAGCTGGTGTTCGCCGAGCCGCTCGGCACGGCCGAGGCGCTCGCCGGCGTTATCGAGCGGCTGGCGCGGCACCTCTGCCGCGACCTCGAGGCGGCCGGGCTCGGCGCCCGACGCGTGGATTTTCTCTGCCGGCGGGTCGACGGCATCACCGCGGCGATCCGCATCGGCACCGCGAAGGCCACACGGGACGCGGTGCATTTGGCAAAGCTGCTGGCAGCGCAGGTCGAAAAGATCGATCCCGGCTTCGGCATCGACGAGGCGATGCTGGTCGTCGTCCGCGCCGAGCGTCTCTCCCCGCGGCAGATTCTCGGCATCGCCGGCGAGACGGAGGCGCCCGACCTCGGCCCGCTGGTCGACCGGCTCGCCGCGCGCCTCGGCCCCGGCCGGCTCTATCGCGCCGCGCCCGTGGAGAGCGATCTTCCGGAGCGCTCGGCGAAGAAAGTGTCGCCGCTGTCGGCAAATGCTTCCGGCTGGCCCGACCTGCCGCGGCCGGTGCGGCTGCTCGAGCCGCCCGAGCCGGTCGAAACCATCGCCGGCATGCCGGACCATCCGCCGGCCCTGTTCGTGTGGCGGCGGATGCGCCACCGGGTGCGGCGCGCCGACGGGCCGGAGCGGGTGTTCGGCGAATGGTGGCGGTCCGAGGCCGAGACCGGCCTGGTACGCGACTACTACCGGATCGAGGACGAGGCCGGCGCGCGCTTCTGGCTGTTCCGCGACGGCCGCGAGAACGGCGGCGGCCGCTGGTTCCTGCACGGGCTGTTCGGGTGAGGGTTTCTCTCCGTCATTGCGAGTTGGGCACCCACCGACCTTCCGCCGATCCGGGCGGATGAAACGACGTCTCGACCGTCCAGCCGGGATTTCTTTCCTTCTCCCGTGGGGAGAAGGTGGCCGCGAAGCGGCCGGATGAGGGCGTACAGAGCCCGTTCTGATGCTCCGTACCCCCTCACCCGCCCGCTTCGCGGGCACCCTCTCCCCTTGGGAGAGGGAAGAGTCCCGGGCTCGCAATGACGAGGCTTCGACTACTTCACCTGATCGACGTCGACGCCGACCGTGATGGCGCCGATCGCCTTGCCGCCGTCGACGATGGTGAGGCTCGCCTGGGCGATCTTCTTGCCGCCGTCGTCCTCGACCGCGTCGACGAAGATCGCATCCGGCCCGGCGCCATAGGTCTTCTGCCACTTGGCCTCGTCGGCCTGGAAATAGTCCGAGGTGGCGTCGGTCTGGCCGACATTGAGGCCGCGGTCGTCCATGACAAAGGCTTCCGTCATGACGCCCTTCAGGGCCGCCTTCTTCTCCTTCAGGAAGGCGGAAAGCGCGTTATTCATCGTCGCCTCGACGAGCGGCTTCTTGGCCTTCCAGTCGGCGTCGAGCTGCTGGATCTCGAGATAGTCGAGCTTGGCGTTCTTCTTGTTCTGCGCCTTCACGGCCTCGACGACCTTCGGGTCGCTCAGCCAGGGCTTCACATTGGCAGTCACCCAGGCGGTGACCTTTTTCACATGCGCGTCCTTGTCGGCCGGCGCCGGGGACTGCGCCAAGGCGCTGCCGGCGAGCATGGAGGCGACGAGAAGCGCAGCAAGTCCGACGGACTTCCTCATGGTCGTTTCCTTCCCGATGCGGCCGGTTGGTGTCCGGCCTTCTGCGCGTCAAGTAGGACCATGCCGCCTCCTGGTATGCAAGCGGCAATATGCCAGTATGCCAGATGACGTATGCCACGGCGCAGGCTCAGCGGAAGTCGCGCGTCTTCACCTTGATGCCGCCGTCGAAGCGGAGGTCGGGGATGTAGATGTCGCGGGCTTTCCGGCCGAGCGTCTCGCGTTCGTCCGGGCCGCCGCCGCCCTTGGCCTCGTCGCCGCGGCCATGCGGCAAGGGAAAGGCTTCCTCGCGGTCGCCGACGCTGCGCAGAAGCTCGGACAGGTCGGTGAGGCGCTCGGCGACGACGTGGATCACCTCGCCGGCGCGCTGCACCTTCCCCCGCACAGCCATCATGCCGGCCCCGAGGACGACCCGCCGCTGCCGCTCGAACAGGCTTTGCCAGACGACGAGGTTGGCGATGCCGGTCTCGTCCTCGAGGGTGATGAACATGACGCCTTTGGCCGAGCCCGGCCTTTGCCGGACGAGCACGAGGCCGGCGGTGGAGATGCGCCGTCCGTCGCGCATGCGCGCAATGTCGGCCGTGCGCACCATGCCGGCGCGGTCGAGCTCTTCGCGCAGGAAGCTCACGGGGTGGCGGCGCAGCGTGAGGCCGGTGCTGCGAAAATCCTCCACCACCTCGGCGCCGGCGGTCATGGGTTCGAGCGCGACTTCGGGCTCGAGGATTTCCGGGCGGAAGAGCTCGGGTTGCTCTTCGCTCTCAGGATCCGCTCGTCCCCCCGAAGGCGGGGACCCAGGCCCCTTCTCCTGCTGCTGGATCCCCGCATTCGCGGGGATGAGCGGCGATCGGATCGAACCCCCGGTGTCGTCCCCGGCGGAGCGAAGCTCGGGGAAGGGGACCCAGCCTTCCTGCAAGTCGCCTTCCCGACCCTCGTCCTCGGTCCCCTTCCCCTCGCCGCTTGCGCGGCTCGGCCGGGGAC
>JAEZCD010000209.1 GCA_023430145.1 Pseudomonadota bacterium
CGTGTAAGGAACCCCCCCTCTCGGCCCCGCCGGACGCCGGCCGGCGGAGTCCATCTCCCCCGCAAGGGGGGAGAGGAAGAGCGAGCAAGCTCGTTTGCCCAGTCATGCGAACGCCGGCGTTTCGCCGGGCGCCGGCGTGTAGCCGAAATCGCCGCGTGCCAGGATCGCCTCGCGGCCGCCATGCTCGGCGATCTTCTTCGCCTGGTCGGCGAAGGCGGCGGCCGTCACCGAGTCCGGATCGAGGATGCGGCGCAGCGCCGCCTCGCACTCGGCGAGGACGCCCGCGAAGGCCGGATCGCCGGCGAGGTCGCGGGTCTCGCCGGGGTCGGCCTCGAGGTCGAACAGCTCCGGCCGGTAGCCGGCGTGGTGGATGTATTTCCACTTGCCGTGCCGGATCATGAAGGTGCCGGTGATCGAGGCGACGGCGTGATACTCGCTGAGCACGGTGCGGTCCGGTTCTGCGCCGCGGGCGATATCCCAGAGCGAATAGCTCGGCAGCGACTCGTCCTCCGGCGGCACCGGGCAGCCGGTGCCCTCGAGAGCGGTGCGGTAGAGGTCGACGAGCGACACCGGCGTGCGCACGACGGCGCCCTGCGGCACGTCGGGGCCGGCCAGAATCAGCGGCACCGCCACCGATTCCTCGTACATCACCGATTTTCCCCAGTAGCCGCGATTGCCGAGATTGTCGCCGTGGTCGCTGGTGTAGATCACCCGTGTCGTCTGGGTCAGCCCGGCTTCGTCGAGCGTACGCAAAACCTTGCCGATATTGTCGTCGAGGAAGGAGACGAGCGCATAGTAGGCGGCGAGCGCGCGGCGGGTGGAGTCCTCGTCGAAGTAGTCGTCGTAGTTCATGCATTGCCGGAAGGCGCGCATGGCCGGGTGGTCGGGCAGGCCGTCCCGCAGCCGCGGCATCGGCATCGTCTCGGGCGGATAGAGGCGGAAGAACTCTTCCGGCGCGATCAGCGGAAAGTGCGGCCGCACCCAGGAGACGAGCAGCGTCCAGGGCTTCTTCTCGCGGGCGGCGCGTGTCCGCAGCCAGTCGCAGGCCTTTTCGGTGATGTCGATATCGTAGTCGTTGTAGCTCGCCGGGCCGGCGCCGGCATCGCGCGCCAGCGCCGGCATGCCGCCGCGCGGCGCCGGCGGGTCGCGCAGCATGCCCAAAAGGTCACCGATGCCGTTCAGCACGTGCAGCGGCAGGATCTCCTCGGTAAAGCCGTTGTCGTCGTCGGTCGAGCGGAAGTGCAGCTTGCCGATCGAGATCGCGGTCTGGCCGTTGTCGCGCAGCCGGTGGTGCCAGCTCGGGATCTCGCCGTGATAGGGCATGGCGTTGTCCCAGGCGCGGGTCTGGTGGACATGGCGGCCGGTGGCGATCGCCGCCCGCGCCGGCACGCAGATCGGGCACGGCGTGTAGGCGTCCGTGAACAGCGTGCCGCGGGCGGCGAGCGCGTCCATGTTCGGCGTGCGGATCAGCGGGTTGCCGTAGGCGCCCGTGACGTCGCGCTGATGCTCGTCGGAGAGCAGGATGAGCAGGTTTTTTGGCGCGATGGTCATGTCAGGCCTTCTTCGGCGGAAGTGAGAACGGTGTCGATCGGCGCTAACGCCGAAAGGTCGATCCAGCAGCCGTCGTCGCGCGCGGAGGCGAAGGCCGCCTCGACGATCGCCACCGAAATGCGCGCGTCGGCGAAGCTGCAGGCGGGCGCCCGGCCGGTGCGCAGCGCGGCGATGAAGTCGCGCGTGGCGTCCCCCGGCTCGGGGTCGGCGCCTAGCTGCTCCTCGACGCGGGTGCCGTTGCCGCCGAGCCGGACGAGCGTCCAGCCGATCGGCAGGTCGAGCGGCCGGCGCAGCTCGATCATGCCGCCGTCGCCGAAGATGCGCACCTCGTCCCAGCTGTGCCAGCCTTCCTCGACGCAGGTCATCCGGCACTCGAAGCCGTCATAGACGACGTCGACGAAGCCGCCGAAATCGGTGCGGCCCGGCGTCCCCCAGCGCAGCCGGCCCATGACGCGCAGCGGCTCCTTGCCGGTCAGCCAGGGCACCAGGTCGGCGATGTGCGAGGCGCGGCCGGTGAAGGGGCCACCGCCGCCGAGCAAGGGATCGAGGAACCAGCCGGAGCGCTCGTAGCCGAGCTGCACCGACTCGACGTAGCGCACCGCGCCGATGGCGCCGGCGGCGATCAGTTCGCGGGCGCGCAGGCAGGCTTTGTCGAACCTTCTGGTGAAGGCGACGGCGCCGCGGAGATGCCGCTCCGCGGCGCGGCGGGTGAGGTCCTCCGCCTCGGCGACGGCGCCGACGAACGGCTTGTCGACGAGCAGGTGCCGGCCGGCGTCGAGCACCCGGCCGGCGTGCTCGTAATGCAGCCCGTGCGGCGTCGAGAGGATGACCGCCTCGTAGGTCTCGTCGGCGAGGAAGCGGCCGATGTCGTCGGTGACGGTGGCGCCGAACTCTCGGGCGACGGCATGGATGGCGTCATTCGGCGCCGCATCGCAGATCGCGACAAGGCGTGCGTCCGCCGCGGCGCGTAGCGCGGGGATGTGGTAGCGGCGGACGAAGCCGCCGCAGCCGAGAATGCCGATGGCGAGCGGCGCGCTCACGGCAGTTTCCCGTTGCGGACGAAGCCGATGAGCTTCTTCCACGCATCGGCCGCGGTCGTGGCGTCATAGGAGGCGCGCGTCTCGTTGAAGAAGGCGTGGTGCGCGCCCTCGTAGACGTGGAGGTGGTGCGGCGTACCGCGAGCCGAAAACTCCTGCCGCAGAAGCTCCACGTCGGAGGCCGGGATGAAGTCGTCGATGGCGCCGAACAGGCCGAGATAGGGTTTTTGGATCATGCCGGCGACGTCGAGCGGCGTGAACGGCTTCAGATGCGCCTGCTTCGCAAAGCTCAGCCGGCCGTAGAAATTGACGGCGCCGGCGAGGCGCTGGTCGAACGCGGCGAGGTAGTGCGCGAAGCGGCCGCCCATGCAGAAGCCGAGCGCGTAGACCGGCCCCGGCGTTACCCCGAGCCCGCCGCCGAGCACCCAGTCGAGGCAGGCGCGCGCGTCGCGGATGCCGGCCGGATCGTCGAAGCGGTCGAAGAAGCCGAGCACCGTCGGCTGCGGGTCGCTCTCGGAAGGCGGCGTGATCCCGCGATACTGGTCCGGCGCGACGACGCTGACCCCCGCCTCGGCGAGGCGCTTGCAGAGAGCGCGGATCTGCGCGTTCACGCCCCAGATCTCGCCGAGCAGGATGACCGCCGGCCTGCCCGCGGCGTCGGCCGGCAGCGCCAGATGCGCCGCCACCTCGATGCCGCCGCCGACGAGGATTTTCGTATCTTCTTCGGTCACGCTGTCTCCGTCGACGCTTCCTGCGAAAAATCGGCGATGCTGACGGTGCTTCCCGTACGCGCGGCGGCGTAGGCGGCAACAATCATGGCGAGCGCGCCGCGGCCATCGGCGAGGCCGATCGGCGGCGGCCGGCCGCTCGAAAGGCTCTCGACGAAGGCGTAGGCGTTCTGGTGATGGAATTCTCCACGCACGAACTGCGGCACCGTCTCTGAGACCGCCCAGCGCCGCTCGCGCGCGCCGTCGAGCAGCACGCGCAAGAATGCGCCGTTGCCCGAAACGTCGCGCGAGGCGATGTCGACGCCCGACAGCAGCGCCGAGCCCTTGGTGCCGTAGATCTCAATCGAGGTGTCGGCGGCCTGGAACATCCAACCGGTCGCGACCTCGCCCAAAAGCCCGTCCGCCCAGCGGAAGACGGCGACCGCGGTGTCGTCGACCGCCAGGCCGAGCGCGGCCGACGAGATCGTCGCCTGCACGCTCTCCGGCTCGCCGAAGAACCAGCGCAAGAAGTCCGCCGCGTGGACCCCCTCGTCGATCAGCGTGCCGCCGCCCGAGAGCGCCGGATCGGCCCACCAGCCGCGGGTGAATTCTTCGTCCAGCCCGTGCCGGTGGCCGTGTCGGACGCGGACCAGCCAGAGCTTGCCGAAGGCGCCGGAGTCGACGAGCGCCTTCAGCTCGTGGTTCACCGGATCGAAGCGCTTCGGAAAACTCTGCATGAAGACGATGCCGGCCGTCTTCACCGCATCGGCGATGGCGTCGGCATCGGCGAGGGTCGTGGCGATCGGCTTTTCGCACAGCACATGCTTGCCGCGCGCGGCCGCCGCCTCGATCAGCTCCCGGTGCTTCGCGGTCTCCGAGCAGATCGCCACCGCGTCGACCCGGTCGAGCAGGGCGCCGAGGTCGTCGAAGAACGTCGTGCCGTAGCGCCCCGCGGCAGCGGTCCCGCGGTTCGTGTCGGCGTCCCAGATGCCGGTGAGCTCGGCGCGCGGATCGCGGACGAAGGCATCCGACCAGAAGTTGGCGTGGTAGTGGGCGAAGCTCACGACGCCGATGCGGATGCTCATGCGGCCTCCCGCATCACGGCGTCCGGCGCGCGAACCTCCTGTGCCGTGCCGGTGTCGGCCGCGCGGTAGATCGCCTCGGCGACGAGGAGGGTGGAGAGGCCGGCTTCGGCCGTATCGTCGGCCGGCGCCCGGCCGCGGACGATGTCGAGGAAGGCGGCGTGGTGGCGCGCGCCGAAGGGTCTTTCGGGCAAGGCAGGGGTCTCCCACCGGTCATGGCCGAAGGCGTCCGGGCACCAGATGGCGAGCGCCCCGCGCGGGCCGCGCAGTTCCAGCGTCGCCCGCTCGCAGAAGATCGCGAGCGAAAAACGGTCGGTGCCGTGCGCTTCGGAAAAATCCATCTCGTGCGCGCCGAGCGCGCCGCCGGCGAAGCGGTAGCTGGCGAGCGCGTGGTCCTCGTTGTCCGGAAAGATGCGGCGGCCGTCGGCGAGCACGCGCTCGGTCTTCAGCAGCGCCGTCACCGCCGACAGGTTTTGGATCGGCCCGAGCATGTGCTGGACGAGGTCGATGCCGTGCACGCCGAGCTGCAGTACGACGCCGCCGCCGACTTTTTCGCGGCGAAAAAACCAGTCGCTCCAGTCCGGTCCCGGCGTCGCGTTGCGGATGCGCGCGGAGTAGATCTTTCCGCCCGCGCCCGAAGCCAGGAACTCGCTGGCGCGAAAAACCTCCTCGAAGTAGCGGTGCATGAAGCTCACCTGCAGCGCGACGCCCGCTTTGCGCGCGGCAGCGATGATCGCGACGCATTCGGCCGGCGTCGGCGCCATCGGCTTCTGCAACAGGATCGCCTTGCCGGCGGCGGCGGCGGCGCAGGCGATCTCGGCATGCGTCGCGTCGGGGGTGGCGATCACGACGGCATCAATGTCGGCGCGGTCGAGCAACGACCGCCAGTCGTCGGTCGCGAACGGGATTCCGTGCCGTGCCGCCGTCGCATCCGCGCTCGCCTTCGTGCGCGCGGCGACGGCGCGCAGGGACGCGCCGCCGGCCGCCTTCAGGCCGTTGAGGTGATAGTCGGCGATGAAGCCGGCGCCGATCATGCCGACGCCGACGGTGTCATCGCTCACGCCTTGCCCTCGATCTTCACGAGCGCCGGGTCGATCTCCTTCAAAAGCGCGGTGTTGCTGTAGCTGAGCGGATCGATGTTCTGGCGGATGCGGCCGGCCTTCAGGAGGAAGTCCGTCGTCTTCTGCATGTCGTCGAGATAGGCCTCGTCGTAAGTCGGATCGAAGACGTAATTGTCCCAGATCGCCGTGTTCATCGCCGGGTCCTGCTTCTGGAATTCCGAGAACAGGCGGATCGACTCGGCTTTGTTGGCCGGATCGGCGACGAATTTTTGCGCGCGCACGAGCACGCCGAGGAGCGCGCGAGCGGCGTTCGGGTTGCGGGCGAGAAAGTCTTTCGAGACGACGTTGAGCGAGCGGTTGTTCGACACCTTCGCCGGCTCGCCCTTCGGACCGCCGAAATAGCTGTAGAGCCCGGACTGCACGACGCGCGATTTGGCAGCCGCGAGCGCGCGATAAGGCCAGGGCTCCCAGCAGACGAGGCCCTTGATGTCGCCGGCCGTGAAGGCGGCGAGTTGCTCGGGCGGCGGCAGGTTGACGAGCTGCAGCTTGGCGGTATCGAGCTTGTAGCGTTCTGCCATGTAGAAGATGAAGGCACTCGAGGTCGAGCCCTGGATCAGGCCGATCTTGATGTTGTAGAGATCCTCGGGCTTCATGATGTTCGCGTCGTCGCGGACGACGAGCTTCTCGAGGTTCCAGTTCACGCAATTGGTGGCGAGCACGGTGATCGGGATGCCGTTCGCCGCCATGGCGATCGGCGGCAGGTTGCCGGGCGTCCACAGGTGGATCTGGCCGCCGACCAGCGCCTCGCCGGCGAGATTGCCGGAGGAGAAGGTCTGCGTCTTCACGTCCGTGAAGCCGGCATCCTTGAACCAGCCTTTCGACATGGCGACGATGTGCGGGGCGAAGGGCGGGTCGATGCCGAAGCCCAGTACCAGATTCGATATCTCGGGCTTTGCCCCCTGCGCGCGAACAATCGCCGGCAGGGCGACGGCGGCGGCGGTGCCGCCGAGCAGGACACGTCGCGTCAGCATGTTTCTCTCCCTTGAATCGGCCGCCTTCAGACGGCGTGCCATTTGCCGAGCCGGCGGCGGATGAGGGCCGCGAGCGCAAAATCGGTGACGATGTTGACGGTGCCGATGAGCAGGATGCCGAAGACGACGATGCCGATCTCGCCGACCTGCCGGGCATTGGTGATGAGAAAGCCCATGCCGGCGTCGGCGGCGATCAGCTCGGCGGCGACCAGGACGCCGAAGCTGAGGCCCCAGCCGACGCGCAGGCCCGTGGCGATGTCCGGCAGCGCCGCCGGCAGCATGACGCTCGTCAGGAGACGGGCGCCGCGCACGTCCATGGTCTGTGCGGCGCGGAGCAGCACCGGGTCGACGCCGGTGATGCCGCGATAGGCATTGGTGAGGATCGGAAAGAACGCGCCGAGGAAGATGACAAAAATCTTCGACGGCTCGCCGAGCCCGAACCAGACGATCGCCATCGGGATCCAGGCGAGCGGCGGAATCGGCCGCAGCAGCTCGACGATCGGGCCGACGATGCGGCCGAAGCCGCGATACCAGGCGGCGGCGACCGCGATGCCGATGCCGGCGATGGCGCCGAGTGAGAAGCCGGCGAGGATGCGGAACAGGCTGATGCCGACATGGTGGGCGAGGTCGGCCGGCGTCAGCATCTCGATCGCCCGGCCAACCGCGGCCGTCGGCGCCGGAAAGACGGCCGGGCTGACGATGCCGCTGCGGGCGAAAAGCTCCCAGGCGAGGAGCACGGCGAGCACGCCGGCCGTGCCGAGCAGGGCGTCCGTTGCACGCGCCCGGCTCATCGCCGGACTCCCTCGAGGCCGGTGTGCCAGGGCAGCAGCTTGCGCTCCAGCACCGCGAGGCCGGCGGTGAGGGCGAAGCCCATGATACCGAGCGTCGCCATGCCGACGAGGCTGATGTCGGTGCGGTAGAAGTTGCGCGCCTCCATGATGAGCGCGCCGACGCCGTGCACGGTGCCGATCATCTCGGCGCCGACGATCACCATGAAGCCGACGCCGAGCGCGATTCGGGCGCCCGACAGCATGCGCGGCGTCGCGGCCGGCAGCACGACGGTGCGGAACAGCTGCAGGTCCGGCACGTCCATGGTCCGCGCGGCGCGGATCAGCACCGGGTCGACGTACTGCACGGCGGCGATGACGTTGGTCAGCATCACCCAGAAGCAGGCATAGGCGATGAGAAACACCTTCGACAGCTCGCCGATGCCGAACCAGACGATGGCGAGGGGCAAAAGAGAGAGGGTGGCGATCGAGCGCGCGAAGGTGACGACGGGCGCCGACAGCCGGTCGAGGATCCGGCTGCGGCCGATCAGCAGGCCGATCGGGATCGCCAGCACCATGGCGATCGCGAAACCTTCGACGATGCGCAGCAGCGTCACGCCGACATGCCGCCAAAGGAGAATGCCGTCCGGGAAGCCGAGCCGGGCGAGCTCGAGGCCCGCCGCGCCGATGCGGCTCGGCGGCGGGAACTGAAACGGCGACAGCCAGCCGGTCGCGACCGCCGCCTCCCAGGCGCCGAGCAGGATCGCGACGACGCCGACGCCGCGCAGCACCGGCCAGGCATGGCCGAGCCATGCCGCCGAGCGCGGCGCCGTCGCGACAGCGGTCATTTCAGGTGCTCCCACAGCTCGGCATGCAGGCGCAGCAGCGCCGGGTCGGCGCGGTCGCGCGGGCGGGGCGCGTCGATCCGGTACTCGGCGGCGATGGCGCCCGGCGAGGGGCGCATGACGAGCACGCGGTCCGACAGGTACAGCGCCTCGGTGATGGAGTGGGTGACGAAGATCACCGTTTTTCGCCGCGACGACCAGACGCGCAGCAGCTCCTGCTGCATCTCGGTCCGGGTGATCTCGTCGAGCGCGCCGAAGGGCTCGTCCATGAGCAGGATCTGCGGATCCTGGGCGAGCGCGCGGGCGATGGCGACGCGCTGCTGCATGCCGCCCGAGAGCGTGTGCGGAAGGGCCTTTGCGGACCGCGAAAGGCCGACCATCTCGATCAGCTCGTCGGCGAGGGCCCCGGCGTCGGCGCGCGATTTTCCGGCCATGCGCGGGCCATGCGCCACGTTCGCCCGCACCGACTTCCACGGAAACAGACGGGGCTGCTGGAAGACGACGCCGCGATCGGGGCCGGGGCCGGTGACGACCTTCGTGCCGACCACCACCTCGCCCTCATAGGGCGTCTCGAAGCCGGCAACGGCATTGAGGAGGGTGGACTTCCCGCAGCCGGACGGCCCCAGCAGGCAGATGAACTCGCTCCGGCGCACCTGGAAGGACACCCGGTCGACGGCGGGCACGAGTTCGCCGCTGTCCCGCTCGAACGCGATGGTGACATCGCGCACGTCGATCTCGACTTCGCCGGCCTCCCTCAACGGGACAGGCACGGGCTTGCGGATCATGGAAATGATGCTCATCGCCACCACACCAGACGCTGCGCCAGCATCGCGAAACAGCGATCGGCGATGAAGGAGATCAGGCCCAGCGCCGCGAGGCCGGCGAAGACGAGGCCGGTCTGCATGTTCTGCTGGGCCAGCTGGATGCGATAGAAGATGCCGGCGAACGCGCCCGCCAGCTCCGCCGCCACCAGCGTGTAGAAGGAAATGCCCACCGCCGTGCGCAGGCCCACGACGATGAAGGGCAGCGCGCTCAGCAGCACCACCTCGCCCACCAGTCGCCGGCGTGGCGTGCCCAGCATCTGGGCCGCGCGCACCAGCCCCTGATCCACCTTCTGGACGCCGAGATGGGTGGACAGCCAGACGGTGAAGAACACACCCCAGACGATCAGGAAGACCTTCCCGCCCTCCGACAGCCCGAACCACAGGATGACGATGGAGACGAAGGCGATGGGCGGGATGGGCCGCAGCACCTGAAACAGCGGGCCGAGCAGCCC
>JAEZCD010000143.1 GCA_023430145.1 Pseudomonadota bacterium
CCATGACCACGCTCGCGATCGCGCCGAAGCCGCTGCGCCGCCTCTTTGATCGCCTCGACTATGCGCCGCGCCCGCGTAGCGGCGTCCTCGCGGGCCTGCTCGAGCACTGGGAGGCGCGGCGCGGCCCCCCCGGGGGGGCCCCCCCCCCCGCCCCCCCGCGCCGCGCCTCCCAGTGCTCGAGCAGGCCCGCGAGGACGCCGCTACGCGGGCGCGGCGCATAGTCGAGGCGATCAAAGAGGCGGCGCAGCGGCTTCGGCGCGATCGCGAGCGTGGTCATGGTCGCTCCCCAAGGTTCACAAGCGGCGCGGCGCTCCCGGCTTCGCCGGAGCATCCCCGCCCTGGCAGCAAAACGAGTATCCCAGCCGCTGCCTCAGTGGTGGATGAACAGGGAGACCGGGCAGCGATCGGCGAGCTTCGTCGTGCACGAGCCGAGCAGCGTCTCGCGCCAGCCGCGGTGGCCATAGGCACCCATCACCATCAGCTGCGCTCCGCACTCGGCCGCGGCTTCCGCCAGAACCTCGGCCGGATCGGCGCGCGTCGCCAAGGGCCACGCCTCCGCCTCGACGGCGTGCTGTCGCAGATAGGCGACGGCGGCGCTGCCGACCTGCTCCGCCGCGGCCTTCTCGGCCGCAATGGAGGCCACGCGCACCGGCCCCAGGCGGCCGAGACCGAGCAGGGCGAACAGCTGCATCGAGCGGGCCGCGGCCACGCTGCCGTCGAAAGCGACGAGGGTCGTGCCGATTCGGCATGCCCCCTCCGGGCAGAGCAGCAGCGGCCGCGGATTGCCGTGCAGCAGCCGGTCGACGAGATGCGACAGCGCAGCGGAGGGAAAGCCGTCAAACGCGACATCACGGCCGAGGACGACGAGATCACGCGTCATCGCATTCTGGACGATCGCCTCGAAGGCATCCCCGACGGTGAGCTCGCAGGTGGCGGAGGCACCCACCGCCTCGGCTTCCGAGAGCAGCCGGCGCCGCGCGAGATCCTGATGCTCGCTCGCCCGCTGCAGGCGCGCATAGTCGGCCTGCCGCTTGTAATGGAGTGCCCCGATCGGCACCGCCTCGGTCGGAGCGATCCGGGCCGCGTCGAGGACGCTGATGCCCGTCACGGTGACCGAAAGGCGCTTGGCGAGATCGAGCGCGACGCCCTGCGCGGCGAAACTGGCGGGCGTGTCGTCGATGCCGAGCAGCAGGCTTTTGATCACACGGCTCTCCCGATCACGGTGGATCGCATCCTCGCGCGGGGCCGCGAACATGCCTTGATCTGCCGCAAGGCTCGCGCGCCTCAACCGTCCGGCCGATCCTCCTGCAGCGCACGCCGGAGGCGGCGGATCAGCACCGCTCTCGCCTTCTCGTCGGCCGTCGCGGCGAGCGCATCGTTGATGTCGAGGATCAGCCGCGACACCTCGTTGTGCCAGTCGAGACGGGCGACCTTGCCGCTGTCGATACGCGCCGGCACGGCGGCGGCGACAGCTCGTGCGCCGTGCGTGGTCAGCTCGAACGCCTCGTCGATGGCCGGCAGCACGATGCTGTCCGCATCGAGGATGCCCTCCAGCCGCGACCGCAGGCCGAAGAGCGCCGGCTCCTCGCCGTGCACCAGGAAGAGCTGGTGGCGGATCGGCAGGCGTTCCTTCACCCAGTCGGCGAGCTCGGGGCCGTCGGCATGGCCGGAATAGAGGTCGATCGATCGGATCCGCGCCCGGACCTTGAACTCCTCGCCCTGGATCCGGACCGCGGCGGCGCCGTCCTGGAGAATCCGGCCGAGCGTTCCTTGCGCCTGGAAGCCGACCAGCAGGACCGTCGCCTCCTCCCGCCAGAGCCAGTTCTTCAACCGGTGCCGGATGCGGCCGGCCTCGCACATGCCGCTGGCGGCGATGACGATGTGGAACTCGCGCAGACGGTCGAGCGCCTTGCTCTGCTCGACGCTCTCGGTGAAGCGCACATCTCGCGAGCGGAGACCGCGGATCAGCTCCTCGCCGGCGTCGAGATCGGCCGCGTGATCGGCGAATACCCGGCTCGCCTTGGTGGCGAGCGGCGAGTCGACATAGATCGGGATGGTCGGCAGCTCGCCCTCGCCCATCAGCTGAACGAGATCGCTGATCAGCTCCTGGGCGCGCTCGACGGCGAAGGACGGGATCAGCATCGCTCCGGCCGGCCTGTAGGCGGCGCGCACCTCGTCGCGGAGCACCGTGCGGCGCCGCTCGGCGGTGGCGTCGGGACGGTCGGTGTCGCCGTAGGTGCCCTCGCAGACGACGTAGTCGAGGCCCTGCGGGCCGTCGGGGTCCGGATGCAGAAGCTTGAAGTCCGGCCCGATGTCGCCGGAGAACAGCAGCCGCAGCGGCCGCTCGCCGTCGCCGGCCTCGATCTCGATCGAGGCGGAGCCGAGCAGGTGGCCGGCATTCCAGAAGCGCGCCCTGATCCCGGGCAAGACGTCGAACCAGGTCGCGTAGCCGACCGGGCGGAACTGCGTGAGGCAGGCCGCGGCGTCCGCGGCGACGTAGATCGGCTCGACCGGGGGGATGTTGCGCCGGGCGCTCCGCCGGTTGAGCTGCTCGACCTCGATCTCCTGGATGTGGGCCGAGTCGGGGAGCATGACGCCGGCGAGATCCCGCGTCGCCGGCGTGGCGAAGATCGGCCCGCGGAACCCCGCCTTCACGAGCTTCGGCAGCAGCCCGCTGTGATCGATGTGCGCGTGGCTGAGAACGACGGCGCCGATCCGCGCCGGCGCGAACGGGAACGGCCGGTAGTTCAGCTGCTTCTCGGTCTTGGAGCCCTGGAACAGGCCGCAGTCGATCAAGAGCTGCCCGTGCTCCGTCTCGAGGCGGAAGCAGGATCCGGTGACCGCCCGGGCGGCGCCGTGGAACGTCAGGCGGAGAGTCATCGGCGGATCCGGATGGTGCCTTGGAGCGCGGGCGAAGGGCTCGTTTCGGTGTCTCTTAGCGCGGGATGCCGGTCTCGGCCCAGCCCTGCGCGGTCCATCGCCTCATGGCCGAGGCGACCCGCCGAGCCGTTCGGCGAACCAGAGCCCGGCGAGGCGCGTCACCTCCGCCATGGCGCCCGGCTCCTCGAAGAGGTGGGTGGCGCCGGGAACCACCTCGAGGCGGGACGGCCCCGCGAGCCTTCGCTGGGCGGCGCGGTTCCAGGTCAGCACCGGCTCGTCGCGTCCGCCGACGATCAGCAGCGTCGGCGCGCAAACCGCGGCGAGTGCCTCGCCGGCGAGATCGGGCCGGCCGCCGCGCGAGACGACCGCGGCGACCGCGTCCGGCCTCAGGGCGGCCGCCTTCAGCGCCGCCGCGGCACCCGTGCTGGCGCCGAACAACCCGATCGGCAGCGCCGCGAGGCGCGGCTCCCCGCGCGCCCAATCGATGGTCTGCACGAGGCGCCCGGCCAGAAGCTCGATGTCGAAGACGTTGGCGCGATCCTCGGCTTCGGCCTCCGTCAGAAGATCGAACAGCAGCGTCGCCATACCGGCCTCGGCGAGCGCCTGCGCGACCGCGCGGTTGCGCGGGCTCTGCCGGCTCGAGCCGCTGCCGTGGGCGAAGACGACGAGGCCCCGGGCGGCTGCGGGAACGGTCAGATCCCCCGGCAGCTGCCTTGGCGGTATGAGGACCGGGATCATGCTGGCAGCGCCTCGCCGCGCAGTGACGCGGCTTGCACAATCGCACCGGGAACCGCCCCGGCATTGACGCGCATCAACGCGACGAGGCGCAGATCGTCCACAGAGGAGGCTGCAAGGAGGGACGACGATGTCGGTACTTCCCGGCCAGGCGACGCTGGACGAGATCTCGGCGGTCGTACGCGACCGGTCCGAGGCGCTGCCCGATCCCGCCGACGCGCGCTTCGCGGACGCCTTCGACTGGCTCGGCGCGGCGCGGGTCGTTCTGCTCGGCGAGGCGACGCACGGCACGGCGGAGTTCTATGCGGCGCGCGCCGCCATCACCCGGCGGCTGATCGACCGGCACGGCTTCCGCATCGTCGCCATCGAGGCCGACTGGCCGGACGTCGCCGAGCTCGACCGCTTCGCGCGCAACCGCGGCAGCTGGGGGCAGCGTGACGCCTTCGCCAACTTCCCGCGCTGGATGTGGCGCAATGCCGAGTTCGCCGCCTTCGTCCGCGACTTGCGGACATGGAACCTGCACCGGGAGGCGCATGACCGCGCCGAGCTGCGCGGCCTCGACGTCTACAGCCTCTCGCAGTCGGCGGCCGCCGTGCTCGCCTATCTGGACCGGCTCGATCCGGAGGCGGCATCCATCGCCCGCCGGCGCTACGGCTGCCTCACGCCCTATTTCGACGAGCCGCAGCGCTACGGCGCCGAGGCCCGGTTCGGCGTCGTCGACTGCGAGGATGCGGTCGTCGAGCAGCTCGTCGCGCTGCTGGAGCAGCGGGGCCGCTATCTGCTTCGCGACGGTGAGGACTATTTCGACGCCGAGCAGAACGCGCGCGTGGTGAAGGCGGCCGAGACCTATTACCGGGCCATGTACCGCGGCTCGGTCGAGAGCTGGAACCTGCGCGACAGCCACATGCACGACACCCTCGTGCGACTGCTCGCCGCCCGTGGCGCGGGTACGAAAGCCATCGTCTGGGCGCACAACTCGCATGTCGGCGACGCCTCGGCGACGAGCATCGGCGCCAGCGGCGAATACAATATCGGCCAGCTCTGCCGCGCCACCTTCGGACAGGACTGCATCTCGGTCGGCTTCGGCACCGATCGCGGCCGTGTCGCCGCCGCCGACGACTGGGGCGGCGCGGTGCAGGTCAAGGACGTCCTGCCCGCGCGCGCCGACAGCTGGGAGCGGCGGTTTCAGCGTGCCGGCAGAGCGCGGTCGCTGACGCGGTGGCGTGACGATGTGGAGCTGCGCGCCGCCCTCGACGGCGTCCTGCTCGAACGGGCGATCGGCGTCATCTACCGGCCGCGCACCGAGCTGCAGAGCCACTATTTCGGCGCCCGGCTGGCACGCCAGTTCGACGCCTATGTCTGGTTCGAGGAGACGGGCCCGGTGCATCCGCTCGCCGGCGAGCCGCCCGAAGGCGCGCCCGACACCTATCCGTTCGGGCTTTGACGAGTAGGAGCGTCCTTGGTCCGGGCAGTGCGATGGATCGTACTCGTTCTCGGCATCGCGCTGATCCTGGGCGCCGAGATGGCTCGCGCGTGCGCCCAGCCCGCTGGCCCGGTCGTCATCCATTTCTTCTGGGGCGAAGGCTGCCCGCATTGTGCCGAGGCAAAACCCTTCCTGGAGGGCTTGCTCGCGCGTCATCCCGGCACCGAGCTGCGCTCGTACGAAGTCACGTCCAGCGAGGAGAACGCGGCGCTCTTTGCGAAGATGGCCGCGGCGCGCGGCTTCGAGCCCGTCGGCGTGCCGACGATCCTCGTCGGGGAGCGATACTGGATCGGCTACGGGCCGGGCACGGCTGTGCAGATCGAAGCCGCGCTGGCGGCCTGCCTAGCGGACGGATGCCCGGATGGCGGGACCGCGGACAGCGCCGTCGAAGGTACCGGGGTGATCGACCTGCCGCTGCTCGGCCCGGTCGACCTCGCGCGGCACTCGCTGTGGATCAGCACCGCCCTCATCGCATTCGTCGACGGGTTCAATCCATGCTCGCTATGGGTCCTGTCGATCCTCGTCGCACTCGCCCTGCATACCGGCTCGCGCCAGAAGGTGCTGCTGATCGGCCTCGTCTTCGTCAGCGTGACGGCAGCCGTCTATGCGCTCTTCATCGCCGGGCTCTTCACCTTCCTTGCCGTCGTCGGCTTCGCCGGCTGGATCCAAATCGTCGTGGCGGCGATCGCGCTCGTCTTCGGTGCCGTCAACCTCAAGGACTACTTCTTCTACAAAGAAGGCGTGTCCTTCACCATCGACGACCGGCACAAGCCCGGCATTTATCGGCGCATACGGCACGTCATCGATGCCCGCCACTCGGTGTTGGGTCTCGTCGGGGCGACGGTGGTGCTCGCGGTCGGCGTATCGCTCGTCGAGTTCAGCTGCACGGCCGGGTTCCCGGTCCTGTGGACGAACCTGCTCGCCGCGCAGGAGGTCACGCCGACCACCTTCGTCCTCCTCCTATTGCTCTACCTGCTGATCTATCAGCTCGACGAGCTCGCGGTCTTTCTGGTGGCCGTCTTCACCTTGAGGGCGAGCCGGATCGAGGAGAAGCAGGGACGTATCCTCAAGCTGATCGGCGGCGTCCTGATGCTGACGCTGGCGGGGGTCATGCTGGTCGATCCGGCGCTGATGAACCGGCTCGGCAGCTCGCTGGCAATCTTCGGCGCCGCATTCGCGGCCTCCGGCCTGGTGCTGCTGGTCCATCGCCGGATTCTGCCGGCCTTCGGCATTCGGATCGGCACCGAGGCGGCGCATCCCGGGCCGCCGGCGTGAACTTCTGTCGCGGGCGCGGAGCTCGCCTGCGAGACGCAGGTCAGCCGGGAGGCGGGCCGCCTCTCTTCGGATCGTCCGGCCCGAGCATCATCAGCTCGGCGAGATTCTCCTGGCTGACGTAGCCGAGAAAGCGGCCGCTGCCGTCGACAACGGCGACGAAGCGTGCTCCGGTCTCGCGCATCTGCTTCACCGCCGTCTCCAGCGATCCGCCGGCGGCGACGCTCGGGATGCCGGTCGTCATCACCTCGATCGCCGGGGTTTCCGGCCCGGTCGAGCGGTAAGACCGGATCATGTCGGTCCGGGTGACCATGCCGCGCAGCCGCCCGCCTCCGTCCAGGACCGGGAACTCGTGCTGGGTGGTACGCAGGAGCAGCGCGGCCGCGTCCTCGACGGTCGCGTTGGCATCGAGCGCCTCGAAGGCGCGGATCATGGCGCGGTCGACGGGAAGCCGGCGCGCGGCCTCGGCGAGGCCGACGTCGCCAGCCTCGGCCTGGGCGGCGATGAAGACGAAGATGGCGATGAAGACGAGGATGGCGTTGCCCGTGAAGAGGCCGACGAAGCCGAAGCCGAAGGCGAGCGCCTGGCCCGTCAGGGCGGCGATCTCGGTCGCCCGGCGGCGCCCGAGCCACGCCGACAGCGCCGCCCGCAGAACCCGCCCGCCATCCATCGGAAAGGCGGGGATGAGGTTGAACAGGACGAGCACGATGTTGACCGCGGCGAGGCGCGCCAGGAAACCGAAGGCCGGGTTGTCGATGTCGGCGACCTCGGCGACGTCGACCTGCGCCCCGAGGAAGAGGACCAGAACCGCCGCGATCAGAACATTCACCGCCGGGCCGGCGATGGCGATGACGATCTCCTCGGAGGGGCGCTCGGGTATCCGCGACAGGCGCGCGAGGCCGCCGATCGGCAGGAGCGTGATGTCGGGCGTGGTGATCCCGTAGCGCCGGGCGGCGAGCGCATGGCCGAGCTCGTGCAGCGCGACGCAGGTGAAGACCGCGAGCACGAACAGCACCGACTCGATCGCCGCGTCCGCGCCGCCTTGCAGATACTGCGCGATGCCGATCCAGGCGAGCAGCAGGAGAAAGGTGACGTGGATGCGGATCTCGCTCCCTGCCACGCGCGCGATGGTGAGTGACCAGGGCATCGGAAAATCTCCGGCTTGGGACGATGAGTGACGCTGCGACGAGAGCCTATCTCGACCCCATGCGGGACAAGGTCCAGTCACCGGAGCGATTCCTGCAGGGCTTCCGGATGCTCACGCGGGCGCGGCGCGCGGGACTCTGCGACGGCCCGCGAGCGATGCCACGGGTGCCTCGCCCTCCGCCTCTGCGACGGTCTTCAGCGTGCCGATCAGGCTCGACGGATTGACGCTGATCGAATCGATGCCCCAGCCGACCAGCGCCGCAGCGAGCTCGGGATGGTTCGCGGGCGCCTCGCCGCAGATGCCGACATGCCTCTTGTTGCGGCGCGCGCCGGTGACCGCGAGGCGCAGCATCTCCAGCATGCCCGGGTCGCGCTCGTCGAAGTCGAAGGCGACGATCTCCGAATCGCGGTCGACGCCGAGCGTCAGCTGGGTCAGGTCGTTGGAGCCGATCGAGAAGCCGTCGAACAGCTTCGCGAAGCCGTCGATGCGGATCACATTGTTGGGGATCTCGCACATGACGAAGATCTCGAGCCCCTTCTCGCCGCGCGCGAGGCCGTGGCTCGCCATCGCCTCCAGCACCCGCGCGGCCTCTTCTTCGCGGCGGCAGAACGGCACCATCAGCTTGAGATTGGTGAGGCCCATCGTCTCGCGCACGCGTTTCAGCGCCGCGCATTCGAGCGCGAAGCCGGCGGCGTAGGCCGGGTGCGCGTAGCGCGCGGCGCCGCGAAAGCCCAGCATCGGGTTCTCTTCCTTCGGCTCGAAGCCGGCGCCGCCGATCAGGCTCGCATATTCGTTGGTCTTGAAGTCCGACAGCCGGACGACGACCGGGCGCGGCCAGAAGGCGGCCGCGATCGTGCCGACGCCTTCCGCCAGCCGCTCGACGAAATAGTCGGCCGGATGCTCGTAGAGGTGCGTCAGACGGCGGATCGCGGCCTGGTCCTTGGCCGAGGCGACCCTGTCCGGCTCGGCGAGCGCCATCGGGTGGATGCCGATGTGCTCCTGGATGATGAACTCCATGCGCGCGAGCCCGACGCCGTCGCTGGGCAGCATGGCGGTCCGGAAGGCGAGCTCGGGATTGCCGAGATTGACCATCACCTCGGTCTTCGGCCGCGGCACGGTCTTCAGGTCGATGCGGCTCGTCTCGAAGGGAACCGCCCCCTCGTACACGCGGCCGACCTCGCCTTCCGCGCAGGAGACGGTCACCATTGTCCCGGTGGCGAGCGTCTCGGTCGCAGCCCCCGTGCCGACGACGGCCGGGACGCCGAGCTCGCGCGCCACGATCGCCGCGTGGCAGGTCCTGCCGCCGCGATTGGTGACGATCGCCGCCGCCGCCTTCATGATCGGCTGCCAGTCCGGCGCGGTGATGTCGGCGACGAGGATCTCGCCGGGCCTGAAGTCGGCGAGGTCGTGCGGCGAGGCGATGACGCGCGCAACGCCGGTGGCGACCCTCTCGCCGACGGCGCGGCCGGTGACGAGGACCGGCCCCGTGCCGGTCATGGCGTAAGCCTCGATGGCGTCCTGCGGGCGGCGCGAGGCGACCGTCTCGGGGCGCGCCTGGACGACATAGAGCCGTCCGTCGATGCCGTCCTTGGCCCATTCGACGTCCATAGGCATCGGCCGTCCGGCCACCTTGGAATAATGGTCCTCGATGGCGATGGCGTAGCCGGCGAGCGTCAGCACGTCCTCGTCGGAGATGCAGAAGCGCTCGCGGTCGGCCTTGGAGGTCCGTTGGTCGCGGGTCGCGGCGCGGTCGCGGCCGGGAGCGTAGGTCATGCGCAGCTGCTTGTCGCCGAGTTTCCGGCTCAGCACCGCGCGAAAACCCTGGCGATAGGTCGGCTTGTGAACGTGGAACTCGTCGGGATCGATCTTTCCCTGGACGATGTTGTCGCCGAGCCCGTAGCCACCGGTGACGAAGACGACGTCGCGGAAGCCGGTCTCGGTGTCGAGGGTGAAGATCACCCCGCTCGCACCGACGTCGGAGCGGACCATCTTCATGACGCCGACCGACAGCGCGACCTTGAAATGGTCGAAGCCGTTGTCGATCCGATAGCCGATCGCCCGGTCGGTGAAGACCGAGGCGAAGCATCGGCGGCAGGCTTCGAACAGCTCGGGGCCGGTGCGCACGTTGAGGAAACTGTCGTGCTGGCCGGCGAAGCTCGCGGTCGGCAGGTCCTCGGCCGTCGCCGAGCTTCGCACCGCCACCGTCAGGGCGCCCCCGCCGGCGGCCCTCACCGCCCCCCCCGCGG
>JAEZCD010000146.1 GCA_023430145.1 Pseudomonadota bacterium
CCCTCTCCCACGAGGGGAGAGGGAAGAGAGGCGCGCTCTTCTTCCCCTCTCCCTTGGGGAGAGGGTGTCGCCGAAGGCGACGGGTGAGGGGGTATGGCACCCGTTCTGGAGCTCGGTAACCCCTCACCCGCCCGCTTCGCGGGCACCCTCTCCCCTTGGGGGAGGGGAAGAGACGCCAGCTCCACGAGACTCGGCAAAAACCCGGCCAGCGTCTTGCCGGCGCCGGTGGGGGCGATCAGCAGTGCCGAGCGCCCGGCTGCAGCCAGCTCGAGCAGCCGCAGCTGGTGCGGCCGCGGCGCCCACCCCCGCGCGGCGAACCATCTCTCGAATCGCTCGGGCAGCCTGATGGTGGGCAGGGCGGGGGTATCCACGCCGGGAACATAATGCGAACCCTCGCGTCTAGGAAGACGAGCCTGTATTGGATCGCCGATGCGTCCCGAAGACCTTTTGTGCCCAGCCAAGACCGGGCTCTGCGTGCCGCCGGCCGGCGTGCACATCGACCCGATGCGCCCGGCCGAGCGGGCCTTGATCACGCACGGCCATTCCGACCACGCCCGCGCCGGCCATGGCCACGTGCTGGCGACGCCCGAGACGCTCGCCATCATGGCCGCGCGCTACGGCGACAATTTCGCAGGCGGCACGCAGGCTGCCGCGTATGGCGAGGTGGTGCCGATCGGCGGCGGCGTCACCGCCACCTTCCTGCCCGCCGGCCACGTGCTCGGCTCGGCGCAGGTGCTGCTCGAATGGCGCGGCTTTCGCGCCGTCGTCTCGGGCGACTACAAGCGGCAAAAGGACCCGACCTGCGTCCCCTTCGCGCTCACCCGCTGCCATCTCTTCGTCACCGAGGCGACCTTCGGCCTGCCGGTGTTCCGCCATCCCGATCCCATGCACGAGATCGGCACGCTGCTCGGCTCGGTCGCCCTGTTCCCGGAGCGGGCGCATCTCGTCGGCGCCTATGCGCTCGGCAAGGCGCAGCGGCTGATCGGCCTGTTGCGGGCGGCCGGCTATGACGAGCCGATCTTTCTGCACGGCGCCATGGTGCGGCTGACCGAGCTCTACCAAAGCCTCGGGGTCGAGCTCGGGGAGGTGCGGCAGGTTCGCTCGGAGGATCGCGGAAAGCTCGGCGGGGCGATCGTCATCGCGCCGGTCTCGGCCTTGCGCGAGGTCTGGTCGCGGCGCTTCCCGGACCCGGTCAACGCCAATGCGAGCGGCTGGATGCGCATCCGCGCCCGCGCCCGGCAATGTGGCGTCGAGCTGCCGCTCGTCGTCTCCGACCATGCCGACTGGCCCGATCTCTGCCGCACGATTGTCGAGACCGGCGCCGAGGAGATTTGGGTCACGCACGGCGAGGAGGACGCGCTGGTGCACTGGTGCACGGCGAACGGCCTCGCCGCGCGGCCGCTGCGCTATGTCGGCTACGGCGAGGAAGGGGATGAGCCGGCGCCCGCGAGCGAGGGTGAGGCGGCTTAGTGAGCGCCCAGGAAGAAACTGGCCGCCAAACCCGCCTCGCGACTGTTCCTCTCCCTCATTGCCGGGCTTGTCCCGGCTTGTCCCGGTAATCCAGCCTTCGGGGCCGAGGAGAGGACTGGATTACCGGGACGAGCCCGGCGATGAGGAGGAGATCGGATGGGCTCTCGGCGAGGTCTCATCCGCCCGGGTCGGCTGAAGGCCGGTGCCCGACGCGCAGGGAGCCGCTGATGCCGTACGTGACCGCCGGGCCGGAAAATCTCATCACCGACGTGCCGGGGATCGCGGTCGGCAATGCCGGCTCGCTCGCCGTCCGCAGCGGCGTGACCGTGATCCTGCCGGAGCGGCGCGTCGTCGCCGCCTGCGACGTTCGCGGCGGCGCGCCGGGGACGCGCGAGACCGATGCCATCAACGCCATGGGGATCGTCGATGCCGTCGATGCCGTGGCGCTCGCCGGCGGCTCCGTCTACGGGCTCGACGCCGGCGGCGGCGCCACCGCCTGGCTCGGCGCACGCGGCAGGGGATTTCGGCCGGCGCGGGCGCCGGCGTCGACGCGCGTGTCGCCGATCGTTCCGGCGGCCGTCCTCTACGATCTCGCCAATGGCGGCGACAAGGACTGGGGCGAGCAGCCGCCCTATGCCGAGTGGGGGCGGCTCGCCTGCGAGGGGGCGGCGACGCGCTTTCCGCTCGGCAATGTCGGCGCCGGCATCGGCGCCAAGGTCGGCATCCTCAAGGGCGGCCTCGGCTCGGCCAGCGCCTGCTCCGGCGGCCTCGTCGTCGGCGCCCTCGTGGCGGTGAACGCCTTCGGCTCGGCGGTCGTGCCGGGGACGAAGGCGCTGTGGGCGGCGCCCTTCGAGATCGGTGGCGAATTCGCAGTGGAGGCCGACCGCGGGGAATGGCGGGGCATCTCCGCTGCCGATCCCTTCGCGGGCACGATGGCGGCGGCCGGCGAGGTCGAGCCGGGCGGCAACACGACGATCGGCGTCATCGCAGTCAATGCCGAGATCAGCGCCGTCGAGGCGCGGCGCATCGCCATCATGGCGCATGACGGCCTCGCCCGCGCCGTCCGGCCGATGCACTCGCACGTCGACGGCGACGTCCTGTTCGTGCTGGCCACCGGCGAGCATCGTCTGCCCGCGGAGGATCGCCTGCGCGAACTGATGCGCATCGGCGCGATCGCCGCGGACTGCGTCGCCCGCGCCGTCGGCCGCGGCGTCTGCGCCGCCGCCGACCTCGGCGACCGCCCGAGCTACCGGTCCTGGAGCCGGCGCTGAGGCTTCGGCAGCGCACTCAGCCCGATGGCTGGGAGGCCCGCGCTGCGCGGCTCCGCCGGAGGAAGCCGGCGACGAAGGGCCAGACGAGCAGCAGCACCGAGACCAGCAGAAGTGCGAGCGACAGCGGTTCGGTGAACAGCGGGGTGATGTCGCCGCCGGTCATCATCAGCCCGGAGCGGAGCTTCGCCTCGGCGAGCGGCGCGAGGATGAAGCCGAGCACGAAGGGCCCGAGCGGCAGGCCCGCCCGCTCCATGCCGAAGCCGAGCACGCCGAAGCCGAGCATCACCCACACCTCGAACAGGCGACTGTTGGAGGCGAACACGCCGACGACGCAGAAGACGAGGACGGTGGTGAGCACGTAGTGCTTGGGCACGTCGAGCAGTCGCCGCAGCATCGGCGTCAGCACGACCATCAGGCCGAACATGGCGATGGTCGAGGTGAGGCACGCGCCGATGATGATGTAGACGAGGTCGGCATTGTTCTTGAACAGGAGCGGCCCCGGCTGGATGCCGTGGATCTGCATTGCCCCCATTAGGAAGACGTCGATCACGCTGCCCGGGATGCCCATGGCGATGAGCGGGATCAGCGCGCCGCCGACGGTGGCGTTGTTGGCCGCCTCCGAGGCAACGATGCCGTCCGGGCAGCCGCGGCCGAACTCCTGCGGGCGCTTGGAGGTGTTCTTGGCGACCGTGTAGGCGACGAGCGAGCCGACATTGGCGCCGATGCCCGGCAGGATGCCGATCCAGGTGCCGATCGCCGAGGAGCGCAGGAGATTGACGAACTGGGCACGCCAGGTCCGCAAGGGGATCCAGAAGCCGCGCCCGGAGTAGTCCAGCACCTCCCGCTTCCGCTCCGGGGCCAAAATCTCGCCGAGGATGGTGCCGACGGCGAACACGCCGACGAGGACCGGCAGCACGTCGAAGCCGCTGGCGAGCTGCCAGTAGTCGAAGGTGTAGCGCGAGGTGCCCGAATTCGCGTCGATGCCCGGAAAGGCGACCAGCGCGCCGAGGGCGCCCGACAGGAGCCCCTTCAGCATCGAGCCCTGGCTGATCGAGGAGATGAGCACCAGCGCACTGAGCACGAGGGCGAAGTAGTCGAAGGGCGAGAAGCGGATCGCGAGGTCGGCGAGCGGCTGGGTAAGCGTCGCGAGAACGACCCAGGCGAACAGCGCGCCGAACGTCGAGGCGACGATGCCGTAGCCGAGCGCGCGGCCGGCCTCGCCCCGCAGCGCCATCGGGAAGCCGTCGAAGGTGGTCATCACGTTCGAAGGCGTGCCGGGGATGCGCAACAGGATCGAAGAGACGAGGCCGCCGGTGATCGAGCCCGTGTACATCGCCACCAAGAGGTTCATCGCGTCCGGCGGCATCATCCGGTAGGTGATCGGCAGCGTGAGCGCGATCAGCATCGCCCCGGTGAGACCCGGGATGGCGCCGACGATGATGCCGAGCGCCGTGCCGAGCACCGTGAGGAAGATCATCCACGGCGTCAGCAGCTGCAGCAGCGCGTTGGCGAGTTCCATCGGCGGCGCTCAGGGCAGATCGGTCACGAGCAGATGACGGAAGAGGTAGTCGAGGCCGAAGCCGAGCACGCCGGCCGCCACGGCGCCCCCTCCGAGCGTCCGCCCGGATCGGTGACCGAGGAGAACAATCATCAGGAAGGTGAAGACGAGGGTCGCCCACGCATAGCGGACGCCGAGCGACAGGGCGGCGACGTAGAGGGCGAGGAGCACTGCAGCGAGGCCCGCGACGCGCCAGCGCTCGGGCTCGGCCGGCTCCTCCGCCGGCCTCGCCAGCACCGCCTGCAGGAGCATCACCGACGACAAAGCGACGACGATCCAGGCGACCGCGTTCGGGACCGCGCCCGAGCCGATCGGCTCGAACACGCCCGGCTCGAAGTGCCAGCCTTCCCGGAGGAATGCCGCGGCGACGGCGATGAGCACCACCGCCATCGCCATCTCGCTGACTCGCGTGCGCGCGTCGGTCACGGGCGGCGTCCTTCCGGGAAGCGCGAGCGGATCACTGCTTCTTGGCGGCGACGAGGCCCTTGGCGACCGGCTCGACCGCCCCGAAGGTCTCCTCGAGGTTCTTGACGAAGGCCTCGTCGCGCAGGAAGTCGGTGGTCGAGGCCTGCTTCGTCTGCGCTTCCTTGAAGGCCTTGCTCTCCACGACCTTCTGCAGCACGTCGGCGAGGCCGTCGATCGCCTCCTTCGGCGTGCCCTTCGGCGCCAGCCAGTAATTGTTGATGCAGAACTCGTAGCCGAGGCCGAGCTCCTTGGCGGTCGGCACGTTCGGCTGCAGCTCGAGGCGCTTGCCGCCCGTATAGGCGAGCGAGCGGACGCCGCCGCCCTGGAAGTTCTGGTACTCCGAGCTCGACAGCATGGTCGTCTCGGTCTGCCCGCCCTTCAGGGCGGCATAGTTCTCGGCACCGCCGCCGACCTGCGCGAAGCGGAACTTCGCCCCCGAGGCCTTTTCGAGAAAGCCGCCGCCCATGTGGTTGAGGGCACCGATGTTGACGCCGAAGACGATCTGGTTCGGCTTCGCCTTGGCGGCGTCGATCAGGTCCTGCAGCGTCTTGTAGGGGGAATCTTCGCGGACGATGTGGTGGAGGCAGAAGCCGCCCGTGAGCGCCACCGGCTCGAAGTCCCGGAACGACAGTTTTCGCGACGGATCGACGACCTCGCCCGAGAGCAGCGCGAGGTGCACGAGCAGGAAGGTGTAGCCGTCCGGGGCGGCGTTCTTGGCCTGGATCGAGCCGACCGAGAAGTGCCCGCCGACATTGATGATGGTCATCGGCTCCGGCATCAGCTTCTCGTCCTGGATGATGCGCTGCACCGTCCGGCCGAGCACGTCCGTCGTGCCGCCCGGGCCGAACGGCACGATCACCTTGACCGGCTTCTCGGGCCAGGCCGCAAGGGCGGCTTGGCCCATTCCGAAGACGAGGCCGGCGCAGGCCAGCCCGCTGATGATTGCACGACGCATCGCTTGTCCTCCCATGTGGCTGTTCTTCGTGGTGTCGCGCACTCTATTCGGCCGCCGCCCCGACGGGAACCGCGGCGCCGGCGAGGATCGCCCGCTCGAGCGCATGCGCATCGACGCCGAGGCCCGGCAGCTCCGGCGCATGCAGGAAGCCGTCGCGCAGCTCGAGCGCGCCCGGCGGCGCATGCTGGAACAGCGGCTGGTGGAACACGTGCAGCTCCACCGAGTCGGCGTTCGGCAGCGATGCGGCGAGGTGGATGTTGGCCAGCATCGACACGACCGAGTTCGAGTGATGCAGCGTCACCGGCTTGAAATAGGCCTCGGCGAGGGCTGCGATCTTGCGGCCATAGGTGACGCCGCCCGAGATGATCGGATCGAACTGCACGTAGTGGACCGCGTCCTCCTCGAGCAGCCGGCGGAAGCTCCAGAGGCCGTAATCATTCTCGATGCCGCAGAGCGGGATGCCACCGAGAGTGTGGATGCGCGTCATCCCGGCCACGTCCTCGATCGGCAGCGGCTGCTCGAACCAGTAGATGTCGTAGGGCTGCACCGCCTTGGCGAAGGCGATCGCGCGCGGCACGTCGTAAATCGAGACGCCATCGACCATCAGCCGCGCCTCCGGCCCCATCGCCGCTCTGAGCTTGGCGACGCGCTCGACATCGACGGCGAGCGGTGCGCCGCCGACCTTGATCTTCACGGCGCGGAAGCCCTGCCGGACGTAGGCGGCGTATTCCTCGGCGAATTCATCCGGGGTCTGGCCGGCCCGGTAGAGCCCGGCGCTGGCATAGGGCAGCACGCGCGGATCATTGCCGCCGAGGAGGCGCCAGAGCGGCTCCCCGGCCGCCTGCGCTTTCAGATCCCAGAGGGCGATGTCTACCGCGCTCATCGCCGCCCAGGTCTGGCTGCGGCGGGTGGAAACCACGGCACGGTCGATCGCCGCCTTGAAGTGGCGCTCGGGCAGGCGCGCGTCCTCGCCGATCAGCGCCGGCCGCACCTCGCTCGCGATGTGCGCGATGATCGAATCGCCGGCCGCCCCGTCGACCCAGGATTCGCCGACGCCCAGCCGGCCGTCCTCGATCTCGACGAAGGTGAGCAGGCTGCGCTTGACCGTCCAGGGAAAGCGCGGATTGCGGATCGAGCCGTCGAGCGGTCGCTCGAGGAGGCGCGTGCGAATGTCGGTGATCTTCACGCCGATGCCCTCCGCAGGTCGACGCCGCGGCCGAGTCGGCCGAGGGCGTCGATCTTCTCGTCCGACAGATATCCGTAGCGATTGACCCAGAGCCGCCCGTGCGCGGCCTCGAACGCGACGGTGGCCCGCGCCGCGAAGTCCTCGACCGGGCCGTAGCCGTGCGCGAAGGCGTAGACCGGGACGGCGCCCGCCTCCGCTTGCGCGAGAGCGACTTTTCGCGCTTGCGCTGCGGCGCCGACCGGGTGCGGCTCCTCGGGCTCGGGATAGCGCACGGCCCCCAGCGGCGCGTAGCGCATCGGGTCGTCGGCGATGTCGAGCGCCTTGGCGATCGCCGGACCGAGCCGCGGATCGTCGGTGATGCCGGGATTGGCTTGCGCGAGCGCATCGCCATAGGCGCGCACCATCATCGGCCAGTGCATGCTGTAGAGCTTCGTGCCGATCGCCTCGACGCCGAGCCCGGCGACGGCCCGGTAGTCGAAGCCGGAGAGCCAGCACCAGGGCGGCGGAAACGCCTGCGGCACGAGGCCGATGCGGCCGCCCGAAGCCTCGCGCAGCGTGGCCGCGCAGGCGGCGATGAAGCGCGTGACGATGCCGGCCTTCGCCGCCAGCCAGTCGCGGACGCCCGGATGCTCGTCGAGCAGGCGCCTCGCCGCGGCGCCGTCGAAGCCGACGGCGAGCACGCGCGCCAGATCCTGGCCGCCGAGTCCTTTCGTGACCCGCTCGCGGACCGTGGCGACGTCGTGCCGGATGCGCTCCGGATCGAAGCCGTGCTCAGCCATCGCCGCAACCGCGTGCGGCGAGAAATCGAAGAACAGCGCGTCGAGCGAGTAGGGCGGGTATTCCGGCCAGTCGATCCGCAGCGCGTCGATGTCGGGATAGGCGCGGACGAGGTCGCGGATCAGCGCCTTGGTGTAGGCAAGGATATGCGGGCTCGCCAGCGAGCCGTTGTTGTCGACGCGGACGGCCGGGCCGGTGCCGTCCGGCAGGCACGGCCGGTCCTCCTCGACGGGGCCGCCGAACTGCACCCGGTAGCCCGGGGGAATGGCTGCCTGGACCTGCAGGTGCACGGCGAGGCCGCGCGCCTTGGCGGCCTCGATGGCCCGGGCGACGACCGCGCCCTCGGCCTTGGTGAGCGCATCCGGCTCGGCCGGCTGGTAGCGCAGGCCGGCGTACAGGCTGCGGTCGGGCGCGTAGCTCGGCGCGGTGCGCACGAAGAGCTCGCGCCGGCCCCAGAGGGGGCGGTCGAGCAGGCGCACCTTGCCGGCGCCGGCGTCGATCGGCGGCTCGCGGCTGCCCTGCCCGTCCGCGACCGGCGCCATCACGTAGGGCGAGGTGGCGACCGCCGTGATCTCGGCACGCGCGACGAGATTGTCGAGAACGGCTTCGGCGCCCTCGTTCTGAAAGAACTCCGGCAGCACCGTCACGCCGACGTCGCGAGCGGCCATCAGGCTCCCTCCCTGGAGCAGTCGCCGTTCGCTCAGCGCCGGCGAAATCGTGTTTCACAGGTGCAGCCTAACATGCACTTGCGGAAAGGCAACCCGTCGGCCGGCATTTGTTCATCGCGACCGGCCGAGCGGCACGGCGACGCTCTCGCCGATCCGGGCGGCCGCCCGCCGCATGATGGTGATGGCGGCATCGAGGTCGTTCGCATGGTCAAGCCGCATGATGTAGGGCGTCATCAGCGCCGCCATCGCATTGCCGCTCGGCGCGCTGATCGGGAAGGCGATTTCGGTAACGCCGAGCACCCTGGCGCTCTTCGAGCGCTCGTAGCCGCGTGCGGCGATCAGCTTCAGCCGCCGGCGCAGGGCCGCCTCGTCGAGCGCGGAGTCCGGCATCGAGGCGCGGACGATCTGCAGCCACTGCTCCTGGACATGCGCCGGCTGAAAGGCCAGCAGCACGCGGCCGGACGCTCCTTCCGGCAGCAGGCGCCGGTGGCCGATCGGCACCGCGAAGCCGATCTCGCCGGGGCTCTCGATGCGGCCGACCACCACCATCTGGCCGCGGCTGGCGACGACGAGATGCACCGCCTGGTCGAGCGCCCACGCCGCCTCCGCCATGACCGGATGCGCGACCTCGACGAGGTTGGCGGCCGGCGGGCTGCGCATGCCCATCTCGAACAGCTTGTTGGTGAGCGCGAAGCGATCGTCATTGTCGGCGCGAGCGATGTAGCCGCGCTCCTCGAGGATGCGCAGATTGCGAAAAATCTGGCTCTTCGAGCGGCCGATGCGGGCGCCGATCTCGGTCATGGTCATTGGCGTCCGCGCATGCGCAAGCAGCTCGATGATGTCGAGGCCCTTCTCGAGCGCGGGTGCGGTGTAGCGCTTGGATGTGCCGTCGGGCATGCCGGTACCGGGCAGTTGAGGGTGGCGGTTCGAAGCTAGCCCGATCACGGGTCGTGACGTTTGACAAGCCTCAAGTCTTGTGTTTGCCTGGTGCAACCCAGTTTGACATATGAACCCGATGACCGAGACCAGCCCCGCCGCGCGCCCCAACCTGCTCCTCATCATGTCCGACCAGCACGCGCAGCGGATCGCCGGCTGCTATGGCGACACGGTCGTGCGGACGCCGAGCATCGACAGCCTCGCGCGGCGCGGCGTCGTCTTCGACAACGCCTATTGCCCGTCGCCGATCTGCCTGCCATCGCGCATGTCGGCGCTCACCGGCCGCTACCCTGTTCGCCAGAGCTGCTGGACCAACACCGACTATCTTTCGTCCGACATCCCGACCTTCGCGCACGCGCTCGGCGCCGCCGGCCTCGACCCGGTGCTGGTCGGCCGCATGCATGCGCTCGGGCCCGACCAGCTGCACGGCTACGTCCGGCGCCTCGTCGGCGACCACAGCCCGAACTGGATCGGCATCCCGCGGCACGACATGGGGCAGCTCGCCAATGCCAACGATCCCTGGCGGGTCAGCGTCGTGAAGTCGGGCGCCGGCCGCAGCTCGTACGAGCTGAAGGACCTCGACGTCGCCGATGCCGCCGTCGAAACGCTGCGCGGCATCGCCCGCCGCCGCGAGGCCGGGGACGCCTCGCCCTTCGCGGTGACGGTCGGCTTCATGCTGCCGCATCCGCCCTACGTGGCCCGCGCGGAGGATTTTTCCCTCTATGACGGCATCGTGCCGCCGCCCGCCATTGCCCCCGCCGCGCGCGAGGGCGAGCACGCCTTCATCGCCTGGTGGCGCGACAACCGCGACATCCGGAACGTCGGCGCCGCCGAGGCGATGCGCGCCAGAGCCGCCTATTACGCGCTGACGCACCGGCTCGACATCCTGGTCGGCCGCGTGCTCGGCGAGCTGGAGCGGCTCGGCCTCGCCGAGAACACGCTCGTCGTCTACACCTCCGACCACGGCGACCATATCGGCGAGCGCGGGCTCTGGTGGAAGCACACGCTGTTCGACGAGAGCGTCAAGATTCCGCTGATCCTCTCCTGGCCGGGCGTGCTGCCGGAGGGCGAGCGGCGCGACGCGGTCGTCAACCTCGTCGACCTCGCGCCGACGATGCTCGAGGCGGTCGGCGCGCCTCAGCTGCCGAACGCCGACGGCCGCAGCTTCCTCGCCGTCGCCCGGAACGCCGGGGCGCCCTGGATCGACGAGACGTTCGCCGAATACTGCACCGATCCGACGCCGGATTGGACCGGCGGCAAGGCGGTGCGGCAGCGCATGCTCCGCACCGCGCGCTACAAGCTGAACTATTACGACGGCTGCGCGCCGCAGCTGTTCGACATGATCGACGATCCGGGCGAGCAGCGCGATCTCGCCGCCGACCCGCGCTACGCCGCCGTCCGGGACGCGCTCGTCGCCCGAATCCTCGCCGACTGGGATCCGCGTGCGGTCGCCGAGCGGATGGAGGCCCGCGCCCGCGACAAGGCGCTCATCGCCGCCTGGGGAAAAGCGGTCCGGCCGCCGAGCGAGTATCTTTGGGAGCTTTTACCCGAAGACAATTTCCTGGATGGTGCGGTGGCCGCGGCGGCTCCGTGATGCGCCACCTCGTTCGCAGCCGCCGCGAGGCGGCCGAGCGGGAGGCCGGCATCGCCGGGCCGGGGTTCTAGAGGGGCGTCGCCTCGCTCGCCCGAAATGTCGGCGAGGCGATCCCGGACGCTCGCCGGCCGCGAAGGGAGATACGGGGAAATCATGACACGCTTGAACGGAATGATCGGCGCGCTCGAGAGCGGCAAGCCGGCCTTCGGCACTTTCGCCCCGGCCGACGTGGAATCGGCCATCTGGGCGTCCACGGCCCCCTATGACGGCGTGATCTACGAGATGGAGCACCGGCCGTGGGACGCCGGCCTGCTCCAGAACACGCTGCAGCACATGCTGAACCGCAAGCAGATCGCGGCCACCGGCTCCGTCGCCCCGAAGGTTGCGCCCATGGTGCGCGTTCCCGCCAATGGCGGCGAGATGAACCAGTGGCTCGCCAAGCAGGCGCTCGACGTCGGCGTCTACGGTATCGTCTGGCCGCACATCAGCACCGCCGAGCAGGCCTACAATGCGGTCGCGGCGTGCCGCTATCCGCGCAGGAAGTCGGCGCCGCTCTACGAGCCCGCGGGCCTGCGCGGCGACGGGCCGACCGCTGCGGCACGCTATTGGGGGCTCGACGGGCCCGAATATTATCGGAAGGCGGACGTCTGGCCGCTCGCCCCCGAGGGCGAGATCTTCGTCATCCTGATGATCGAGGATCTCGAGGGGATCGCAAATCTCGACGAGATGCTGACCAAGGTGCCGGGCATCGGCGGGATCCTGATCGGCGAGGGCGATCTCAGCCAGGAGATCGGCCGGCCCCGGCAATACGATCACCCCGAGGTGGTCGAGGCGATGGGCGAGATCGTCCGCATCTGCAAGGCGCGCGGCGTCCCGGTCGGGCATCCGCATGTCGACACCAAGAATGTCGAGCGCGTGCTCGCCGAGGGCTATCGCATCCTGCTCGCGGCGCCCGTCCGCTCGTTCGCCGCGCTCGACACCGGCAGGAAGCTCGCCGGCCGCAGCTAGGCCATTCCGCCGGGCGGCGCCGCTGCGGACGCCGCCTGCAGGATGAACGCCTCGGTATGCGCGGCGTGCTCGGCGAGCAGCCTCTCGAGCGCCGCGGCGTCTCCGGCGGCGAGCGCGGCGACGATCGCCTCGTGCTCGCTGTGCCGCCGCTCGGCCGCCTCCGGGTCGTAGCCGCGGTGGGCGAGATAGGCGACGATCTGCGCCTGGACCTGGATCTGCGCGTAGAGGCGGTCGAGGAAGGGATTGCCGGCCGCGGCGACGATGCCCGCATGCAGCGCGGCATTGGCGTGGATGAAGCGCGCCACCGCATCGGCGCTGCCGGGGCGGAACGACGCCGCACGCATCTCCTCGAGCAGGCCGCGCAAGGCCTTCAGCTGCCGCGGCGTCACCCTGCGGACCGCGTCCGGCACCGCGGCGGCCTCGAGCAGCCGCCGCAGCGCGAACAGTTGCCTCGCCTCCTCCGCGCCGAGGCTCCTGACGGTCGTACCACTGCGGCCGACGACCGACAGCACGCCCTCGGCCTGCAGCCGGGTGATGGCCTCCTTCACCGGTGTACGCCCGAGGCCGAGCCGCTCGGCGAGGAGGTTGACCGAGGTCCGCTCGCCGGGCCGAAGCTGGCGATCGAAGATCAGGTCGACGATCCGTGTGTAGGCCCGGTTCGCCGCGGGCGCCGAGCCGTCGCGCTCCGCCTGGCGTGCCGTACGCCTCGCGGCTCGCTGCTGCGTCGCCGCCGCAGGCCGGCCGGCGCGGCCGGGTCGCCGCTCAGAGGCGTCCGGCGGCACGGCGCTCCTCATAGGCCTTCAGATGGACGTAGGAGATCTCGTGCACCGTGGTGTCGAGGCCGTGCGCCTGCGCCTTGCGCAGCATGAAGCCGATGATGTGGTCGGCCTCGACCGGCCCGTTGCGCTCGAGATCGCGCAGCATCGAGGCGGTGTAGGGCGCGGTCTTGTCGGCGAGCAGGGCGCGGTACTCGTCGAGGAAGGCGGCGGACGGCGGAAAACCCTCCCGGGCCGCGATCTCGGCATTGGCGTCGAGGAAGCGGCTCATGACCTCTGTGCCGTATTCGGTGCGCGCGATCTCGCCGACGCTGGCGCGCATGAGGGTCGTCATTCCGGCGATCGTCGCGAGATGGACGAGCTTCTCCCACATCTTCTGGAAGATGTCGGGAACCGCCGCGGCCACCGCGCCCGAGCGTTCGAGCGCCGCTTGCAGGGCGAGCACGCGCGGGCTGATCTCGCCGCTCTGCTCGCCGAAGGTGATGTAGCGCCAGTCGTTGAGGTGCTTGACGACGCCGTCGGGCGTGACGTTGACGGCGATCTTGGCGAGCCCGCCCAGCACCCGCTCCGCGCCGAACTCCCGGTTCAGGCGGTCGATGTGGTCGAGGCCGTTGAGCAGCGGCAGCACCGCGGTGCCGGGACCGACGGCGGGGCGGATGGCGTCGATGGCCGCGTCGAGGTCGTAGGCCTTGCAGGTGAGGAGGACGACGTCGAACGGCTCGGTCACCTCGTCCGCCGTGCGCGCCGTCACCGGCAGCGTCGCGTCGCCGTAGACACTCTCGATGCGGAGGCCGTGCTGCAGCAGCCGCGCCTTGCGCTCGGGACGGACGAGGAACGTCACGTCCTCGCCGGCCTCGACCAGCCTGCCGCCGAAATAGCCGCCGATCGCGCCGGCTCCGAGAATTGCAATGCGCATCATCCGCTCCATGCTTCACGGGACGGCATAGAGAAAGGCTTTGCCGGGGTCAAACTGACATGCCAATCTGACATGACAGTTACGAGGTTGTTCGACATGGATGGATCTTCGGCCGGCCCTGCCGGTGGCAATCCGGGCGCGCCGTTCATCGCCGCCTGCGTGCAGGCGGCGCCGGTCGCCTTCGACGTCGCCCGCACGCTCGCCAAAGTGCGGGACTTCACGGCCCAGGCGCGCGCCGCGGGGGCGCGCCTGGTGCTGTTTCCGGAGGCGTTCGTCTCCGCCTATCCGCGCGGCACGAATCTCGGCTCGATCATCGGCGCGCGGACCCCGGAGGGGCGCGAGCAGTTCCGCCTCTACCACGAGTCCTCGATCGACGTGCCCGGCCCCGCCGTCGACGCCCTGGCGACGATCGCGAGGCAGAATTCGGTCGTTCTCGTCATCGGCGTCATCGAGCGCGAGGGCGGGACGCTCTATTGCGCGGTTCTCTACTTCGACGAGGACGGCCGCTTGCTCGGCAAGCGCCGCAAGCTGATGCCGACGGCCTCCGAGCGGCTCGTCTGGGGCTTCGGCGACGGCTCGACGCTGCAGGTACACGAGACCGCGCTCGGCCGCCTCGGCGCGGTGATCTGCTGGGAGAACTACATGCCGATGCTGCGTACCGCGATGTATGCCCAGCACATCGAGATCTACTGCGCGCCGACGGCGGACGGGCGGCCCACCTGGCTGCCCTCGATGCAGCACATCGCCCTCGAGGGCCGCTGCTTCGTGCTGACGACCAACCAGTTCTGCCGCCGCTCCGACTACCCGGCCGACTACGCCTCCAGCCTGCCGAGCGATCCCGACAGCATCGTCTCCCGCGGCGGGGCGGCGATCGTCGATCCGCTCGGCACGGTGCTGGCCGGGCCGGTCTGGGACGAGGAGGCGGTGATCACGGCGGAGATCGACCGTCGCGCGGTGATACGCGGCCGCTATGATTTCGACCCCGTCGGCCATTACAGCCGGCCGGACGTGTTCTCGCTATCAGTCGATACCCGTCCGAAGCCGGCCGTCCACTTCGTGAACTCGTGAAAGAGGTGCCTCGTCACGAACATTGACGCGGCGTGTAGAAGGCCACTAAGCTTCACAGCAAAGCAGCGTCATAAAGTAGGGAGGATGGAATGCCGGCCAATAAAGAATTTGATCGAACCAATCACGCGAGTTGGTCTCAGCCCTTAGGAATTGCTGCACTCTGTGCCGTTTCTGGGCTTGTCGCGCTCAGCGTGGCGACGACGGCGGCCATGGCGCAGGGACGTGCACCCAAAGGACCGGTCGAGATCACGACGGGATCCGGCGCCGGCGGCACGCCCGACGTGATCATGCGCACCGTCGCCAAGATCATGGCGGACGAGAAGATCGTCGATTTCCCGGTCGTGGTTCAGAACCGCACCGGCGGCTCGCACTCGAACGCCTACAATTACGTGCTCGGCAAGAAGGGCGACGAGGGGATCCTCCTGACGCTCGCCTCACCGGTGTTCGCTACCCCGATCGTGCAGGGCACGCCCTCGGTGATCGACCAGACCGTGCCGATCGCCGGCTTCATCCAGTCGGAGCTGGTCTTCCTGGTCCAGCCGAACTCGCCCTACCAGACGCTGAAGGACTTCATCGACGCGGCCAAGGCCAATCCCGGCAAGCTGCGCATCGCCGGCGCGGCCTCGGGCGGCACCGACCATCTCGCCACCGCGCAGATCGAGAAGGCGGCCGGCGTCAAGCTCGGCTACATCCCCTACGAGAGCGGCTCGGCGGCACTGGCCACCTTCCTCGGCGGCAATGTCGAGGGCCATTTCGCCACGCTCGAGGAGGGCCTGCCGCAGATCCAGGCCGGCAAGGCGCGCCCGCTCGCCATCCTGTCGGAGAAGCGCCGTCCGGAGGATAGCTACAAGGACGTGCCGACCGCCAAGGAGCAGGGCGTCGACGTCGTGTTCGGCCAGTTCTGGGGCGTTTCCGGCCCGCCCGGTCTCGATCCCGAAGTCGCCAAGTGGTGGGAGGACAAGTTCCGCAAGGTCGTCGCCACCAAGACCTGGCAGGACGGGCTGAAGGCCAAGTTCCAGCGCAGCGACTTCTATGGCCTCGACAAGGCCGACGCCTACTTCAAGGACGAGCAGGCCAAGCTGCGGGTCCTGATGACCGAGCTCGGCCTCGCCAAGAAGCCTGCACAATAAACACTGGAATCGGGGCCGACAGGGATGAGACTGAGCAATTTCGTCCCAGGCGGGATGATACTCGCCCTGTCGGTCGCGGTGCTGGTCGAAAGCTGGGATCTTCCGTACTGGAGCGATACGACGCCGGGGCCTGGATTCTTTCCGCGCCTGATCGTCGTCACCGGCGTCGTTCTCTTTCTCCTGCAGTTCGCGGAAGCCTGGCGGACGGCCGGCCAGCAGGTCGCCGAATGGCCGGACCGGACGGGTCTCGAGCGCGCGGGCATGACCTATGCGGCGCTCGCCGGGCTCGCGATCCTCGCGCCGATCCTCGGCATGCTGCCGAGCCTTGCGCTGTTCCTTCTGTTCCTCTTGATCGTCGTCCTGCGGCAGACGGTCCAGTCGAGCCTGATCGCTGCGGCGATCACGCTCGGCGTCATCTATCTCGTCTTCGTGCGCTGGCTCGGAATCGCGCTTCCGACCGGCCCGTTCGGCATCTGAGCGAAGGAGCTTCGGCGCATGGAGTCGCTCGAACTCCTCGGACAGGGCTTTGCGACGTGCTTCACGCCGATGAACCTGGCCTTCATCTTCGTCGGGGTGCTGATCGGGCAGATCGTCGGCGCGCTGCCGGGCATCGGGCCGGCGGCCGGCATGGCGCTGCTGCTGCCGCTCACCTTCGGCGTGCCGCCGGTGACGGCGATCATGATGCTGGCGGGGATCATGTATGGCGGCCAGTACGGCGGCACGCTGACCTCCGTCCTCGTCAACGTGCCCGGCGAGGCGGCGAGCGTCATGACCGCCATCGACGGCCATCAGATCGCCCGCCGCGGCCGGGCCGGCGCGGCGCTCAGCATCGCCGCCATCGGCTCCTTTCTCGCCGGCATCGGCGCGGTCGTCGCGGTGGTCTTCGTCACCCCGCCGCTGAGCGAGTTCGCGCTCAAGTTCAACGCGCCGGAATATTTCCTCCTCGCCGCGCTCGGCATCACCGCGACCGCCAGTCTCGGCGGCAACTCGCCGGTGCGGGCGCTCATCGCCGCCTGCATGGGGCTGATGGTCGCCCTCGTCGGGACCGACCCGATCGCCGGTGCGCCGCGCATCACCTTCGGCCAGGTGAAGCTGCTCGAAGGGATCGACTTCCTTCCGGTAGCCATCGGCATCTTCGGCATCGCCGAGGTCCTCTCCTCGCTCGAGCGCGCGCACCAGATCGAGCCGATCCGCACCCGGCTGCGCGACATGTGGCTGACCTCGCAGGAATGGGCGGAGAGCCGCCTCGCGATCGTGCGCGGCGGCCTCGTCGGCTTCTTCGTCGGCATCATGCCGGGCGCCGGCCCGACGATCGCGGCGCTGATAGCCTATGTGACGGAGAAGCGCTTCAGCCGGCATCCCGAGCGCTTCGGCAAGGGGGCCATCGACGCGGTCGCGGCCGCCGAATCCGCCAACAACTCGGCCTCGCACGCCGCCTGCATTCCCATGCTGGCGCTCGGCATACCGGGCTCGGCGAGCACGGCGGTGCTGCTCGCGGCCCTGATCCTGCACGGCATCCGTCCGGGGCCGATGCTGATGAGCCAGCAGGGCCCGCTCGTCTGGGGCCTGATCGCCAGCATGTTCATCGGCAATCTCATCCTGCTGGTCATCAACCTGCCGCTGGCGCCGCTCTTCGCCTCGCTGCTGCGCGTACCTTACGTGTTCCTCGCGCCCGGCATCCTCGCCATCTCGCTGGTCGGCGCCTACGCCGCGACGCTCGACATGGCGACGGTCTGGATCTGCCTCGCCTTCGGGCTCGTCGGCTGGCTGATGATGAAGCTCGACATTCCGCGCGCCCCCATGGTGCTCGCCCTGGTGCTGGCGCCCTTGCTCGAGACGTCGCTGCGCCAGTCGCTGCTCCTGTCCTTCGGCAGCCTGTCGATCTTCGTCGAGCGGCCGCTCTCGGTGGCGCTTCTGGTCCTCGTCGTCGGATCGATCGTCCTGCCCGTGGCGGCGGCGATGCGGCGGCGCTTCCGGCGCGTGCCGGCGGCGGAGTCGCTCTGACCGGCGGGACGTACCGCGATGATCCGCGGGCGGGTGCGGCCTAGCGGAAGCCGAGGCGGTGACGGATCGGGCCGGTCTCCGGGCCTGTGAGGATGGAGACGAACCGCTCGGCGACGGCCGGCGGGGCGGCGTGGCTTCCGATCGCGGCGGTGTAGACGGTCGTCAGCCCGTATCCTTCCGGAAGCGGCCCGACGGCGACTAGTCCCGGCGTGGCGAGGATCTCGGTCAGCTGCGTGCAGCCGATCGGCCTGTCGCTGCTGGTCGCGGCGAGCTCGCGCATCGCCGTCGTGCCGTTGGGAAACGGGCGCAGGCGCGGCGCGAGCTGCTCGAGCACACCGAGCCGGCCCATGACCTTGGTGAAATGGATGCCGGCGGTCGCCAGCTGCGGATCGGGAAAGAAGATCTCGCCGGCGCCGAGGAGTGCGGCGCAGAGCCCGTCGGCGGTGTCGATCGCCGGGACCGGGTCGCCGGCGCGTACGGCGACGGACGTTGCGACGGAGCCGATCTCCGCCGCGGAGCCCTGCGCGAGATGATCCTCACCCGTGAGCTCGGCAATCAGTGCCGCGGTGAGGACGATGATGTCCGGCCGTGCGCCGGCGCGGATGCGGGCCGCGATCTTGCCGACCGCGTCGAAGGTGCCGTCGATGGCATGGCCCGTCTCCCGCTCGAGCGCGGGCGCCAGTTCGTGCACGAGCCCATGCGCCGCGCCGCCGCCCAGAACCGTCAGCGTCGGGGTCGAGGGCATGGCTCATTCCTCCTTGAGAACGTTTCGGCCGGTGTGTGGCCCGCGGTTCGTAGCACGATGCCGCGTCGGCCGCTGCCGGCGAAAGTCGCTGCACCTCAGCCAAGAAAATCCTCGCTCCAGAGGAGCCGGCACCGGGCGGGGTCGAACATGGTGCCGAGGCCTGGGCCCGGCGGCGTGCGAATCGCTCCGCCCGCGTAGGAAACGCCGGGCGTGACGTCGTCGAGCAGCCCGTAGCAGCCGTAGAGCTCGGCATAGCGCGGCCCGAGCGCCATGACGCAGTGCGCGGTGATCGCGGTCGCCAGCGCGCCCTCGTTCATCTGCCCGACCATGACGCCGACGCCGGCATCGCGAAAACGCGTCATGGCGGCGACGACCTGCGTCGGGCCGCCGAGCTTGACGATCTTCAGATGCGCCAGCGCCGGGGCGCCGATGGCGCACAGCGCGTCGACATCGGCGTCGGAGGCGAGGCCCTCGTCGACCATCAGCGGGATCGAGGTCGCGCCGAGCGCCTTGCGAAAGGCGCTCCAGTCGCCCGGTGTCGTCGGCTGCTCGACATAGGAGAGGCCGATCGGCTCCAGCGCTCGCAGCTTGTCGATCGCCTCGTCGGCATCCCAGGCGCCGTTGGCGTCGACGGCGATCGACACGTCCGGTCCGGCGCGCTCGCGCAGACGGCGCAGGCGGGAGAGATCCTGGTCGAAGCCGCCGACCGCGATGCGCACCTTGAGCTGTCGAAAGCCCTCGCCGAGGTAGCGCTCGGCGAGGCGGTCGAAGACCTCGTCCGGGCTCCAGAACAGGCACTGATTGGTCTCGACCGCCGCCTGCCAATCGCCGCCGAGCAGCCGGGCGACCGGGATGCCGTCGCGGCGCGCGATGCCCTCGATCAGCATGTTCTCCACCGCCGCCGTGGCGACGTGCGGAACGCTCGCGTTCAGGCCCTGCACCGTCTTCAGAATCTCCTCGGGCGGCGCGCTCCACGGCAGCCGTCGGCAGAGGTCGACGATCGCCGGGGCGACGGCGCTTTCGGGGATATGCGCGAGATAGGAGATGTTCGCGCGCACCTCGCCGGCGCCGGCAAAGCCGTCCGAGCGCTCGATGACGAGGTAGCGCGCCGCCAGCGAGGCCACGAGCCCGGAGGCGGCCGTGTGCACCTGCAGCTCGCGCGGATAGTTCAGATCCGCTGCGTAGAGGCGGAGCGTCGCCGAAGCGCTCATGGCCGCAGAACCTCAAAACAGAGCATGCGTGCCTCCGCCGTCGATCGTGATCATCGAGCCGGTCATGAAGCCGGCCTTGCGGCTGGCGACGAACGCGACGAGCTCGGCGAGCTCCTCCGCCGCGCCGATGCGGCCGACCGGCAGGCCGCCGGATACCCGCATCGCCGCCTCGTCGCGCGTCAATCCCTCGTCTGCCGCCAGCGCGCCGACACGCCGCCTGACGCGCCCCGTATCGAAATAGCCGGGGGCGACGACGTTGACGCGGATGTTGTCGGGCGCCAGCGTGCGGGCGAGCGTTTTCGCCAGGCCGACGACGCCGAGGCGCATGACGGTCGAGGCGATCAGATGCGGCGGCGGCTCCTTCACCGTCGCCGAGCCGAGGATGACGATGTCGCCGGAACCCCTCGCCCGCATCGGCGGGATCGCGGCGCGCGTCAGCCGGACAACGCTCATCAGGAGGAGATCGCAGGCGCTCCGCCACTGCGCATCGGTGAGATCTTCGAGCCCGCCATAGTCGACGTGGCCCGAATTCGCGACGAGGATGTCGAGCCCGCCGAAATGGGTTGTCGTCCGCTCGACCAGGGCGGCGATGGCGCCGGCATCGGTGAGATCGGCGGGGACCGCGAGGACATCCGCCCCGCCGGCCGAGAGTTTCTCGCGCGCGTCCTCGAGCACGTCCGTCCGCCGGCCGCAGATGGCGATCCGGCAGCCTTCCGCGGCGAAGCGCTCGGCGCAGGCGTAACCGAGACCCTCGCTCGCCGCCGTGACGAGGGCGACCTTGCCGGAGAGCCCGAGATCCATGTCAGGACATCATCGCAAGGCCCTGCGCGAGCACGCGCGTGACGACCGCGAAATCGGCGATCTGCATGGCCTCGTCCGGATTGTGGCTGCCGTTCTGGTTGCGCACGAACAGCATCAGCGTCGGCACGCCCTGCCCGGCGAACACGGCCGCGTCGTGCCCGGCCCCGCAGGCCATCGCAAAGCGCGGCGTGCCGGCCCTCACCATCGCCTCGCCGAAGGTCTCGAGCAGCCCGGCATCCATGACGGCCGGCTCGCTGCCGGTGAGCGCGCCGAGATCGATCCGCACGCGCTGCGCCGTCTCGACGTCGCGGACGATGGCCAGCAGCCGCTCGCGCATCTCTTCCAGAGTGCGAACATCATGGCTGCGCACGTCGATCGACAGGCGCACGTCGCCGGAGATCTTGCTGAAGGCGTGCTGCGCCGGGTCCGTCGACAGCATGCCGACGGTGTAGACCATGTCGTGGCCCGCCGCCTCCATGCGCAGCCACTCGTTCTGCAGCCGCATGATGAGGTCGGCGGCGCCGATCACCGCATCGTGGCGATACTGCCGCGGTACCGCGCCGGAGTGCGCGTACTCACCAAGCACCCGCGCCTCACGATAGCGGAAACTGCCGCGAATGCCGGTGACGAGCGCCGCCGGCAGGTCCTTCTCGATCAGGATCGGCCCCTGCTCGATGTGCATCTCGATATAGGCACGGATGTCCTCCGGCCTGATCTGCGGCACCCCGGCGCGCACCTCGTCCGGCCGCAGGCCGAGCTCGGCCATGTGCTCGGCGAGCGTGCGGCCGGTATCGGAGCGGCGCACGTCGAGCGCATAGGCGGGCAGCAGGCCGAGCGCCGATTTCGAGCCGATATAGGAGTGCGGGAACCAGTTGCTCTCCTCGGCTCGGGTGACCATCAGGACGAGATCGTCGGCGAGGCGGAAGCCGGCGCGCTGCCAGGCGATGATGATCGACAGGCCGCACAGGACGCCGGCCGCGCCGTCGAAATTGCCGCCCATCGGCACCGAGTCGAGATGCGAGCCGACGAGGATCGTCTTGCGCTCGGGGCCGGTGCCTTCGAGCCGGACGTAGAGATTGCCGCCGGCATCGACGAAGGTCGGCAAGCCGACCTTCTTCGCCTCCGCGATGACGAGATCGTGCGCGAACTGCTCGCCCTTGCCGAAGGCGGCGCGAGTGACGCCGCGCGTGTCGGCGGTCTCGCGCGCCAGGACATCGAACATCCGCTCGGCGAGCGCGATGTCCGGCTCGGGGATGTTACGCGTTCGATCAAGCACGGCGGATCTTCCTCTCCGCCCGTCAGGCCTGCACGAGTTCGCGGCTAATTGTGCTGAAGGTCTTCGGCCCGGCCTCGGTCACCATCACCGTCTCGCTGACCGCGACCGTCCACTTGTTGTACTCGCGCAGCGTGATCGGCACGTGGAACACCATGCCGGGCTCGAGCGGCACGTCGACGCCGCGGAACAGGCTGAGGATGTTGCCCTCGCCCCAGTCCGGCGCGAACGAGATGCCCATGCTGTAGCCGGTTCGCTTGCGGTAGCCGGCGGTGAAACCGTTCCGGTCGATGATCGCCTGCACGGCATTGTGTACGTCCGCGCAGGTATTGCCGACGCGCAGTCTGTCGATCGCGGTCTCGAGGCCTTCGGCGCAGACCTTGTACATGTCGCGTGCGAGCTGCGGGATGTTCCCGCAGGCGACGGTCCGGAACGAGGCCACGTGATAGCGGTTGTAGCAGGCCGCCGTCTCGAGCACCGTGACGTCGCCCGGCTCGATCCTGCGCCGCCGCCAGGTGGTGTGCGGAACTCCCGAGCGCGGCCCGGAGGTGACGAAAGGCTCCATGCCGACATACTCGCCGCCGGCCTTGATCGACGCCGCCATGATCGCCGAGGCGATGTCGTTCTCGCTGGCGCCGGCGCGCGTCACCGCGAGGCCCGACCGCATGCCCTCGTCATTGGCCCGTCCGGCAGCTTCCATCTGCTCGGTCTCGAGCTTCGACTTCACGCGGCGGAGCGGCTCGACGAGCCCGGAGCAGTCGAGCAGCGGGCCGCATTCGGCGACGAGGCGATTGTAGAGGTTGACGGTCAGGAACCAGCCGTTCTGGTCTACCGCGATCCGCTTGCCCTGCCAGCCGCGCTGCTTGATCGCCGCCGCCAGCACCGTCGCCGGATGCTCGTCGTCGGCATAGCCGGTGATGTCGGTGATGAAGGTGTTGAGCTTGGCGTTCGGCGCCTCGAGCGCCCGCACGACGTGAAACGGCTCGCCGGTGACCGGCACGCACAACGACTGAAACGTGTAGTAGCCGGGGGATTGCTGACCGCACAGATAGAAGACATTCTCGGGCCCGGAGAGCAGGACGAGATCGAAGCCCCTCTCCTTCATGCTGCCGCGCAGACGCTCGAGCCGCGCGTCATATTCCGCCTTCGGGAAGACCGACTCGGCGCCCTGCGGCACGGCCTGCAAGATCGAGTCGAGAGTGACTTCGGAGGTCGCCATACGAGAACAGGTCCTTATCAATGCGGAACGTCGCCGGGAATGTACTCTATGACCACGAAGGTGCAATCCGCGCACCACGTTCTCCTCGCCGGTCGGGGGCCGCCGCATGCCGCCTGCGACGTGACGGGTGGATATCGCTTACGGGCGGAACGGAGGGTTTCCCGCGACCTCGGGCACGATCCTTGCAGGCGCTCCGGGCGATCATTGCAGTTTGTACCGATAGCCGCATACAGTACATTGGCGAGGAGCCGTAGTGCTCAGAATTCGATCAGCGGGCCTGTCGATGCGCCGGGTCGATCGCCGGCAGACGGCTCGCGGCGTGGGCGCAGGCGGGTGGTGGCTTTCAGCTCTTCCAGAAACGAGGTGACCATGATCATGCATCGAGAGATCCGCTCCAGGAGCACGTCCCTCCGCCGCCGGGCGCTGGGATGGGCGGCGATGGCCGGCATTGCAGCGGCCACGCTTCCCGTCTCGGCGGGCGTCTCGGCACTGGCCCAGGAGGCCTGCACGCAGATGCAGGTCTATCTCGCCATAGCCCCGAACCACCGCGAAGACGTGATGGCCTTCATCGCGCCGAAGCTGAAGGAGAAGTTCGGCGTCGAGCTCGTGACCGAGGCCATCGGCTCGGTGATGATGGTCGATCGCCTCACCGCGCAGGGCGCCAATCCGCGCGTCAGCATCGTCCAGTGGGACGTGCCGATCGGCATCGCCGCCTGCGACAAGGGCGGCTGCGCGCCGATCGACGTCGAGAAGGCGCCGAACCTCAAGAAGCTGCCGGCCTGGGCGCTCTCGAAGGGGCCGTCCGGAAAGCCGGAGACGCTGACTGCGGGCGTCGTCGGCGTCGGCATCCTCTACAACGAGGAAGAGCTGAAGAAGAACAATCTGCCGGTGCCGAAATCCTGGGCCGACCTGAAGAAACCGGAATATGCAGGGCGCCTCGGCATCACCGCCCCGCAGAGCAGCATGGGCACCGCGGCGCTCGTCATGCTGGCGCGCATCAACGGCGGCGGGGAGGCGAACATCGATCCGGGCTTCGTGGCGACCAAGGAGATCACGCCGAAGAACACCATCTTCACCTGGTCGTCGGAGATGTCGAACCTGTTCCAGCTCGGCGACCTCTGGATCGCGGTGAACTCGAACAACATCGCCCCGGCGCTGCGGGCAAAAGGGCTGCCGATCCGCTTCTCGCTGCCCGCGGAAGGCTCGCCGACGGCCAATACCGGCATGTCGATGGTCAAGGGCGCGCCCTGCGAGGCGGCGGCCTACGAATACGTGAACCTCTACTTCAGCGACGAGTTCCAGGCCAAGCGCATGGAGTCCGGCACGCTCAGCGCCTCCAAGGATGCGTGGGCGAAGATCACGCCCGAGCTGAAGACCGAGCTCGGCATGGGCCCGGAGGATCTCGACAAGTTCATCGATCTCGACTGGCGGGCGATCAACGCCGCGCGGCCCGGCTGGATCGAGCGCTGGACGCGCGAAGTCAAGTAGCTCGGTTGCGCTCGCCTTCGCTTTGGGGTGGCATGGGCGCCCTCGTGGAGCCCGTGCCCGATGCCCGCACGCCCCGCTGACCGACTTTCGTTGGACTGATGACAATGCAAGTCGGCACGGACGCCATTCTGCGCTTCGAGAAGGTTTCGAAGATCTTCCAGGGACAGGTGGTCCTCGACAGCCTGTCCCTGGACATGCGCAAGGGCGAGTTCCTTACTTTGCTCGGTCCGTCCGGCTGCGGCAAGACGACCTCGCTCAACCTCGTCGCCGGACTGATCCAGCCGGACAGCGGCACGGTCTATCTGCGCGGGCAGGCTGCCAATGCGCTGGCGCCGCGCAAGCGCGGCCTGGGCCTCGTCTTCCAGTCCTGGGCGCTGTTCCCGCATCTGAACGCCTTCGGCAACATCGCCTACGGGCTGAAGATCCGCGGCGTGGCGCAGCCGGAGATCGAGCGGCGCGTCCACGAGATGCTGGAGCTCGTCCGCCTGCCGGGCGTGGCCGAGAAATTCCCCTCGCAGCTGTCCGGCGGCATGCAGCAGCGCGTGGCGCTCGCCCGCGCGCTGGTGACGCGGCCGGACATGCTGCTGCTCGACGAGCCGCTGTCCAATCTCGATGCCGCGCTGCGCAAGGAGATGCAGATCGAGCTGCGCCGCATCCATGCCGAGCTGCATGTCAGCACGCTGCTCGTGACGCACAGCCAGGAGGAGGCGCTCGTCATGTCCGACCGCATCGCCGTGATGCGGCGCGGCCGGATCGAGTGCATCGACACGCCCGACGCGGTCTACAACCGGCCGCCGAACGAGTTCGTCTGCACCTTCGTCGGCGACGCCAACATCCTGCACTGCGAGGTCGAGCAGGTCGGCGCCGGCGAGGCGGTGCTGCGGCGCGGCGCCATGCGCTTCGTCGCGCCCGCGCCGAACGGCCTCGCCAAGGGCGGCAAGCAGACCGTCGCGATCCGCCCCGAAAGCGTCGCCCTGCATCGCGCGCCGACCGCCGAGAGCCTCGAGGGGCGCGTTTCCGACGCGATCTTCAAGGGCAGCCACTTCGACTATGTGATCGCCTCGGGCGGCGACGCGCTGCACGCCCTGGCGATGCCGCCCACCGATGGCCCGCCCTATGCCGCCGGGCAGACGATCCACTTCTCCTTCCCGAGGAGCCGCGTCATCCTCTTGGCGAGGGACCGCGCCGATGGCTGAAGACGCCGCCACGACCCGGCCAGCGCGACGACAGGCGATCCTGTCGCTGCTCCTGCTGCTGCCGGTGATGGCGCTCTTGTTCGTCTTCTTCGCCGCGCCGCTTGTGCAGCTCGTCGACCTCAGCCTCCTGTCGCAGCAGCCGACCCCCCAGAACCTGCGGCCGCCGCATTCCGCCGTGAACTACCTGAAGATCTTCACCGATCCCTTCTATCTGGAGATCACGATCAACTCGCTGCTGGTCGGCTTCTGGACCACGCTCGTCACGCTGCTCATCTCCTATCCGGTCGCCTATTACATCACCAAGATCAGTGGCTGGGAGCGCACGCTGATCTCGGTCGCCTGCCTGCTGCCGCTGTTCGTCAACGTCATCGTCGGCATTCTCGGCTGGTACATCCTGCTGCTGCCCTACGGCGTGCTGCAGCAGGCCCTGTCGTCGATGGGCCTGATCGACGGCTCGCTGCAATGGCTGCGCAGCATGCCGGCGCTGGTCGCCGTCCTCGCCTACGAGCACATCCCCTTCGCCGTGCTGATCCTCGTCTCGAGCCTGCAGGCGATCCCGCAGGACAAGATCAACGCCGCCCGCATGCTCGGCGCCGGCGTGCCGCGGATCGTCGTCACGCTGATCCTGCCGCTCTCGATGCCGGGGCTCGTCGCCACCTCGATCCTCGTCTTCGCGCTCTCGACCTCGTCCTACCTCGTCCCCATCCTGATCGGCGCGCAACGCATCAAGGTGATTCCGCTGCAGATCTTCAGCTACGGCACCGAACTGCTGAACTGGCCGCTGGCGGCCGCGCTCGCCATCGTGCTGCTCGTCATCGTCGTCGCCATCACCTATCTCTTCTCGCACGCGATGAACCGCCTCTCCCGCCGCGGCGAATGGGAGATGGTGTGATGCTCGGCTTGCGGATCTTCGTCTGGGTCGTCGTCGCGCTGATGCTGCTGCCGGTGCTGATCACCTTTCCCGTGGCGTTGACCGCGGTGGCGCGGATCTCCTTCCCGCCGGTCGGCATCAGCCCCCGCTGGTTCGTGGCGATTTTCAACGATCCGGTGCTGCTCGATTCCATCGTCCGCAGCTTCTGGCTCGCCATGGCGGCGGCGATCGTGGCGATCGTCATCGCCCTGCCGTGCGCCTTCGTCATCCAGCGCGGCGGCCTGCGCGGCCGCGACGCGCTCGAGACCTGGATCACCGGCCCGCGCATGATCCCGCAGATCGTGCTGGCGCTCGCCCTGCTCGCCTATTTCGAGACGATCGGCCTTGCGGAGACGTTCGTCGGCCTCGTCATCGCCCATCTCGTCATCACCATTCCCTTCGCCTTCCGGACGCTGCTCGTCAGCGTCGTGGCGATGGACCGGCGGCTCGAATGGAGCAGCGCCGTGCTCGGCGCGACGCCGCTGCAGACCTTCGTGCACGTGATGGCGCCGCAGCTGAAGACCGGGCTGATCGCGGCCTTCATCTTCACCTTCATCCTGTCGTTCAACAATGTGACGCTGGCGCTGTTCCTCTCCGGCTTCGGCCAGCGCACGCTGCCGGTCGAGATGTTCCAGCGCATGAATGTCGGCGGCATGACGCCGGTCATCCCGGCGATCTCCTTCGTCCTCGCGCTCGTCGGCATCGTGCTGTTCGTCGTCCTCGACCGCACGGTCGGCGTCTACCGCTTCCTCGCCGGCCGCGACTGAGATACGCGGCGCGCACCGCCGGGGACGATTCCGGGCAGGAGACCGAGTGTCACGCGGGCGCCGGACCGCCCGGGCCAAGGAGACGCTCCGAAAGGAGGCTGGACCTCCGCCGACCTTTTGCCATACTCCCCCCCAACGCCTCGTCTCAGAGAGCGCCAAAAACATAGGGAGAGAGACAGCATGAGACGCCAGATCCTCGGCGCGTTCGCGATCGCCGTGACCTTCGGACTGTCGGCCGAGGCCCAGCAGCCGATCACCCTGCACGGCGCCTCCCAGTTCAACGACGACCACGCCTTCACCAAGGCGATGGTCAAGTTCGCCGACGTCGTGAAGGCCTGCTACGGCAAGCCGATCGAGTTCGTGCTGCACAAGAACAGCGAGCTCGGCCTCGAGAAGCAGTATTTCGAATACATGTCGCAGGGCCGCGCGGTCGACTACGCCATCGTCTCGCCGGCGCACATGTCGACCTTCTCGAAGGCGGCGCCGTTCATCGATGCGCCGTTCCTGTTCCGCGACCTCGACCACTGGAACAAGGTGCTCGACCAGGATCTCTTGAAGCCGATCGCCGACGAGATCGCCCAGAAGGCCGACGTCATGTTGATCGGCTATGCCGGCGGCGGCGTCCGTAACATCTTCGTCAACAAGCCGGTCCGCAACCTCGCCGAGATGAAGGGCCTCAAGGTCCGCGTGCAGGGCGCGCCGATCTGGAGCCGCACCTTCGCCGCGACCGGCATGTCGCCGACCGTGATCGCCTACAACGAGGTCTACAACGCGATCCAGAACGGCGTCATCAGCGCCGGCGAGAACGAGGCCGCCGGCGTCGAGGCGATGAAGTTCTTCGAGGTCGCGCCCGACCTGTCGATGACCGAGCACGCCATCACCATCCGGCCGCTCGCCTTCTCGGGCAAGACTTTCCGCAACCTGCCGCCGGAGCTGCAGGCATGCGTGCTCAAGGCCGGCAAGGAAGGCGGCGCGCACGGCCGGCAGATCGAATCGAGCGAGGACGGCGCCAAGCTCGACGCGCTCGAGAAGGCCGGCAAGCTGAAGCGGATCCCGTTCGCCGACCGCGAGGAGATGAAGAAGCTCGTCGACCCGGTGCTCGCCGCCTACGCCAAGGAGATCGGCGCCGAGGAGATCCTCGAGAAGATCAACAACGTCAAGTAAGCGGTAATCGCGCGCGAGCAGCGTTCCGATGCGGCGGCCGGGCGGGATCCCGGCCGCCGCTCTCTCCGCATCGGGGGCTTTCATGAACACGGCGATCTCAGGCTGGCGCCGCGGCTGGCGGCGCCTGACGGGCTGGTACGCGACTTTGCTGAACTGGCTGGTCGCGCTCTCGACGGCGATCCTCGTGATCCCGGTCACGCTGCAGATCTTCTCGCGATTCACGCAGATCCTCCCGCACTACATCTGGACGGAGGAGATGGCGCGCTTCCTGCTCGTCTGGACGGTGATGATCGGCGCCATGATCGGCGTCCGCGAGAGCACCCATTTCGAGGTCGACGTCTGGCCGAAGCTGTCGCGGCGCAGCGAGGCGGCGGTGCGGCTCTTCGCGCGCTTCTGCGTGCTGATCATCGCCCTCGTGTTCGTCTGGTCGGGGATCACCTTCACCGAGTTCGCCTGGTATCGGACCTCGGAGCTGGCCGAGCTGCCGCTGTGGATGATCCACATCGCCTGGCCGATCACGGGGGTAACCTGGGTCGTCTTCCTCGGCGAGCAGATGTGGGACGAAGCGAGCGTCCTTCTCGGTGGCGACGAGCCGCTGCCGCCCGATCCGATCCTCACGCCGGAAGGGACCGTTCGATGAGCGGCACGAACGCTGCGCCGCGCGCCGGCACGACGCCAGGGGACATCGCAAGGCCATGACCGGATCGGTCCTCTCCTCCGGCCAGGCGGCGCTGATCCTGTTCGGCCTGTTCTTCGGGCTGATGTTCCTGCGCGTGCCGGTGGCCTTCGCGCTGGCGCTTGCGTGCCTGCCGATCCTCGTGATCGAGCCGCGGCTCGATACCGTCACGCTCATGCAGGAGACGTTCAACGCCTACAACTCCTTCATCCTCTTGGCGGTGCCGTTCTTCCTCCTGACCGCGAACCTCATGAATGTCGGCGGCATCACCGACCGGCTGATGCGGCTGTCGCGGACCATGGTCGGGCATTTCCCGGGCGGCCTCGCGCAGATCAACGTCGTCCTGTCCTTCTTCTTCGCCGGCATCTCCGGCTCCTCGACCGCCGACGCGGCGAGCCAATCGAAGATCTTCATCGAGGCGCAGCGCAAGGAGGGCTACGACGACTCCTTCTCGGTGGCGATCACCGCCGTCTCCTCGGTGCTCGCGGTGATCATCCCGCCCTCGATCCTGATGATCGTCTGGGGCGGCATCCTCACCGTCTCGATCGGCGCGCTGTTCCTCGCCGGCATCGTCCCCGGCCTCCTCATCGCGCTCGCCCAGATGGGGACGGTGCACACCTATGCCGTGGTGCGCGGCTATCCGACCTATCCGCGGGCGACCTGGGGGGCGTTCATCGGCGCCTTCCTGGTCTCGATACCGGCCCTCTTCACGCCGGCGATCATCATCGGCGGCAAGATCTTCGGCTGGTTCACGGCCACCGAGTCGGCCTGTATCGCCGTGCTCTATGCAGGCGCGCTGTCGCTGCTCGTCTATCGGGAGATGAATGCCGCCGGCCTCTACCGTGCGCTTGTCGACACCGGCCGGTTCGCCGGCATCGCCCTCTTCTGCGTCGGCACCGCGAGCACGTTCGGCTGGCTGCTCGCCTACTACCAGATCCCGCGCGAGATCCTCGAGGGCGTCTCGACCTGGCAGATGGGGCCGATCCAGACCGGCTTCTTCATCGCCCTCGTCTTCCTCGTCGTCGGCTGCTTCCTCGACGCCATCCCGGCGATCATCATCGTCGGCACGATTTTGGACCCGCTCGCGCGCTCGGCCGGCCTCGACCCGGTTCATTTCGCCATGATCGGCATCGTCTCGCTGGCCTTCGGCCTCGTCACGCCGCCCTACGGCCTCTGCCTCCTGATCGCCTGCTCGATCGCCGGCATCCGCGTCAAGGATGCGCTGCGCGAAGTCCTTATCATGCTGCTGCCGATGCTCGCCGTGCTGGCGCTGCTGATCCTGTTCCCGCAGGTCGCCCTGTTCATCCCGAGCCTCATCTCGCCCGAGTTTCTCCGATAGGGATTGCCGTGGCCGGCCGGTGCGCCGATCGCGGCGCGCCACGCGCTGCTCTCCAGCGCCGCAGCGGCGGCCCGTCGACGTTGCGCCGACCCCTGCGACGTGTTCAATGCGACGAGAAGAAAAAACCAGGGAGGATCTGAAATGCCCCTTTCCAGCCTGTTCGGCCGGATGCTCGCCGGCCTCGCCCTCCTCGGGGCCTTGGCCGCCGTGGAGGCGCGTGCGGAATATCCGGACAAGCCCATCCGAGTGATCGTGCCGGTCGCCGCCGGCGGCTCGACCGATCTCGTCGCCCGCATCATGCAGATGACGCTCGACCGGACGAAAGGGCTGCCGCAGCCGCTCGTCGTCGTCAACAACGGCGCCGCCGGCGGCACCGTCGGCACGCGCATGATCAAGGACGCCGACAAGGACGGGTACACGATCGGCATCTGGCACATGGGCCTGCTCACCGCGCCCGCCATGGGGGTCGTCGACTACGACCACAATGCCTACGAGCTGGTCGGTCAGATCGGCCGCATCCAGATCGGCCTCGGGGTGCCCGAGAACTCGCCCTACAAGACGATCCAGGACCTCGTCGCCGCCGCCAAGGCCAAGCCCGACACGGTGACCGTCGCGACCAATATCGGCCTCCTGCCGCACTTCGTGCCGCTGATGTTCGCCAAGGATTCGGGAATCGCCTTCCGCTTCGTGCAGTCCGGCGGCGGCGCGGTACGGCTGAAGTCGCTGCTCGGCGGGCATACCGAGATGTCGCTGTTCTCGGTGCCGGAGTTCGTGAACTTCAAGGCGAACGGGATCAGGCCTCTCGTCGTCTTCTCCGAGGAGCGCAGCCCGCTGCTGCCCGACGTGCCGACCGCGAAGGAACTCGGCTGGCCGACCATCTTCGAGGAGCGGATTCTGGTGCTGGCGCCGAAGGGCACGCCGCCCGAGCGGCTGAAGGTCCTCGCCGAGGCGATGAAGACGACGCTGGACGATCCGGACGTCGTCGAGCGCTACAAGGCGCAGGGCATCGACCGGGTGTTCATCCCCGGCCCGGAGCTGCAGAAGGTGCTCGACGAAACCAATGTCGGCATCAAGGTCGTCGCCGAGGAGGTCAAGCGCGCCCAGGCCGAGAAGGCGAAGGCAGCGCAATAGGCCGCCCGGCAGGGCCGCGAAGCATCCGTACCGCGGGAGGGGCTCTCTCGCGGTACGCTCGGACGGTGTCGGGCGCCACTCGGAGACCGCGATGAGCGGCGATCGCTTCCACCTCGAACGCTTCGTCGCCGCACAAAACCCCGTCTTCGAGACCGTGGTCGAGGAGCTGCGCCGCGGCGCCAAGCAGAGCCACTGGATGTGGTTCATCTTCCCCCAGCTCGCTGCGCTCGGGCGGTCGCCGACGGCAAAGGTCTTCGGCATCGCCTCGCTCGAGGAGGCGCGCGCCTACCTCGCCCACCCGGTGCTCGGGCCGCGGCTCGAGCTGGCGACGAAGACCGTCCTCGCCGTCGAGGACCGCACCCTCGTGGCCGTCTTCGGCAGCACGGACGCGATGAAGTTCCGCTCCTCCATGACCCTGTTCCGCGAGGCTGCGGGCGGAGCGATATTCCGGCAGGCGCTGGAGAAATTCTGCGGCGGCGTCGCCGACGAGCAGACGCTCGCCCTGCTCGGTCGCGACGGCCCGGGCGCCGAGCGCCCGGCAGGATAGGATCGCGCGCGAGCCCGAGCAGCGAAGGCCTACGGCACCCCCGGCCTCGTCGCGGCGAGGCCGTAATTGATCGCGAAATCCCGCTCCGACAGGCGCCAGGTGTCACGGACCGGATCGTAGACGAAGCCGCGCCGGTCGCCGACAGCGAGGCCGGCGCCGCGGCAGGCGGCGGCCAGCTCCTCGGGCCGGACCAGCCGGTCGAACCTGTGCGTGCCGCGCGGCAGCCAGCGCAGCACGTATTCGGCGCCGACGATGGCGAAGGCGAGCGCGCGCAAGGTGCGGTTGATGGTCGTGAAGAGGGCGAGGCCGCCGGGCCGGGTCAGCGCCGCCACGGTGCCGACGAAGCGGTCGAGATCGGCGACGTGCTCGACCACCTCGGAGGCGATCACCGCATCGAACACCTCGCCGGCCGCCGCGATCTCCTCGGCGGTGGCGGCGCGATAGTCGATCGACAAGCCGCCCGTGGCGGCGTGATGGCGTGCGGCCTCGACCGATTCGGCGGCCGGATCGATGGCGGTGACGGCGGCGCCGAGGCGCGTCAGCGGCTCGGCCAGCAAGCCGCCGCCGCAGCCGATATCGAGCACGCGGAGGCCCGCGAGCGGGGCGAGGCTGCGCGGATCGCCGCCGAAGGCGCCGAGCATGGCCTCGCGCATCCAGGCGAGGCGGACCGGATTGAAGCGGTGCAGCGGCGCGAACGGGCCGGCCGCGTCCCACCATTGACCGGCGAGCGCGGCGAAGCGCTCGACTTCCTTCGGATCGACGCTGGCGTTCGACGGCACGGCACTCACGGGCGACTCGAAAAGCCGCACCCTACCCCAATCGCCGCGCAGGCCGTAGCCCGGGCGAGCGAAGCAAACCGGGGCAACTCCACCGCCCCCAAGGGACCCGGATGGCGCTCCGATTATCCGGGCTATGCTCGCCCGTCATCCTGCGACAACCCCCCGCTCGTCATCCTGCGGCTCGACCGCAGGATCCATCTTCTTCTCTCTTCGCTTCCCTCTCCCGTCGGGGCCCCTCGATGGGGAGGGTGGCCCGGCGCCGCAGGCGGCGGGTCGGGTGGGGTGACAGCGCCGGGCCTCTCGCGCCGAGGTCGGGGAAGCCCTATCCCGGGCGAGCGAAGCGGAATCCGGGAGGGCCGCCGAAACGATCCCGATCGCGCTCCGCCTATCGGGGCTGCGCGGCTCGACGGCTGGGGTGAAGCCCTCCCGGCGCTGTCACCCCACCCGTC
>JAEZCD010000275.1 GCA_023430145.1 Pseudomonadota bacterium
TCCGGGTGGTCCGCCCCCCGAGCTGTCGGCCAATGTCGGCGATGCGCCGCCGCCGCCGGACGCGGACCCGAACACGCAGAAGGAGCTCGCCCGCACACCTGCGGAGGAACCGCCGCCCGTGCCGAGCCCGTTCGCGCCGCCCGGCGCCGTCGGCCAGGTGGCGCCCGACAAGGCGGACCGGCTGCCGGAGGGACTGCAGCGGCCGACCAACCCGATCGAGGCCGCCGCCTTCGACGTGCTGCAGAAGCATTGCGCCCGCTGCCACCAGGACGGCATGCTGTCCGCCCGGCAGAAGCCGGCCGGCAATTTCGGCAACGTCCTCAAGCTCGACGAGCTCGAGGATGCGCGCGACCGCATCCTCGCCGGCAATCCGGACGGCTCGCGCATGATCCAGCAGCTGCTCAAGCAGGAGATGCCCTACGACCTCTATGTCGAGTTCGACACCTCGCGGCCGGACGTGACCGAGCAGGACATCGCCGCGCTGCGTACCTGGATCGAGAGTCTCGGCAGCGGCAAGGCCGGCGCCTGCGCCGCGCGGCAGTACGTCTCCAACGAGGAGATGGTGAAGCGCATCGCCGACGACCTGCAGGCGCTGCCCGACCACCGCGTCAAGCGTACGCGCTACATCACCCTGACCAATCTGCTCAACGCCTGCACCAAGCCGGCCGCGATGGACGTCTACCGCTTCGGCGTCGTCAAGCTGCTCAACAGCCTGTCGCGCTCGCCCGACGTCGTCCGCCTGGAGACCGTCGATCCGCAGGGCGCGATCCTGCGCTTCAACCTCGACGACCTCGGCTGGGAAGAGGCCGAGTGGGACGCGATCCTCGCCAACTACCCCTACGGCGTCGAGATCGACGACAGGATGTTCGGCTTCCTCGGCACGCTGACCACGTCGAAGCTGCCCTATGTCCGCGGCGACTGGTTCGCCTTCGTCGCCTCGCGGCCGGAGGACGGCGCCTTCAAGGGCCTCTACGAGCGGCTGCTCGGCCTGCCGTCGAGCTTCGACGACCTGCAGGTCGCGCTCGGCGTCGACGTCGCCGGCAACATCAAGAAGCTGCTCGCCAAGCGCGCCGGCTTCCAGAAGTCGGGCGTGTCGCAGAACAACCGACTGATCGAGCGCCACTCGATCAAGACCGGCTATTTCTGGACCTCGTACGACTTCGCCGGCAACCGGGCCAAGCAGAGCCTGTTCCAGCACCCGCTCGGCCCGGGCGGCCCGAACGGCTTCGAGCACGACGGCGGCGAGACCATCTATTCGCTGCCGAACGGCTTCCAGGCCTATTACCTGAACGATGCCAAGGGCAAGATGCTCGCCAAGGGACCGACGCAGATCGTCCGCGACATCAGCCGCCGCGATCTCACCGTCACCAACGGCATCTCGTGCATGGGCTGCCACGATCAGGGCATGCGCAAGGAGCGGGACAACATCCGCGACCACACGGCGAACGACCGCAGCTTCAGCAAGGAGGAGCGCGACCAGATCGCCGCGCTCTACCCGACGCATGCGGAGATGGACAAGCAGCTCCAGGCCGACCAGGACCGCTTCCTCGACGCGCTCGACCGCGCCGGCCTGCTCGTCACCAATGAGCAGGGCCAGAAGGTCCAGCCGAAGCTGAACGGCATCGAGATGATCAACGCCCTGTCGGACCGCTATGAGGCCAATGTCAGCCTGCGCGACGCGGCGGCCGAGTTCGGCCTCGAGGAGCCGGCCTTCGTCGCGGCGATGGAGCAGGGCGGCCGCAAGACCTTCGCCCTGAAGCGCCGCCTCGAGCAGGGTCTCGTCGCCCGCGACACGTTCGAGAACGAGTACAAGTCGATCGTGCCCGAGATCGGCGACGACAAGGTCCTCGACTTCGCCAAGAAGGATGACGGCGCCAAGCCGCCCGAGGACAAGCCGATCGCCAAGGCGCCGGTTCTCGGCAAGCCGGATGTCGAGCTGACGCTCTTCTCCGACAAGGACTACTACGCGGTCGGCGAGAAGCCGGTGTTCACCGTGACCGCGAAGGCCGACTGCAACCTGACGCTGATCAATGTCGACTCGGCCGGGCAGGGCACGGTGATCTTCCCGAACAAGTTCCAGCAGGACAACTTCCTGCCGGCCAAGAAGGAGTTGCAGTTCCCCGGCAGCGGCGCGCCGTTCCAGTTCCGGCTCGCCGACAAGGGGACCGAGACGGTGATCGCGGTCTGCAATGCCAACAAGGGCAATGTCGACGGCATCATCAACGACTTCCAGAAGCAGGCCTTCACGGACGCCGGCGACACCAAGACGCGGACGCGCAAGATCCTCGTCGAGGCCGCCGCGAAGGTCGAGAAGGGCGCCGCGGCGGTCGCCAAGGCGAAGTCCGAGGGCAAGACCGCCGAATCCGCCATCGTCGCCGCCCCGAAGGCGTCCGACGTGGTGGCCCGCACGGCGATCAAGTTCTCGGTCGAGTAGGGGAGGGCGACGATGCGCCTTGCCGGCGTCCTCCTTCTCCTCGCGGTCGCGGGCGCCCAGCCCGCGGCCGCCGACTGCGCGGCGCTGCACGAGAAGATCCGCGCCTTCTCCGCCGATCCGGGCAGCGTCGCCGACGCGCAGGCGCTCAACCGGTCGGTGATCGCCGAGGCGACCTGCGACGGCGCCTATCGCGAGACCGCCGGCCGGGTGATCGCCTATGCGGTCCTACGCGGCGCGCAGGCCTCGGGCGACCCCGATGCCGAGACCGTCCGCGCCATCGCCGCCCTCGGCCGACCGTGGCCGGTTCTGGCGGCGCTCGGCGACGCCGAATACGTGGCCGGCCGCTACGTGCCGGCCGTGCAGGCCTACGAGGAGGCGCTCGACGATCTGCGCGACGTCAAGCGCAACCCGAAGGCGCCGCCGCGGGCGGTCGAGGAGCGGCTCGCCAAGCGCGCCTACCAGGCGCGCGCGCTGGCGCCGAGCTTCGTCGCCATGAAGCGAAGCTTCCGCGGCGGCCCGGCCGGCATCGCCAATGTGAAGTTCCGCACCTTCACCGCGGAGGCGGTGCCGGTTCCCATTCGCTTCGATTACGACTCGGCGCGCCTGACGCCGGATGGCGAGAAGGCGGTGCTGGACATCAAGCAGCATCTCGCCGCCGAGGGCGCCAAAGGCGTCGTGCTGATCGGCCATACCGATCCGCGCGGCTCGGACGGCTACAATGACCGGCTGTCGCTCGCCCGCGCGCAGGCGGTGGCGGACGCGCTCACCGCGCTCGGCTATGGGGGCAAGGTCGCCGTCAAGGGCGCCGGCAAGCGCGAGCGCTTCGTGCCCGACGATCCCGGCGCGCACGATCCCGAGCAGCTGTTCGCCTTCGACCGGCGCGTAGAGTTCCAGATCGCGCCGTAACGCGCCGGGCGCCCGGAGGTTGGCCGAACGCGACGGACGGCGACGGGATATCCCCGCCGCCGCCTGCGCGGCCGCAACCTACCGCGGACAGCGCCTTCGCATCATTTGCCCGCCGGACCGCCGTGGCGCTTGCCGGCCGGCCGCCCGAGAGCGCCTCGCAGCCGCCCCTCGAGCTCGCTGTCCCAGTAGAAGCGCCCGAACTCGGCCCTGGTGATCGCCGCGGCGAAGCGACGTCTACGCTCCTCGGGGCTGCGGCTCTTCTGATCGTCGGCGTCGTGCGGTGCGATGTCGTCGTCCCGATGGGCCATGCCATTCTCCTCCTCGTGCGACCGGGCGCCCGGATGGGCGCCGGCGCGGCGCGGGAGATGGCAGGCACACCTCTCCCGTCGTCGCGGACGGGGAGGGGGGAGGCGATTCCTCAGATCGGGACGGTCAGGCCCATAGTGGCTCCGTGAATCCGATAACTATAGTGGAACGACGCGCCCGCGCCAGGCGCGCTCGTCTTCGGCGCTCGTTGACCCACTATTGTTGGCTTGGTACCAAAGCTCTGCCGTTGGAAAAGCTGGGCCCGCTCCGCGTGCCGAGTACGAGAACCCGCCGCTCCCACGTGCGCCGCCCACGCTCCGCCGACAGCGTGGGCCCGAAAGGCGATGCGATCCCTGGGAGGGCAATTCATGTCGAGGACAACCGACCGTCGAATTCTGCATAGCGGGCTGCTGGCGCTCGCGGCCGCGGCCTGCCTCGGGGGCACGTCGAGTGGCGCCAATGCGCAAGGGGCCTGCCCCGACGATGGCGGAGGCTTTCCGAAGGCCTGCACCAAGGAAATCAGGATCTTCAACAATACCGACGGCCCCCTCTATGCGATCCTGCAGGCCAGCATCCAAACCACGGATGCACTCGGCTGCACGAAGGCCGACAAGGGCGGCGGCGACGTCTGGTTGCAAGCCGCGCTCGGCGACACGAAGGAGTGTTACGCCGTCAAGAACAATTATTACGCTTACATCAACCCGGTCAGTGGCATCCCGAAAGGAGGCTTCGCCTCGATCAACGTTCCCTGGTGGTCGAAGCGTCGAGTGGGCGCACCCGACACCTATATCGACTGGTGGCGAGGCGCGCGTGTCATTTTCTTCGACGACCAGAATGCTTTGAACGACAGCTATGCGAAGCTGAAGAACGACCCGAAGGTCGATTTCGCCGACGGCTCTCCGAAGGTCAACTGCAAGAACGTCGACGGCAACGCATGCCAGCAGTTGCAGATCTTCCAAGTGACGGCGGACGCCACGATCGGCACGCAGACTCCGTATCAGCTGAACGAGTTTACGTTCGCCGCCGTCTCGGAGGTGACCGACAACGGCAAGAAGGGCGGCGAGTTCATCAATTTCAATCAGGGCTACAACGTATCCAACGTCGACCAGCTCTACCTGCCGCTGGCGATCGGCCCGGTACGCGAGCCGGCCGACGTGGGTTACATGGGCACCACGATGTCGGTCGCCAAGTTCCGGAAACAGCTGACTAATTTCACCGGGACCGATACCAATCCGGACAACCCCGTATGGCCGATATACAACAACCCGACCGTCAACGGTAAGAAAGTCTATCCCAATGCGGGCATCCGGGTCCCGTCCACGCAGACGGTATTCAATTATTACATGAATCCATTCTTTTTCCCTGGGACTAAGACACCGCAGATAATACCAAAGAACCCACCGAAGCTCATCGACGATCTGATGGATCAATGGAAGAGCTGCACGGCATCGAGCCCGAAAGGCTGTCCACAGTCGGCGATCTACAAGGCGATCAATTCTGCCTTCCTCGACAGCTACAAGAACTATGTGAAGATCTGCAACAATATTCCGGACTTTCTTAAGCCGGTTCAGCAGAATCCTCCTATGCCTGAGCTCGGCGCGTTCTTGACCTACGTGTATGGTTGGGTTCCGTTCAATTTTAACTGCACGAACGATCCCTTGCCTACGGCGGACCAGCCGCCGGCAGGAAGCCGCGTGCCGATCGATTACATGAGAGTGCAATACAACTACGAGGATCCGTCACTCAGGCCGAAGCAGTGGTTCAATCCGTACACGCAGCTCATCCACGGCAGCGTCCAGGCGGGCGGCCTGTCGGCGAACGCCTATGCGTTCTCGATCGACGATCATTCCAGCTTCCAGAGCAATAGCGGCGGCTCGCTTCCCGGCGGCCTGATCTTCGCCGTGGGCGGGTCCAACGGGCTCGAGAACAAGACGCAGGTGCCGCCGCCGACGCCGCCTGTGTACAAGTATTTCGACTTCTCCGTGAACCTCGGAGCTCCCGCCCCGGGCGCGCCGTACTGGCTCAAGTACGGGATTTGCAGCGACACGGCCGACACCTCCTTCCCCGGCCGACCGACCGACGGCTACGGGCTCGGTATCGATCCGGCGATCGAGAAGATCTCCAATTCCAATCCCTGCAAGATAACCCTGATGGATAGCAACAAGCGGAAATACCGCATGGTCATCCTGAAGGCTGACGTGCCGCCGGACCCAATCTGGCCGAAGTTCAAGCCGGACGCCCAGAACAACTTCGATCCAAAAGTGCTCGCCTGTCCGACCGAGAGCGGCTTCGTCGCCCCGGAGGACTGGTGCAATTTCACCAACGAGACGGCCGACCCGACCCCGCCCCCTGGGATCTACTCCATCAGCACGCGCGTACCGCTGACGGTGCCGAAGAAGAACAAGAAGAACTGATCCGTGTAGGCGGGTAGCGCTCCGGTCCCGGATCGCGGATGCGGTCCGGGCGACGAGGCCGACGCTCTTCGTGCGGCGCTCCGTCGGTAACGGGTCTCGGGGCGGGGCCTACCGCGCCCCGCCGAAGAACATCCCGTCCTGCATGCGGCGCACCGCGTGCAGGCGGGAATCCGGGCCGATTTCGAGATCAGCCATGCGGATCGTCTCACCGCCCGCGACCGGCCGCGTCAGCCGGCGGTCGGCGGCGAGGTAGAAGGGAGCGGCGGCATCCGGCGTCAGCGGCGCTGAGGGCCGCAGCTCGGCGCGAAGAGCTTCGATCGTGTGATGATGGCCGCCCATCGCCAAGATCGTGCCGGCCGGCAGATCCCGCTCGGCGATCGCGACGAGGTCCAGCCGCGGCCGATGGTCGGAGCCGTAGCCGGAGCGGCCGTGGACGGCGGCGTCGAGCACGCTGGTGGCGGCCTCGAGGCCGAGCAGGTGACGCGGCAGGTAGATCATCGCCGTACCGCCGCCGCGGGCGACCACGTGCCCCTTCTCGGCCAGCATCTCCCAGCTCGGTCCATGCTCGCAGGCGACGACGACGAAGACGCCGCCGGCAAAGCTCGGCTCGTCGGCAAGGCGCAGGCAGTTGAAGACGTCGATCCGCCGCTCGCCGGCGAGGATGCCGGCGCCGGTCGCGAAGAGTTCGGGCACCTCGGCCTGCCGGGCGATCGGCGCGTGGAAATCCGGGCAGTCCGGCTCGAGGCCGAGCGCATTGGCGGCGATCCCGAGCTCGCACAGATCCGGCACCGCACGCGTCGGCAGGGCCGCCAGAATCTCGGCTCGGGCCGCCAGAAGCTCGCCGACCTCGCCGTCACCGAGTGACCAGTGCCGCGCGAGGCCGCGCGCCTCGAACGCGGCGCCGTTGCAGATCACCTGCTCGGCAACCGGATCGAAGACGAAGTCGTACTCGCTCGACTTTCCCGCCGCGACGATGCGGAAGCCGAGGATCTCGGCCCACGAGACGAGGCCGATCAGCAGGCTCGGCTGGTCGCCGTCGACCGGGGTGACGACAACGCCTTTGTCCGCAGCCAGGCGAAAAAGACCCGGGCCGACGACGCTGTCGACCTCCTTGGAGACCAGCACAACGTGCTTGCCGGCCTCGATGGCGAGCATCGCGTGCCGCGCGCCGGGCTCAGGCCGCCCGGTCGCCTCCAGCAGGACCTCGAACGGCAGGTCGAGCACGGTCGCGACGTCGCCGGCGGCGATGGAGTCGCCCGCGTCCCAGGCGGCTTTCGCGTCGGCTGCCGTCCCGCAAATGCGGATCCGGCGCGGGTCGGCGCCGGCGGCCCGAAGGCCACGCGCAGCCGCTTCGGCGTCGACGTCGACGGCGATCCGGCAGCGAACGAGCGGCGCGCGCAGGTTCTGGGCGACGAAGCTCTGGCCGAAGCCGCCGGTGCCGACCGCACAGGTTTCGACCGGCCGGTCGCGACCGGCGTAATAGGCATGGAAGTTCATCGGATGGCCGAACCTTCGCGCTCGCTGGGCTGACGGGCCGAGGAGACTCGGCAAGGCCCGTGATGCTTTCTCCGCTCATGCCCGCGAATGCGGGCATCCAGCCCTCGCCCGACGGGAAGAGGTGGATCCCCGCCTTCGCGGGGATGAGCGGAGCTTCCTCGACTCCTCATCCGCACCTGCGCGGACGAGCACAGAAAAACGGAAGGCGGTGGCTCAAAGCTGCCCCTTCACGCGCTCCCACGCGTTGTCCATGTGCTGCGCGAGCGCGCGGGCGAGGCCTTCGGCGTCGCGCTCGCGGAGCGCTGCCATCATCGCCTCGTGGTCGGCGACGGCGTCGGCCCATTTTTCCGGCCCCTCGTGCCCGACATAGCGGATGCGGCGCAGCCGCGCCTGCAGCATGCCGTGCACGTGCACGAGCGCCTCGTTGCCGGAGAGGCGCAGGAAGGCCGAGTGGATGGCCTGGTTCAGCTTGAAATAGGGCAGCCGGTCGCGCGCGGCGTATTTCTCGAGCATCCGCGCATGCAGGTCGAACAGCTCGGCGACCTCGGCGTCCGTGGCGTTCCTGCAGACGAGGCGGCCGGCCTCGGCCTCGAGCAGGCCGATGACCGCGAGGCTGTCGCGGATCTCCTTGGGCGAGAAGCGGCGGACGACGGCGCCGCGGCCGGGCGACAGCTCGAGCAGCCCCTCGCTGGCGAGGAACTTCAGCGCCTCGCGCAGCGGCGTCCGCGAGACGCCGAGCTCGCGGCCGAGATTGCCCTCGTGGACGCGGCTGCCCGGCGGGAGCCGGCCCTCGATGATCATGTCGCGGACGCGCGACACGAGCGCCTCGTGCAGGTTCGAGCGGAGGATAGGGCCGCGCTGTTCGGCGCCGGAACCCTCTTCGGGCGCGAGGCTGGTCTCGAGACTCATCGGCGCTCCGGCGTGCACTGGACATTCCTACTCCGGCAGCCCGTTGCGTGCAAGGCCTGCATGCTGTATGCAGCATTTTGAAGCGCCGCGGAAGTCGAACGCGACCGGCGCCATCGGAGGTCGACAAGCCGTGCCCACAGCCGACAGACGCCCGACGATCGCCTTCGCCATGGGCGACCCGGCCGGCATCAGCCCCGAGCTCGCCGCCAAGCTTTTGGCCCTCGACGAGATTCGCAGCGCGGCGCGGGTGATTGTCTTCGGCGACCTGCGCATCCTAGAGGCGGGTGCCGAGGTGGGCGGCGTTCCCGTGGACGTCGAGGTCGTGGCCGACGGCGCGTCTCTGCCGTCGAGCGACAAGCCCGTCTTCGTCGACCTGAAGAGCCTGTCGCCCGACGCCGTCCAACGCGCGACGCCGACGCTGGAGGGCGGCCGCTTCGCCACCGAGAATTTCCGGCGAGCGCTGCGCCTCGCGCACGAGGGCAGGGCGGACGCGGTGTTCTTCACGCCCTTCAACAAGAAGGCGATGCGCTACGCCTATCCGGCCTATGACGACGAGATCCGCTTCGTGCGCGACGTGCTCGGCGTGTCGGTGCCGGCGAGCGAGTTCAACGTGCTCGGCAACCTTTGGAACGCGCGCGTGACCTCGCATGTGCCGCTGTCGGAGGTGGCGAGGAACATCACCGGCGAGGCGATCCTGCGCAGCCTCCGGCTGACGGACGCGGCGATGCGGGCCGCCGGCTTCCCGCGGCCGCGGATCGCGGTCGCCGGCCTCAATCCGCACGCCGGCGACGGCGGCAATTTCGGCCGCGAGGAGATCGACATCATCGAGCCGGCGGTGCGCGAGGCCGCAGCGGACGGGCTCAGCGTCGAGGGGCCGTTCCCGTCGGACACCGTGTTCCTGCGTGCCAAGAACGGCGACTTCGATGCCGTGCTGACCATGTATCACGACCAGGGCCAGATCGCGATGAAGCTGATGGGCTTCGACCGCGGCGTGACGCTGATCGGCGGCTTCCCGTTCCCGATCTGCACGCCCGCCCACGGCACCGCCTACGAGATCGCCGGCCGCGGCATCGCCAATCTCGGCGCGAGCCGCGAGGCGATGCTGCTCGCCATTCGCATGGCCGGCCGGAAGGAGGCCGGCACCCGCGCCGTCGCCTGAAAGACGCGCTCCAGCCGGCAGAACGCCGGGATCACCAAGGGAGGAATTGGAAGATGATGAGCAAGCGTACCGTATTGATCGCCGCGGCGCTCGCCGCAGGCCTCGGCGGCGTCGCCGAAGCGGCGTGGGCGCCGAACCGCCCCGTCGAGTTCGTGGTCACCTCCTCGGCCGGTGGCGGCACCGACAATTTCGCCCGCGTCGTGCAGTCGATCATCGCCAAGCACAAGCTGATGGACGGCTCGATCATCGTCACCAACAAGGGCGGCGGCAGCGGCGCCGAGGGCTACGTCTACGCCAAGGGCGCGGCCGGCGACCCCCACAAGCTGATCTTCGGCACCAACAACGCCTACCTGCTGCCCTATGTCGCCAAGCTCGCCTACAAGGCCGATGACCTCACCCCGGTCGCCACCATGGCGCTCGACGAGTTCCTCATCTGGGTGAACGCCAACTCGCCCTACACGGACGCCAAGAGCTTCGTCGAGGCGGCCAAGGCCAAGCCCGACACGATCAAGATCGGCGGCAGCCAGTCCAAGGACACCGATCAGACGCTGACGAGCCTGCTCAGCGCGGCGACCGGCGCCAAGTTCATTTACGTGCCGTTCCAGGGTGGCTCGGCGGCCGGCGTGCAGCTCGCCGGCGGCCATATCGACGCCAACGTCAACAATCCGAACGAGAACATCGGCCAGTGGAAGGGCGGCATCGTCCGGCCCCTCTGCGTGTTCAGCCCGAACCGCCTCGCCGCCGGCGACAAGGTGGCGGGTGGCATGGGCTGGTCGGACATCCCGACCTGCAAGGAAGCCGGCCTGCCGCTCGAGCAGTTCCAGATGCCGCGCACCGTCTGGCTGCCCTCGGGCGTCCCGGCCGATGCCGTGGCCTTCTACGCTGACCTCCTGAAGAAGGTCAGCGAGACCCCCGAGTGGAAGGAATACGTCGTCCGCACGTCGCAGACGCCGGTCTTCCTGTCCGGGGATTCGATGAAGAAGGCGGTTGCCGAAGACGACGCCAAGACCAAGAAGGTCTTCGAGGCCGAGGGCTGGATCGTCAACTGAGCTGTTGCGCGGCCGGAGCCTCCGTCGGAAGCTCCGGCCACTCACTTTTTCTCCCCCATCCGGGCGACCGCCATGCTGTCCCGCTACACGGCCGAAATCGGCACCGCCTCGGCGACTCTCGTGCTCGGTCTCGTCGTCGTCTTCGGCGCCACCGAGTTCGGCATCGGCTGGGACGTGTCGGGGCCGCAGCCCGGCGCCTTCCCCTTCTACATGGGAATGCTGGTCGTCGCCGCGAGCCTCGGCATCATCGTGCAGACCGTCGTGACGCGGGCGGGGCGCCGGGTCGTCGCCCTTGACCGCGAGCAGGCGATCCGCGTCGCCACCTTCTTCGCGCCGATGGCGCTGTTCGTCCTCGCCGCGCTTTTCCTCGGCCTCTACGTCGCCACCGCGCTCTATCTGTTCTTCGTCATGTGGCTGCAGGGCGGCTACCGGCCCTGGCTCGGCGTGCTCGCCGGCGTCGGCGTTGCCGGCTTCTTCTACGTCGTGCTCGAGCTCTGGTTCCGGGTGCCGCTCCTCAAGGGGCCGCTCGAGAACGCGCTCGGCATCTACTGAGGGTCGCCGCGCATGAGCAACATCGCCTCGCTGATGCACGGCTTCGAGGTCGCCTTCAGCCTGCACCATGTGCTGCTAATGGTGGTCGGCGTGCTGCTCGGCATCCTCGTCGGCGTGCTGCCCGGCCTCGGCGCGCCGAACGGCGTCTCGCTGCTCTTGCCGCTGACGTTCTCGATGGATCCGGTGGCGGCGATCATTCTGCTCACCAGCATGTACTGGGGCGCGCTGTTCGGCGGCTCGACGACCTCGATCCTGTTCAACATCCCCGGCGAGCCGTCCTCCGTGGCGACGACGTTCGACGGCTATCCCATGGCCAAGGACGGCAAGGCGACGCAGGCGCTGACCCTCGCGTTCCTGTCGGCCGGCTTCGGCGCCCTCGTCGGAGTCATCCTCATCACGCTGCTGTCGGGCTGGGTGGCGCGCTTCGCGCTCCGCTTCGGCGCCCCGGAATATTTCGCCGTCTACTTCCTCGCCTTCGCGAGCTTCGTCGGCCTCGGCGGCGCCTCGCCGCTGAAAACCATGGTCTCGCTCGGCCTCGGCTTCGCCTTCGCCGCGGTCGGCATGGACACGATCTCGGGCGGCCTCAGGCTCACCTACGGCTTCAGCGAGCTTCTGGCCGGCATCAGCTTCCTCGTCGTCGTCATCGGCCTGTTCGGCATCGGCGAGCTGATGCTGACCATGGAGGAGGGGCTGCGCTTCGAGGGCCTCAGAGCCCGCATCAGCCCGCGCGACGTGCTCGCCACCATCGTCCGCCTGCCGCGCTACTGGATCACGCTGCTGCGCAGCGCCGCCATCGGCTGCTGGATGGGCATCACGCCCGGCGGGCCGACCGCGGCCTCCTTCATGAGCTACGGCGTCGCCAAGCGCGTGTCGCGGCGCAAGGCCGAGTTCGGCAAGGGGGCCCCAGAGGGGATCGTGGCGCCGGAGACCGCCGACCACGCGGCCGGCACGAGCGCCATCCTGCCGATGCTGGCGCTCGGCGTCCCGGGCTCCGCGACCGCGGCGGTGATGATGGGCGGCCTCATGATCTGGGGCCTGCAGCCCGGGCCGATGCTGTTCATCGACCGGCCCGACTTCGTCTGGGGGCTGATCGCCAGCATGTATCTCGGCAATCTCGTCGCCGTCGCGCTCGTGCTGGCGACGATCCCGCTCTTCGCCTCGATCCTGAGGGTCCCGTTCGCCATCATAGGCCCGGTGATCGTCGTGGTCTGCTTCATCGGCGCCTACACGATCTCCGGCAAGACCTTCGACCTGTGGCTGGCGCTCGCCTTCGGCATCATGGGCTACGTGTTCAAGAAGATGGACTATCCGCTGGCGCCGATGGTGCTCGCCATGGTGATCGGCGACAAGGCCGAGGATGCCTTCCGGCAGTCGATGATCATGTCGCGCGGCTCGCTTTCGATCTTCTGGGCGAACGGCCTCGTGGCGACGCTGACCGCTCTCGCCCTCGTCCTCCTCGCCTGGCCGCTGATCAGCGCCGTGCTGCAGGGAAGGCGCCCCAAGACCTCGTCGACCACGCCCGCTTGAGGGCCCGCGACACCTGCGCCGGCGCGGATTGTTGCCTTCCCGGCGCCGACCGCGTATCGATGCGCGCTTGTCGTCGCTGGCGGTTGCGCGGCGGCGAGACGATTCCGAGCATGCGAGCCTCGTCCCTAGCGTGACCTGGCCGCGATCGACGAGGCGGGCATGATCATTTCGTACCGGTACAACTACATCTTCGTGAAAACGAAGAAGACGGCGGGAACGACGGTCGAATTGAACCTCGCGCCGAGTTGCGGTCCGGACGACGTCATTACCGAGCTTGGCGTCCAGGAGGAGCTGCTTCGCGGCAACGGGGTCCCGCTATGCCGCAACTTCGCGACGCCGGAGGTCGAGGAGAGCGTCCGGCAGGGGATTCTCGCCCGCAAGGGTACCAAGCAGAAGAGTCTCGACCTCGGCCCGCGGCGCGAGCGCAACACCTTCTGGAACCACATGCACGCCGCGGACATCAAGTCGCGCGTGCCCGAGGACGTCTGGAACAAGGCCTTCAAGTTCACCATCGAGCGCCATCCCTACGAGAAGGCGGTGTCGATGGCCTACTTCAAGTTCAAGCCGAACAACACCAAAGAGCCGTTCGAGAAGCACCTCGACGACACCGTGCGGCTCGGACGCTATGCCGGGTTTCCGTTCTACACCATCCACGGCAAGGTCGCCGTCGACGAGATCATCCGCACCGAGTCCCTGCTCGCCGACCTGAAGCGGCTCGGAGAGAAGCTCGGCTTCCCGGTGCCGGACAAGCTGCTCAGCGCCAAGACGCGCAGCCGCGCCGACCGACGTCCGGCACGCGAGATCCTCTCCGAGGAGCAGCGGAAGGTCGTGCAGAAGTTCTGCAAGAAGGAGTTCGAGCTGCTCGGCTGGGAGCCCTGACGCTCGCGGCCGAGGTCGCGAACAGGGCAGCGCGGATGAAGCCTCGCTGAAAGCCCGCTCCCATCTCCTCCTTATCGCGGGGCTTGTCCCGGCAATGAGGGAGAGGATTGGTCGCGAGACGAGCAGGCGCGGGAGCCGGGTGCCTTCGCGGGGCCAGCGGCAGCGAGGCTCGAGGTCCGGCCCGCTCGCTTAGAGCCGCGCGTAAAGATCGCGCAGCCGCTCCTGGTAGCTCGCCATCGAGAAGAACTCCGCCCGCTTCAAGCCGGCCGCGGCGAGCTCGGAGCGCAGGCTCGGACTGCCGTCGACGTCGCGCATCGCCTTGTAGATCGAATCGACGTCGTACGGATCGACGAAGCGCGCCGCGTCGCCGGCGACCTCCTTCAGCGAGCCTACACCCGAGGTGATGACCGGCACGCCGAGCTGCATCGCTTCCAGCACCGGCAGCCCGAACCCTTCGTAGATCGAGGGGAAGACGACCGCCCGCGAGCCCCGGATCAGGCTGACGAGGAGCGCGAACGGCGCGTACTCGATGACGCGCACGCGGCGCCGCTGTTCGAGGGTGGCCGAGCGCAGCAGGCGCAGCTCCTGGTCCGCCTTCCAGGCCTTCGAGCCGACGAGGACCAGCGGCGCGTTGACCTCGCCGGAGGCGGTCAGATAGGCCTGGATGAGCCGGCCGACATTCTTCTTCGGCTCGATGGCGCCGAAGAACATGTAGTAGTTCTGGTACTCGAGGCCGAAGATGCCGGACACTTCCTGCGCGACTTCGTCGGCGGTCTTGCGCGTCAGCGCCGCCGGAATCGCCGCCACCTGGTAGGTGTTCGTCACCCGTTTCTCATCGACGCCGAACAGGTCGATGATGTCCCGGCGCGATGTCTCCGACACCGTGAGGATGTGATCGGCCGTGTCCGTCAGCATCTTGGTGAGACGGTAATAGTAGCGCTTGTTGTCGAGCGTCGTATAGGGCAGCCGCAGCGGCACGAGGTCGTGCAGCGTGTAGACGTTGGCGGCGCCCTTCAGCTCGAGCGGCAGCGGATACGTCCAGTGCATGACGTCGATCTTGCCGTCGATCTCCACCGGCTGCCGGCGGCCGAAATAGCCGAAGTGCAGCCGGCTGGCGACGAACAGGTCCGGGGCGTTCCAGATCGTGTCAAATCGCGGGAAGCGCCGGGAGGTGTTCGGATCCATGATCACCTGGCCGGTCATGCGTATCGGCTCTGCCTTGGCCGTGCCGAAAGCCGCCCGTAGCCGGCGGATCGAGGTCCGCAGCCTGCTCGACCGGGTGGCGCTCGTGTCGACGAGGGCGATCTCGCGCAGCACGGCGACGTTGCTCTGCGCAGCGGGCACGCCGTAGATGCCGTCCACCTCGTGGCCGAGGAGGCGCGCGGCGTGCTGCAGATTGTGCCCGTAAGTGGCGACGCCGGTCCCGCGCTCGAGCGCGAGGTTGTAACCGTCGACGCCGATACGCTTCGCCTCGGCCACGCGATTCTCCACGGCGGGAGTGTTCGGAGCGGGGTTCGCGCTCAGGACGACTGGACCGCGAAGGAGTGGCGCGGCTGCTTCTCCCGATCGGGCCCGCAGTAGCGATCGATGAAGTCGCCGAACATGTCGGTGAAGCGGGCCTTGTCCGCCTCGCTCATCTCCTTGAGATAGCGCTGGCTGATGCCCTTGTTGAACTGCGTGAAGCGGCCGTTCGTCACCGTCGCCTTGGCCTTGGCCGGATCGACCGGCAGGTCGAGCTGGGCGGCGACGCGGCGGATCGTCGGGTCGGTGTCGAACGCCATGTCCTCGTAGTAGATCGGTATGATGTTCGGCAACTCGAGCCATTCCTCGAGCCAGTCGATCTGCCGGCGGATCGTCTTGATCGTATCGTCGAGCGCCGAGAACTCGCTGAAGGCCGGGCGGCCACGCTCGCGGGCATGGGTGCCGGCGTCGACCAGCGACAGCGCGGTGTCGCGCGGGTCGCGGTAGGCGGCCTGGCCGATGATCTTGCCGTCGCGGATCATCTCGGCGATCTCGCGGCTCGGCCGCTGGTGCGTCTTGATGATGACCGGATAGCCGACCGCCTCGACCTCGGAGACGAGCTTCTCGAGCGCCTCGGCCGTGAAGTTCTCGACGAAGTTGACCTTGTGCTTCTGATCGACGACTTCGTTCGACAACCGGTTCTGCGGCATGCCGTTCTGCTCGAGAATCTCCTTGGTCATCTCGAACGAGAGCGTGCTGCCCGCCTTCTTCATTCCGTAGCTCACGTAGATCATCGACCTCTCCACCCCAATCTCGCCAGTGCCCGGATGCCGCGCGAGGGCGCTCGCCGGCACACCTGCGCAGGCTCTCCGCGCCTGCCGCTAGGGGATCTGCGACCGGACCGCCGGGCCCGTCGCGGGCGAACCGGCTCGGAGCCGAGGTTCGTCGTGCCGCGCACCATGGGTCGGCTGTCCGTTCAAGGTCCGCATCGCGCCCCCCGCCGTTCATAAGCTGCGCGATTGCGGAGGATTCGAGGCTTCGCGGGTGCAGAGCCGGGTTCCGCCTTCTAACGGCAGAGCCGGATGGCGGCAAGCCGGTTTGTTGGCGCTTCCCCACCGCAAGCCGGGCGGGACGGGTGCCGGGCTCGTGATTTGCCTCCCGGCCGGGGACGCGCTGCAATCGCCGCGCTTGCACGTGGCCATCACGTCTGCCGGCGCTCCAACGTAGGCCCCGCGCCGTCCCACAGGGACGGGCGGGGCTTTCTTTTGCCCGAAGCGTCGCACCTCGCCCTCGCGGCGGCCGGTCGCGAGCCTTCTCGCGGGCCGTGTGGCTTCCCTGCCGCACCCTCCCGCCAGGACTGCCGACCGGCTGCCAGGCAAAGGATGCGGGACCGGCGCGACGCGCCATTCGTGCTAAGGGATCCGCCGAGCGAGACCTTGGCAGGGGGGAGACGATGGCGATGGGGAAGATCGGGCCGAGCCGGAGAGGCCTGCTCGCCGGGATCGGCGGTGCGGCGCTGCTGCTCGAGATGCCGGGCGTCATCGCCCAGGAGGTCGCCAAGGACGCTATGAAGCTGAAGCCGGGCGAGTTCAGCTGGACGCCCGATCTGCAGCCGGACGGGCCGGTCGCCGTCGTCGTCTCGATCCCCGAGCAGCGCGTGCACGTCTACCGCAACGGCGTCCGCATCGCCGTCTCCACCTGCTCGACCGGCAAGCCCGGGCACGAGACGCCGACCGGCACCTTCGTCGTCCTGCAGAAGGATGCCGACCACAAGTCGAGCACCTACAACGACGCGCCGATGCCGTTCATGAACCGCCTCACCTGGTCCGGCATCGCGCTGCACGCCGGCAATCTGCCGGGCTACCCGGCCTCGCATGGCTGCGTCCGGCTGCCGCGCGCATTCTCCGAGAAGCTGTTCGGGGTGACCCATCTCGGCACGCCCGTGATCATCGCCGGGTCGGCCACCGATCCCTGGGAGCTCACCCATCCGGGCATGGTGCTCGCCGGCTACACCGCCGACGAGTTCAAGCACGTCGTCGCCTCGCTCGACGGCAAGAAGCCGCCGCAGGACTGGTCGGCCGCCGACACCGCGGCAGTGACATCGGTGATCGCATCGACCGCCGACGGCAAGATCATGCTGGTCGAGAACGGCGGGCAGGTCGCCGAGGACAAGCTCACCGTGAAGGGCGGCGGCAAGCTCGGCGCGCACGTCCTCGTGCTGGTCGGCGCTTCCGATGCGCGCAGCGGCATGCACTGGTCGGTGATCAGCCATCAGGACGGTCCGGGCGCCAGCGCCGCGGCCGAGTGGGTCGTCGCCCGGCTCTCGACCGGCCAGGCGTTCCGCGACCAGATGACGGCCCGCATGCATCCCGGGATGGTTCTCGTCATCACCGACCTGCCTCTCGCCCCGGACACGCGGACCGGCGCGGACTTCGTCATCATGTCCTGACGCGCCGAGAAACGGGGTCGGCTGCAACGCCGGCGCTTGCTCGGCGACAGCGCACCGGGAGCCTGTATACTGACCCTCGAACAGGAGCCGCGCGTGACCAGTCGAAAGGACGTGAGCGAGCGCGCCGGAGTGCGCGCGCAGAAGGCGGCGGTCCGGACCAAGGAGGCGGAGTCGGGCTGGGCGGCGCACAAGGCCGAGCTCGAGGCCACCGCGGCCAAGATCGCCCGCCTCCGCTCGCTGCGGCTCGCGCGGGAGGCCGAGGAGAAGGAGTCGGCTCCGGCCCCCAAGGCGCCGAAACGCGGTTCGAAGAAGAAAGGCTAGCCGCCGCTGCCGCCAGTCAGGTCCGCTCCAGCTCGTTCTCCTTGGCGACGCGCTCGTGCGATTCACGCGCGCTCTTCAGGCGATATTGGAGCTGGCCGTCCCCCTCCGTCTCCGGCAGCAGCTTGGTGATCGAATAGACGCCGGTCGCCTTGGTGAGAACTCCGCCGCCCCCGACGAACGAAACCGACTGCCCGACGCGAAATCTGTGCAAGGACAAGACAAAACTCCTCGGTGCCCGATGTGCCTTTCCGGGCCTTTGCGGAAGATAATGGCCCCCGGCGCACATGCAAGGAATTTTGCCTGCCGGAGCGCTGCCGGGCATTTTGCGGTCGGTGCGGGCCTTTCGACCGGGCTATGGGGCGAGAATATCTGACGGACATCTTACGCGAATCTGGCGAAATCCGGCTTTCGCCGACTCGTTTTTTGTGAGCCTGGAGTGGATCACGCGGGGTCGCCTCCGCATCGTCCGTCTGAGGTCCGGCGGTGGGTCTTCGGGCTGGGCTTCCGGCGAGACAATGCTGTACGAGATCCGGTGCTCCGAATCGATGCCAGGCCGAGAAGATGGGTAAGTTTTGCTTACCTTTTATCGAAGATCGGCTTGGCTGTTCGGCAAGAAATGGTCCATACGTTTTTCTGAAACTGAGATCGAAACGGGCAGGGCGACCGGCCGCTCCGGGCGGCCGCCGGCAGTCCGTCCAAGGCGTGAGCGATGGCAACCAAGACCGTGCTGATCGTGGAAGACAACGAGCTCAACATGAAGCTCTTCCACGACCTGCTGGACGCGCACGGCTATGCCACGGTACAGACGCGCAACGGGCTCGAGGCGCTCAGCCTCGCGCGGACCCATCGACCCGATCTGATCCTCATGGACATCCAGCTGCCCGAGGTCTCCGGCCTCGAGGTCACCAAATGGCTGAAGCAGGACGAGAGCCTGCGCGCCATTCCGGTGATCGCGGTGACCGCCTTCGCCATGAAGGGCGACGAGGAGCGAATCCGCGAGGGCGGCTGCGAGGCCTATCTGTCGAAGCCGATCTCGGTCTCGAAATTCCTCGAGACGGTACGGCACTATCTCGGCGACGGCTGATCCATGACCGCCCGCATACTCGTCGTCGACGACGTCGCGACAAACCGCAAGCTGCTCGAGGCGCGGCTGACCGCGGAGTATTTCGACGTCGTCACGGCGATGAGCGGCCAAGAAGCGCTCGACATCTGCGCCAGAGCGCAGTGCGACGTGGTGCTGCTCGACGTGCGCATGCCCGGCATGGACGGCTTCGAGGTCTGCCGGCGCATCAAGGCCAATCCGGCTTCGCACCACATCCCAGTCATCCTGGTCACCGGGCTCGACCGGGCGGCCGACAAGGTCCGCGGCATCGAGGCGGGTGCCGACGACTTCGTCACCAAGCCGGTCGACAATATCGCTCTGCTCGCCCGCGTTCGCAGCCTCGCGCGGCTGAAGCTGCTGACCGACGAGCTGCGCCTGCGGGCGCAGACGACGCGCGAGATCGGCGTGAGCGACGCGCTTCGCCAGGCGATGACCGACGAGGGCCGCGACGGCCGCGTGCTGGTCGTCGACGACCGCACGTCGACCGCCGAGCGCATCGCCCGCACGCTCGCCGGCGAGCAGCAGGTCGTGGTCGAGAGCGACCCGGCGGCTGCTCTCTTCAGGCTCGCCGAGGGCACCTTCGACCTCGCCACCCTGTCGCTGCACAGCCGCGACTTCGACCCGCTGCGGCTCTGCGGCCAGATCCGCTCGCTGGAGCGGACGCGCAATGTTCCCGTCCTGCTGGTCGCCGAGCCCGAGGACACCGAGCGGGTCGTCCGCGCCCTCGACATCGGCGTCAACGACTACATCCTGCGGCCGCTCGACGACGACGAGCTCCTGGCGCGGGTGCGCACCCAGATCCGCCGCAAGCGCTACACCGAGCGCCTGCGCGACAATGTCCAGCTCAGCATCGAGCTCGCCGTCACCGACCCGCTCACCGGCCTGCACAACCGCCGCTATCTGCTGATGCACCTGAAGACGCTGCTCGAGTCGGACCGGCGCGGCGGCGGCGTCTCGCTGCTGCTGATCGACATCGATCACTTCAAGCTGATCAACGACACGCACGGCCACGACGCCGGCGACGAGGTGCTGCGCGGCTTCGCCGAGCGCCTCAGGACCGCGACCCGCGGCATCGATCTCTGCTGCCGCTACGGCGGCGAGGAGTTCGTGATCGTCATGCCGGATGCGAGCCCGACGGTCGCCGAGGCGGTCGCCGAACGCCTCAGGCAGCGGATCGCCGCCGAGCCGTTCCCGGTCGGCGACAGCGCCAGCCTCAGGGTGACGATCTCGGTCGGCATCGCCGCCTCGGAAGGCGCCGCCGAGACGGCGCAGGTATTGCTTAAGCGGGCCGACGAGGCGCTCTACCGGGCAAAGCGGGACGGCCGCAACCGGGTGGTGCTGGCGGCCGCGGCGGCCGCGTGAAACGCGCTCTCGGGAGGCGGCGGAACCGTTGATAATTTACTAAAAATGGCATTGGCTCGCCGGCGGGGATCGGCTTCGATTGCCTTTCCTCGTTTGCCGGCTAGTCTGCCGCTCGAAGAATACCCCGCGGGTTGCTCAGGTCCGCCGCATCTCCTGGGTCCGTGGGGTAAGGCCGGCGTGGGGCGGCGAGAGTGGCCTCCTCGAGCCGTTCCCGCCGGCCGCTTCTCTGCCCCCGCGTGCCCGCTCGCTGCGGGGGCGCGCACAATGCCTACTGCCCGCGCCTGGACGCCGCTGCGAAGCGCACCGCCTCTTCGGCGGCGCGAAACAGCGCCTTGGCCTTGTTGACGCACTCGGCCTGCTCGTTCTCCGGCACCGAGTCGGCGACGATGCCGGCACCGGCCTGCACGAACATGCGGCCGTCCTTCACCACCGCCGTGCGCAGCACGATGCAGGTGTCCATCGTCCCGGTGGCACCGAAATAGCCGATCACGCCCGCATAGACGCCGCGCTTCTCCTTCTCCAGCTCGTCGATAATCTCCATCGCGCGGATCTTCGGCGCGCCCGACACGGTGCCGGCCGGAAAGCCGGCCGCCAGCGCGTCGACGACGTCGTACGCCCGATCGAGCCGGCCCTCGACGTTCGAGACGATGTGCATGACGTGGCTGTAGTACTCGAGGAAGAACTGCGCCGTCACCTCGACCGTGCCGATCTCGGCGACGCGGCCGACGTCGTTGCGGCCGAGATCGAGCAGCATCAGGTGCTCGGCGAGCTCCTTGGGGTCGGCCAACAGCTCCTCGGAGAGCCGCTGGTCCTCGGCGGCATCCTTGCCGCGCGGCCGCGTGCCGGCGAGCGGCCGGATGGTCACCTTGCCGTCGCGGACCCGGACGAGGATCTCCGGGCTCGAGCAGACGATCTGGAAGCCGCCGAGATCGAGGAAGACGAGGAACGGCGCCGGATTCACCCGCCGCAGCGCCCGGTAGAGCGAGAAGGCCGGCAGGTCGAACTCCGACTCGAAGCGCTGCGAGAGCACCACCTGGAAGACGTCGCCGGCGGCGATGTACTCCTTCGCCCGCAGCACCATCGCCGCATACTCGTCGCGCGTCGTGTTGGAGACCGCGAGCGGCGGCGGCGCATCGAGCCGCGCGGCGCCGTCGTGCGGCAGCGGCCGCTCGAGCGCCTCGACGACCTCGGTGAGCCGGTCGGTGGCGCGGGCGAGCGCCGTCTCGGCCGAGATTCCCTCGCGCGGCCGGACGGGCGTGACGATGGTGATCTCGTCGCGGACCGCGTCGAAGACGAGCACGATGGTCGGCCGGATCATGACCGCGTCCGGGACGCCGATCGCGTCCGGATTGGGCGGCCCGAGGCGCTCCATCTCGCGCACCATGTCGTAGCCGAGATAGCCGAACAGCCCGGCGCACATCGGCGGCAGCTCGGCGGGCAGTGCGATGGAGCTCTCGGCGATCAGGGCCCGCAGCGCCTCGAGCGGCCGCGCCTCGATCGGCTCGAACGCGTCCGCGGCCTCGAGCGCGCGCCGGTTGATGGCGGCGTTGCCGTCCTGGCAGCGCAGCACGACGTCGGGAGCAAAGCCGATCATCGAGTAGCGACCGCGCACGGCGCCGCCCTCGACCGACTCGAACAGGAAGGCGTTCGGACGGCCGCCGGCGACCTTCAGCATCGCCGAGACCGGCGTCTCGAGGTCGGCGACGAGCGTTGTCCAGACGACCTGGGCGGCGCCGGACGCGTAGCGCGCCGCGAAGGCGTCGGGCTCGGGAAGAATGAGCATTTTGAGGGATCCGAGCCGACGCCGTCAGCTGTCCGGCGTGCCGATGACGCTCTGCACGTTCTTGAGATTGTAGCTGACGCCGATCTCGTTCTGCAGGTTCATCAGGTACTGCGCGCCGAGATCGCCGGTGAGCGCGAGGCGCAACTGGTTGAGGCCGATCTCGCTCTGCTGCGCGTTCGGGTCGAAGGGCGGCAGCGTGGCGCCGGTGACGCGGAAGACGATGCGCTCGGTCGGCTGCGGGCCGACGGCGGTGCCGTAGTCGCCGATCGCCGGTGCGGCGAATACCGCGCTCGCGGCCGCGCGGCCGAGGCCCGAGGTGCCGCCGGTGCGGGTGATGCCGGTCGCCTGCTGCACCGTGAGCCCGGGAGCCGCCTGCGCAAAAGTCTCGCCGGCGCGCAGCTTCTCAAGCAGCGCGTTCGCCCGCTCCGACAGCAGCTCGCGGCTGCGCTCGTCCTTCACCCGTTCCTCGACACGCGCACGGGCTTCCTCGAACGTGCGGTCGCGCTCGGGCTGGATGCCGGCGACCTCGTACCAGACGAAGCCCTGGTTGCCGATCGAGACCGGGTCCGTCTCGGCACCCTGCTCGGCGCGGAAGGCCTCCTGCAGCAGCTGGGCGCGCGCCGGGATGTCGGCGACCTCGGCATCGTTCGGGTCGCGCCCGGTGCGATCGACGGCGTCGATGGTGCGCACCGTCACGCCGACCTTGGGAGCGATCTCGGCGAGGGTCTCGCCGGCGGCGCGCGCGTCCTCGATCTTGTCGTGCGCGTCGAGAATCGTGTCGCGCGCCCGCCGTACTTTCATGTCGGCGATCAGCTTGTCCTTCGCCTCCTCGAAGCTCTGCACCGCCGCCGGCTCGATCGTCGAGACATGCACGAGCACCGGCCCGAAGCCGCCGAGCACGACGCCGCTCGTGCCGCCCTCCGGCAGCGCGAAGGCGGCGTCGGCCACGGCGGGATCGATCACGTCCGCCTTGGCGACGGTGCCGAGATCGATGTCGGCCGGCTTCAGCCCGCGCTCGGTGGCGATGTCGGCGAAGGAGGTTCCGGCGGCGATCTTCGCCGCTGCCGCCTCGGCCTCCTCCCTGGTCGGGAAGGCGATCTGCTCGAGCTTGCGCCGCTCGGGCTTGGTCAGGCCGGCCTTCTCGCTCTCGTAGGCGGCCCTGGCGTCGGCCTCGCTCACCTCCTGGGCAGCGGCGAGATCGGTCGGGTCGAGCTTCAGCAGGACGAGCTTGCGGTATTCCGGCGCGCGGAAGGCGGACTTGCGCTCCTCGTAGAACTTCTTCAGCGCCTCCTCGTCCGGCGCCGGCTGCTCGCCGAGCCATGCAGGCGTCAGGGTCACGTAGTCGATCTCGCGCGCCTCGTTGAGGTAGCGGTGCAGCGCCTCGCGCATGGTGAGCGGCGGCTGCAGGTCGGCAGTGATCGAATCGACCAATTGCTGGCGGACCTCGCGCGATCGCTCGGCGGCGAGGAAGCCCGCCTCGCTCAAGCCGGCATTGCGCAGCGCCTGCTGGAAAGCGAACGAGTTGAATGTGCCGGTCGGGCCGGCGAAGCGCGGATTGGCCCGGATCTCGCGCGCCACCTCCTCGTCGCTCAGCGACAGGCCGAGCTCGCGCGCGCGCTCGTTGAGCGCCGTCTCGGCGACGAGATTGCCGAGCACGCGCTGGCCGAGGCCGGCGGCGCGCGCCTCCTCGGCCGAGATGGCGCGCCGCTGCGCCTCGCCCTGACGCCGCATCTCATCGAGATAGGCGTTGCGGAACTGCTCGACCTGGATCTCGGTGCCGCCGACGCTGGCGACGGTGGTGGAGCCGAAGTTCCGGAACACGTCCTCGATGCCCCAGACCGCGAAGCTCAGCACGAGCAGCGCGAAGAAGATCTTCGCGACCCAGCCGGCCGCGCCTTTTCGAAGCTGTGTCAGCACGTTACGTCGTTCCTGAGGGGCTGCCGGAAAAGCCCGGCGATTTGGCGCGGATCATAGGCATCGCGCCCCCGACCCGCAATGCACGACGGCGCGCGGTCTTCATCCTGCGAAAGCCCCTCAGCTCGTCCTCCTGCGTGAAAGCGCAGGATCCATCTTCTTCTCGCCGAGCCGCCGACAAGAATGGGTCCTGCGGTCGAGCCGCAGGAGACGACGAGCGGGTAGGCCGAGCCGCAGGGCCGCGCTACTCCGCCGCGGCCACCATGTCCGGCGCGTTCGGGCTGACGCCGCGCTTCTTCAGCATCCACTCGTAGGCCTTCTGGGTCTGCGGCAGCGGGCCGATCGGCTCAGACGTGGTCGGCTGCTTGATCCCGCCCTTGCGCAGCGCCTTGCGCATCTCCTCCGGCTTGGCGAGCTTCAGCCCCTGCGCCTTCAGCGCGCCCTGGATCTGCAGGACGACGCCGGTGACGATCGGCGAGGCGCCCGAGGTGCCGCCGAAAGTGTGCGTGTAGCGCTGCAGGATGTCGCCCGGGTCGAAGGCGTCGCCGTAGCCGGCGGTGGTGATGGCATTGCCCCAGCCCTGCACGTCGACGCGTTTGCCGAAGGTAGAGAAGAACAGCCGCTCGTGCGTGTCGAAATCCCCAGCACCGACGATGATGGCGCCGGAATCGCGGACCTTGCGGTCGAAGCGGCCCTTGCAGCTGCCGCTGTCGAGGTTCACGCTCCCGTTGCCGGCCGCCTCGACGACGATGATCCCCTTCGCGGTGGCGGTGGAGATGGCGTCGAACTCGGCCTGGGCATATTCGACCGGGCCGCAGCCGACCTGGCTCGCGCCGCACGTGCCGCCGCAGACCGGAGCCTGCTGCTCGATCAGGATGGCATCGCCCTTCTTCAGCTTGCCGGTGGCGACGCCGATGGCCCGCGCGACGCTGAAGCCGGATTGCACGGTGACGGTCGGCGCCACCATGATCTTGGCGCCGGCGGCGAGGCCCTCGACGCCGTAGTCGTTCTTCAGGCCGCCGATCTGCCCGAGCACGGCGGTGCCGTGATTGCCCTCGTCGGCCGGGAACGGATCGACGAGAGTCTCCTTGTCGATGTTGGCTGAGGCCGGCAGGTCGAGATCCTCGTGGCCGAGGTTCCAGTTGTACTCGACATCGACGACCGAGATGCCCTTGCCCTTTCCGCCCTTGGCCTTCAGCGTGCCGACGCCGTCGCCCGCCTTGCGGTAGCCCTGGAACTTCTTCAGCTGCGGCGTGTCCGGCGGAATGTCACCGGGCGGCGGCGGCGGGCTGCCGGCAGGCTCGGCGAATTCGACCACCGGCAGCCTGCCGAGCTGCTCGGCGAGGGCCACGGCATCGACGCCGTTCGGCACCCGCAGCCGATAGTAGAGGTTGAGATCGGCGAGCCCGCGGCGGCTCTCGCGCTGCGCCTCGGCGCGCTCGACGTCCAGCTCGGCCTCCGGGCGCGCATGCAGACGCCGGAAGTCGGCGAAGGTCAGGCCGGCCGCCGCCAGCACGCCGGCCAGCCCATCACGGTCGGCGCCGGCGAGGTTGTGCGCCTCGCCGCCGCGGATGCGGATGCCGGTCCGCTCCCTGAACTTGACGATGAGCTGGTCCGAGGGGCCGCGCGCCCGCATCTCGGCGACGCTCGGCTGCCCGGTCGCGACGCGCGGCGTCTCCTGCGCGAAGGCGGGGACGACTGCGAGACCGCTCCATACGGAGAGGGCGGCAACGACGATCAGCCGGATGCGCATGCAAATCTCCCCGTGATGGCGCGAGACCGGGCTCGCGCATTGTTCTTCGCATCTCGCTTATAGTTCAAATCTGCGTGGTCCGATTCTCCGAAACGACCGCTCGTGCCGGAATGTTGATCCACGGCTCGCGAGCATCCGAAGCCCAGTGCGGCTCGGTCCGAGGCGGGGAGGCGACCGCGGCGCAGTCGGCACGAGGGGGCTTTCGGACATGACCGACAGGACGCGGCGGCCGCTGGTCGCCGGCAACTGGAAGATGAACGGCCTCCGTGCCTCGCTCGCCGAGCTCGAGGCGATCATCGCCGGGGCGCCGGCGCCGGCCGACCGGGTGGACCTCCTCGTCTGTCCGCCGGCAACGCTGGTGCGCGGTTTCGCCGAGATCGCGGCCGGCAGCCCAGTCGCCATCGGCGGCCAGGACTGCCACCCCGATCCGAGCGGCGCCCATACCGGCGACGTCTCGGCCGAGATGCTGGCCGATGCCGGCGCCACGGCCGTGATCGTCGGCCATTCGGAGCGCCGCGTGGATCACGGGGAGACGGACGCCCTCGTGCGCGCCAAGGCGGCGGCGGCATTCCGCGCCGGCCTCGTCGCGATCGTCTGCGTCGGCGAGAGCTTCGACGAGCGGCAGGCGGGCAGGGCGCTCGAGGTGGTGGCCCGGCAGATCGAGGGCTCGGTGCCCGACGGCGCCGATCCGGCGCGCCTCGTCGTCGCATACGAGCCGGTGTGGGCGATCGGCACCGGGCTGACGCCGACGGTCGCCGACGTCGCCGAGGTGCACGGCGCCATACGGGGCCTGCTCGGCGCCAAGGTCGGCGAGGCGGCTCGTGCCGTACGGATTCTCTATGGCGGCTCGGTCAAGCCCGGCAACGCGGCCGAGCTGCTCTCGGCGGGCGACGTCGACGGCGCGCTCGTCGGCGGCGCGAGCCTGAAAGCGGCCGATTTCCTGGCCATTGCGCGCGCGGCGGCTTGAACCGGAGCCTCGTCGGCCTCAGATGGTGGCCAGCGCGCCGCCCCTGGTGTAGACAGCGCCCGACCCTCGTTTCCTACGTCCTGGCCGATGCAAACAGTCCTCATCGTCATCCATTTGATGATCGTTTTCTCCCTCGTGGTCGTTGTCCTGCTGCAACGCTCCGAGGGCGGCGCCCTCGGAATCGGCGGCGGCGGCGGCTTCCTGACCAGCCGCGGCCAGGCCAACGTGCTGACGCGCGCCACCGCCTTCCTCGCCGCCGGCTTCTTCGCCACCAGTCTCGCGCTGACGATCCTGGCCGGCTGGGGCAAGGGCGGGCCCTCGGTCTTCGACCGGCCGGCCCCCTCGACCTCGCAGCCGGCGGCGCCGACCGGGCCGACGGCACCCCTCGGCACGGGACAGGGCGGCATCCTCGACCAGCTGCGACCCGGCGGCGGGCTGATGAACCCCAACCACT
>JAEZCD010000304.1 GCA_023430145.1 Pseudomonadota bacterium
GTGCAGCCTCGGGCGGCTCGACAGCCGGCACGGGCGGCGGCGCAGCCTCGAGGGTGGGCGGCGGCGGTACGACGGGGCCCGCCTCGCCGGCGGCCTCCGGGCGCGGGGCGACCGCTTCGCGTCGCTCGAGACGCTCGGTCTGCTTGTCGGCCCACCGCTTCTGCCACTTGCCGGCCCGCTTGTGCGTGCGCCGCAGGTCGCGCCGCTCCTCGAGCGTATGCAGCTCGCGCGACGGCTGCGGCAGCTCGGGCAGCCGAGCGGCCGGATCGAGCCGCTCGCCGCTGCGCCGCGGCCGTTCGGCGGCCGCCCATGGATCATCGGTCGGCGAGCGCAGCGTCGCGCCGTTGTAGGTCACCATGATCGTGTTGAGCGTATCGAGATCGCCAGTCGCGCAGGCGGCGACGACCTTCGACAGGAAGCCGCGCGACTTCAGAATGGCCGCGAGATTGTGCGGGCCGTCCCGGATCACGAACTGATGCACGTTCGGCAGTAGCGGAAACCGCCCGACATGGTACCAGTTCTTGCCGCCGTCGCCCTGGAAAATATAGTATTCGCATCCTGGTACTATCCGGCTGCCGGCATCGTCGTAGACGAACTCCTTTATCTGTGAGGTATACTCAGTCCAGCGGCTCTCCTTCGGCAGGACCGATGGAGATACCGAGAACTGCGGCGAGAAGGCGATGGCCACGTCTGCGTCCAGGAGGCCGGCGAAGACGATGGCGCCGAAGCCGCCCATGCTGTTGCCGATGGTGACGATCTTCGCGCAGCGGGCGCCCCACTCGGCGACGATCGGCTGCAGCTTTTCCGCGAAGCTCGGCTCGTTGTACCAGGAGCGCGTCTTGTCCTGAACGATCAGCACGGAATGCTCGCCGCCGGCCTGGGCCATGCGCACGAATTCCTCGCGCTGCATGGCGCCGAGGCGGTGGCCGATGCCCGTGAAGGCGACGAAGAGCGCCCTGTCGCCGCCCCGGATCCCCGAGACGCGGATCGTCTCGTCCTCGTAGATCGCGTCCGGCGACGGCGCGATGCCCTCCGGTCCCCCGTCGATCTCGGGCGACAGTTGCGACATACCGGTCAACTCCCTGCCGACCGGCCGGCGGCCGTCGGCGGCTCCTCGCCTCTATAGGGGCGCAATGGGGCGAGGCCAAGTGCGCCGCCGCCGGCGCGGCCGCTCGACCGCGCGCGGGCGAACGCCGAAGGCGCCGCGCCGGCCGAGCCCCCTCTTTCGTTGCCCGAAAGAGACACCACATGGGGGATCGGGACGCCTGAACGGGCCCCGACGGATGCCGTAACGGGTCCGATGGAGAACAGTGTCGCCGCGAGGAGGGACCGGGAAATGAATATCGAGAAGTTTACCGAGCGCGCCAAGGGCATGCTGCAGGCCGCGCAGACGATCGCCGTCCGCGAGGGCAACCAGCAGTTCCTGCCCGAGCACCTGTTGAAGGCGCTGCTCGACGACCCGGAGGGCCTCGCGGCCGGCCTCGTCGACCGCTCCGGCGGTAGCGCCAAGGAGGCGCTCGCCGCCGTCGACCTCGCGGTCTCGAAGCTGCCGAAGGTGCAGGGCTCGGGCGCCAACCAGCTCTACATGGCGGCCAACACGGCCCGCGTCCTTGATGCAGCGGAAAAGCTCGCCGAGAAGGCCGGCGATTCCTACGTCACCGTCGAGCGGCTGCTGCTGGCCGTTGCCATCGAGAAGGACACCGAGGCCGGCAAGATTCTGTCCCGCGCCGGCGTCACCGCGCAGGGCCTCAACGCCGCGATCGAGGCGCTGCGAAAAGGCCGCACCGCCGACAGCCCGGGCGCCGAGCAGGGCTACGACGCGCTGAAGAAGTACGCGCGCGATCTCACGCAAGCCGCGCGCGACGGCAAGATCGATCCGGTCATCGGCCGCGACGAGGAGATCCGGCGCACGATCCAGGTGCTGGCGCGCCGCACCAAGAACAATCCGGTGCTGATCGGCGAGCCGGGCGTCGGCAAGACGGCCATCGTCGAGGGCCTCGCGCAGCGCATCGTCAACGGCGACGTGCCCGAGAGCCTCAAGGACAAGAAGCTGCTGGCGCTCGACATGGGCTCCCTGATCGCCGGCGCGAAATATCGCGGCGAGTTCGAGGAACGGCTGAAGAGCATCCTCTCCGAGGTCGAAGCGGCCGCCGGCGGCATCATCCTGTTCATCGACGAGATGCACACCCTCGTCGGTGCCGGCAAGGCGGACGGGGCGATGGACGCCTCCAACCTCCTGAAGCCGGCGCTGGCCCGCGGCGAGCTGCATTGCGTCGGCGCGACGACGCTCGACGAGTACCGCAAGCACGTCGAGAAGGACGCGGCCCTGGCGCGGCGCTTCCAGCCGGTCTTCGTGCCCGAGCCGACGGTCGAGGACACGATCTCGATCCTGCGCGGCCTGAAGGAGAAGTACGAGCTGCACCACGGCGTGCGCATCGCCGATGCCGCGCTCGTCTCGGCGGCGACGCTGTCGAACCGCTACATCACCGACCGCTTCCTGCCCGACAAGGCGATCGACCTCGTCGACGAGGCGGCCTCGCGGCTGCGCATGCAAATCGATTCCAAGCCCGAGGCGCTCGACGAGCTCGACCGGCGCATCATCCAGCTGAAGATCGAGCGCGAGGCCCTCAAGAAGGAGACCGACCAGGCCTCGCGCGACCGCCTCGAGCGGCTCGAGAAGGAGCTGTCCGACCTCGAGGAGAAGTCCGCCGCGATGACCGCCGCCTGGCAGGCGGAGAAGGACAAGCTCGGCGAGTCGCAGAAGCTGAAGGAGCGTCTCGACGCTGCGAAGATCGAGCTCGAACGGGCGCAGCGGCAGGGCAATCTCGCCCGCGCCGGCGAGCTCGCCTATGGCGAGATCCCCGAGGTCGAGCGCAAGCTGAAGGCGATCGAGGCCACCGAGCAGGGCAATCTGGCGCAGGAGGCGGTGACGCCGGACCTCATCGCCCAGGTCGTCTCGCGCTGGACCGGCGTGCCGGTCGACAAGATGCTGGAGGGCGAGCGCGCCAAGCTGCTGCGCATGGAGGACGAGATCGCCAAGCGCGTCGTCGGCCAGGCCGAGGCGGTGCAGGCGGTGTCGACCGCCGTCCGCCGCGCCCGCGCCGGCCTGCAGGATCCGAACCGGCCGATGGGCTCGTTCATGTTCCTCGGGCCGACCGGCGTCGGCAAGACCGAGCTGACCAAGGCGCTGGCCGAGTTCCTGTTCGACGACGACACCGCCCTGATCCGCATCGACATGTCGGAATACATGGAGAAGCACTCGGTCGCCCGGCTGATCGGCGCGCCGCCCGGCTATGTCGGCTACGAGGAGGGCGGCGCCCTCACCGAGGCGGTTCGCCGGCGGCCCTACCAGGTGGTCCTGTTCGACGAGATCGAGAAGGCGCATCCGGACGTCTTCAACGTGCTCCTGCAGGTGCTCGACGACGGGCGGCTGACGGACGGGCAGGGGCGGACGGTCGACTTCCGCAACACGCTGATCATCATGACCTCCAATCTCGGCGCCGAGTTCCTCGTCAACCAGCCGGAGGGGCAGGACAGCTCGGCCGTCCGCGACGAGGTGATGGCCGTGGTGCGCTCCGCCTTCCGGCCGGAATTCCTGAACCGCATCGACGAGATCCTGCTGTTCCACCGGCTGAAGCGCGAGCATATGGGGACGATCGTCGACATCCAGCTCGGCCGGATCGCCAAGCTGCTGCAGGATCGCAAGATCACGCTCGACCTCGACGCCTCGGCCCGCAACTGGCTCGCCGACAAGGGCTACGACCCGGCCTACGGGGCGCGGCCGCTGAAGCGGGTGATCCAGCAGTATGTGCTGAACCCGCTGTCGGAGATGGTGCTGGCGGGCGAGGTGCACGACGGCGAGCGCGTGCCGATCACCGCGACCGGCTCGGGGCTGGTGATCGGCGGCCGGGCGGTGGACGCGGCCGCCGCCTGAGCGACCGAGGGTCCGGGGCGCCGGAAGCGGCGCTCCGGAGCTCGGTCGTCATCCTGCGCAGGCGCTTTCGCTCGTCATCTGCGCGAAAGCGCCTCCGCTTCGTCATCCTGCGGCTCGACCGCAGGATCCATCTTCTCTTCTTGTGTTCCGGAAAGAATGGGTCCTGCGGTCGAGCCGCAGGACGACGCGGAGCGAGGGATTCCGAAGGAGCCGAGCGGCTCCTGCGCCTCGCGCTGGATGACGACTGCGGCCTCAGCTCCGGCTGCGGTTCGGCATCGGCGCGGCGCCCGCGGACGCCTTGCCGAGCAGGCTCTCTATCCGCTCCCGCTCGCGCTGGAACTCGGTCAGCATGGCGCCGTCGAGCTCGCGCCCGCGCGGCAGCTTGATGCGCATCGGATTGACGAAGCGGCCGTTGACCAGCACCTCGTAGTGCAGATGCGGCCCGGTCGACAGGCCGGTGGAGCCGACATAGCCGATGATCTGGCCCTGGCGGACGCGCACGCCCTGCTTGATGCCACGGGCGAAGGCCGACATGTGCCCGTAGGCAGTCTCGTAGCCGTTGGTGTGCCGGATCTTCACGTACCGGCCGTAGCCGCCTTCCCATTCGGCGACCTGGATCGTGCCGTTGCCGGAGGCGACGATCGGCGAGCCGGTCGGCGCCGCCCAGTCGACGCCGGTGTGCATCTTGGTATAGCCGAGGATCGGGTGCCGCCGGGCACCATAGCCCGAGCGCATGATGCCGCCGTTCATCGGCTTGCGCATCAGGAACTTCTTCGCCGAGCGGCCGCTCTCGTCGTAGTAGTCGACGACCCCGTCGTCGGTCGACTGGAAGCGGAAGAAGCGCTTCTCCTCGCCGCCGAGCGTCAGCGTGGCGTAGAGCAGCTCTGGCCGGGCGTCCTCGTCGTCGGAGAAGAAGATCTCGAAGGCGTCGCCCGTCGCCACCCGGCGGTTGAAGTCGACGTCGAAGGAGATGGTGCGCACGAGCTCGTCGACGACGCCCTGCGGCACCGAATGTTTCAGCGCCGTCTCGTAGATGCTGTTGTAGAGCCGCATGCGGCCGTTGGCGGCCGGCGCTGCGGTCTCTTCCTCCTCCTCCTCGGCCGGATCTTCCCCGAGGTCACCGATGTCGGCGACGGCGACGTAGTTGCCGATATCGGAGAGCGCCACCGTGCCGAGATGGACGTTCTCGGAGAAGAGGCTCACGCGGACGGGCTGCAGCCGGGTGCTGAGCGGGCTCGCATTGGCATTGAGGATGCGCACCTTCTGGCCGGCCCGCACCTGTGCCGTGCCGTAGCCGGTGCGGCTGCCGAAGGCGGCGGCGATCGCCCGCGCCTCGGCCACCGTCGCGCCCCGCTCGCGCAGCAGGTTCTCGATCGTGGTGTCGGCGGCGACCGTGACG
>JAEZCD010000149.1 GCA_023430145.1 Pseudomonadota bacterium
GCTTGGGCGCATAGTAGTTGTTGTAGTAGCGCTTCGGCGCGACATAGACGTAAGGCGCCGGCGCGATATAGACCTTGTAGCCGTAGCCGTAGCCGCCGGCGGAAGCGGTAGTGGGCGAAAGAGCGGCCGCGCCGAGAGCGAGGGTGGCGGCGGCGGCGAGGATGGTCTTGGTCATCGGAAGTGCCCCTTGTCGGTGTGGCCGAGATCGTCTCGACCTGATGGGGCCTGTTCTAGAAGGGCCGGCTTGAACCGTTCCTGAGGCGCGCGTTTAGACAGCGTTCATCGCGATTTTTTTGCGCGGCATGGGCTGGACGGAGAGCGTCGCCGCTTGCTCCTTCGTCGTCCTGCGGCTCGACCTCGCTCCCTCGTCGTCCTGCGGCTCGACCGCAGGACCCATCTTCTTCGCGCACCGGACGCAGGGAAGATGGATCCGCGCATTCGCGCAGGATGACGAGCGGAAGGGCCTCGCCCGAAAACCTCCGCGGCCCGTCACCGCGTCGGCACGCGCCAGATCTCGGCCGAGTATTCGCGGATCGTGCGGTCGGAGGAGAACCAGCCGGTGCGGGCCGAGTTGAGGACGCTGATCCGCCGCCAATGGGCGCGGTTCTTCCACAACACGTCGAGTTCGCGCTGCTTGGACCAGTAGGAGCCGAAATCCGCCGCCACCATGAAGTGGTCGCTATAGGTCACCGCATTGGTGATCGGGTGATAGAGCGCCGGCTCGCCGTGCGAGAACTCTCCGGAGGCGATGGCGGCGAGCGCCTCGGCGAGCCGCGGCGTCTTGGCGATCGTCGACTGGGCGTCCTCGAGCCCGGTGCGGCGGGCCATGTCGACCTGGTCGGCCGTCATGCCGAAGATGAAGATGTTCTCCTGGCCGACCTGCTCGCGGATCTCGACATTGGCGCCGTCGAGCGTGCCGATGGTCAGCGCGCCGTTCAGCGCGAGCTTCATGTTGCCGGTGCCGGAGGCCTCCATGCCGGCGGTCGAGATCTGCTCCGACAGGTCGGCGGCCGGGATGATCGCCTCGGCGAGGCTGACATTGTAGTTCGGCAGGAAGGCGAGCTTCAGCCGGCCGCCGAGATCCTTGTCGTTGTTGACCGTCTCGGCGATGCCGTGCGCGAGGCGGATGATCAGCTTCGCCTGCGCATAGGACGCCGCCGCCTTGCCGGCGAAGATCTTTACGCGCGGCGTCCAGTCGCGCGAGGGATCGGCCTTGATCGCCCGGTAGAGCGCCACCGTCTCGATCAGGTTGAGCAGCTGGCGCTTGTATTCGTGGATGCGCTTGATGTGCACGTCGAACATGGCGTCCGGCTCGACGTCGAAGCCGAGCCGCTCGCGGATCAGCGCGGCGAGCGCCACCTTGTTGGCGCGCTTGATGGCCGCCGCCTTGGCCTGGAACGAGCCGTCGCCGGCGAAGCGGTCGAGCTCGCGCAAGGCCTCGGGATCGTCCAGAACTTTCTCGCCGACCGCCTCGACGAACAGCCGCGTCAGCTCCGGATTGGCGCGCAGGAGCCAGCGGCGGAAGGTGATGCCGTTGGTCTTGTTGACGATGCGGTCCGGATAGAGGGCGTTGAAGTCGCGGAACACCGTCTTGCGCATCAGGTCGGTATGCAGCGCCGAGACGCCGTTCACCCGTCGCGAGCCGAGGAAGGCGAGGTTGCCCATGCGCACCCGCCGCCCATAGGCCTCGTCGATCAGCGACACCGAGGCGATGAGCTGAGGATCGCTGTGGCCGGCCGCGTTCAGCGCCCGCAGATGCATCCAGTTGATGCCGAAGATGATCTGCATGTGCCGCGGCAGCACGCGCTCCATCAGCGTCACCGGCCAGCTCTCGAGCGCCTCCGGCAAGAGCGTGTGGTTGGTGTAGTTGAGCGTGTTGGAGGTGATGTGCCAGGCGTCGTCCCAGGCGATGTCGTGCTGGTCGAGCAGGATGCGCATCAGCTCGGCGACGGCGATCGCCGGATGCGTGTCGTTCATCTGCAGCGCGTTGTGGTCGGCGAGCGTGCGCACGTCCTTGTGCTGCTTGATGTGCCGGCGGACCAGATCCTGCAGCGAGGCGGAGGTGAAGAAGTATTCCTGCCGGAGGCGCAGCTCCTGGCCGGCGGCGGTGGCGTCGCTCGGATAGAGCACGCGCGAGATCGCCTCGGCCCGCGCCCGGTCGGCGATGGCGCCGACATAGTCGCCGAGATTGAAGGTGGCGAGCTGCATCGGATCGCTCGCCCGCGCCGACCACAGGCGCAGCGTGTTGACGTGGTGGCCGCGCCAGCCGACCACCGGCGTGTCGAAGGCGATGGCCTGGATCGTCTCGCCCGGCGTCCACTGGTAGACGACGCCGCCGCCGGGGCGCGGCACCATCTCGACCGAGCCGCCGAAGCCGATCCGGTAGGTGACCTCCGGCCGCTCGAACTCCCACGGATTGCCGAAGGAGAGCCAGTCCTCCGGAATCTCGTGCTGCCAGCCGTCGGTGATGACCTGCTTGAACAGGCCGTAATCGTAGCGGATGCCGTAGCCGTAGGCGGGCACCTCCAGACTCGCCATGCTCTCCATGAAGCAGGCGGCGAGGCGGCCGAGGCCGCCATTGCCGAGGGCGGCGTCCGGCTCGATGCGGGCGACGCGGTCGAGGTCGATGCCGAGGCCGGAGAGGGCTTCGCGGGCGGCCTCGATGAGGCCGAGATTGCCGAGCGTGTCGAGCAAGAGGCGGCCGATCAGGAATTCCAGCGACAGGTAGTAGACGCGCTTGGTGCCGCTCGCATAAGTGCGCCGGGTCGAGGCCATCCAGCGGTCGACGGAGAGGTCCCGCACCGCGAGCGCGGTGGCGACGAACCAGTCGTGCTCGCGGGCGCTCGTCTCGTCCTTGCCGACGGAATAGATGAGCTTTTCGAGAATCGCCCGGCGCAGCCGGCCGACGTCGGAATTGTCGTCCGGCGCGAGGCCTTCGATGGCCGGCGCCCGCGAGGTCGACACGCCGTTCCGGGCGATCGTCGCGAGCTCGTCGAAGTCCTGATCGTCGCTCACCCGGTACTCTCCTCGCCGGTCCCGTTTCCCTGCCGTACCGATCCCGCTCCGCCGGCGTCGAATCGGGCCCTCCCCGCGGACCCTAAAAGGTAGCGGAGAATGGCGTGCATTTCAGCCACATGCCCGGCTTTCCGAGCCTTCGGCCACGTTGCGCCGGGAGTGATCCGGCGCACCGAGCATGTCCGACGGGTGCGGCCGGTTGATGGCAAGCACGGAACGGGCCAGATCGTCGCAGGTCTTGCTGGGAGGCGCGCGCCACCTCGTCGTCCTGCGGCTCGACCGCAGGACCCATCCTTCGCCGGCTCGTGCACGAGGAAGGTTGGATCCTGCGCGTTCGCGCAGGATGACGATGGAGGATCACACCAGCGGGGTGTTGGCCTGCAGCACGGCGAGGGCGGTGACGTTGACGAGGCCGCGCGCGGTCGTCGTGCCGGTGACGATCTGCGCCGCCCGGGCCGGGCCGATCAGGATCGGGCCGACCGGCAGCGCGTCCTCGATGGCGGCGACGAGCTGGGCCGAGATCTTCGCCGAATCGAGGTCGGGCATCACGAGCAGGTTCGCCTCCCCGCGCAGCCGGCAGGCGGGCAGCACCCGCTCGCGCAGCTCCTGCGACAGCGCCAGGTCGGCGTTCATCTCGCCGTCGACCTCGAGCTCGGGCGCCTTGGCGCGCAGCAGCGCCAGCGCCGCCCTCATCTTCGCCGAGGAGGACGATTCGCGGGAGCCGAAATTGGCGTGGCTGAGGAGGGCCACCTTCGGCTCGAGGCCGAAGCGGCGCACCACCTCGGCGCCGAGCACCGCCTTCTCGGCGATCTCCTCCGCGGTCGGCTCGAGCGTGACATTGGTGTCGGTGACGAACAGCGCGCCCCGCGCGGTGATGAGCAGCGAGACCGCGCAATAGTCGCAGACGCCCGCCGCCTTGCCGATCACCTGGTCGATGGTCTGCAGATGCGACTGGTAGCGCCCTTCGAGGCCGCAGATCATGGCGTCGGCGTCGCCGCGGAACACGGCGATCGCGGCGATCGCGGTCGAATCGGTGCGGACGATGGTGCGCGCCAGATCGGGGCTGACGCCGCGCCGGCCGGCGCGCTCGAGGTAGAGCGCGACATAGTCGCGGTAGCGCGGGTCGTCCTCGGGATTGACGACGGCGAAGTCGCGGCCGCGCTGGATCGACAGGCCGTAGCGCTTCAGCCGCGTGTCGATCACTTGCGGGCGGCCGATCAGGATCGGCTGCGCGATGCCCTCCTCGATCACCGTCTGCGCGGCGCGCAGCGTCCGCTCGTCCTCGCCCTCGGCATAGATGACGCGTCGCGGGCTCTCCCGCGCGCTCTCGAAGATCGGCTTCATGATGAAGCCGGAGCGGTAGACGAAGCGCGACAGCCGGTCCTGGTAGAGGGCGAAGTTCTCGATCGGGCGCCTCGCGACGCCGCTGTCCATGGCGGCGCGGGCCACGGCCGGCGCGATGCGCAGGATGAGGCGCGGGTCGAACGGGTTGGGGATGATCGAGTCCGGCCCGAAGCCGAGCGTCTCGCCGCCATAGGCGCGGGCGACGACGTCGGAGGACGCCTCGCGGGCGAGGGCGGCGATCGCCTTCACGGCGGCCTGCTTCATCGCCTCGTTGATGGTGCTGGCGGCGACGTCGAGCGCGCCGCGGAAGATGAACGGGAAGCAGAGGACGTTGTTGACCTGGTTCGGAAAATCCGAGCGGCCGGTGCAGATCATGGCGTCCGGCTTCGCCGCCCGGGCGAGATCGGGCATGATCTCCGGCACCGGATTGGCGAGGGCGAGGATCAGCGGCTTGTCGGCCATCGAGGCGACCATGGCCGGCTTCAGCACGCCGGCGGCGGAAACGCCGAGGAAGACGTCGGCGCCGACGATCACGTCGGCGAGGGTGCGCGCCTCGGTCTTCTGCGCGTAGACCGCCTTCCAGCGGTCCATCAGCGTCTCGCGGCCCTCGTAGACGACGCCGTCGATGTCGGTGACCCAGATATTTTCGCGCGGCACGCCCATCGTCACGAGCAGGTTCAGGCAGGCGATGGCGGCCGCGCCGGCGCCGGAGGTGACGAGCTTGATGTCCTCGAGCGTCTTGCCGGCGAGCTCGAGCGCGTTGACGATCGCCGCCGCGACGATGATGGCCGTGCCGTGCTGGTCGTCGTGGAAGACGGGGATGCTCATCCGCGCCTTCAGCTTCTCCTCGAGCTCGAAGCACTCCGGCGACTTGATGTCCTCGAGATTGATGCCGCCGAAGGTCGGCTCGAGGGCTGCGACGATGTCGGCGAGCCTGTCGACGTCGCGCTCGGCGAGCTCGATGTCGAACACGTCGATGCCGGCGAACTTCTTGAACAGGACGCCCTTGCCTTCCATCACCGGTTTCGAGGCCAGCGGGCCGATGGCGCCGAGGCCGAGCACGGCGGTGCCGTTGGTGACGACGCCGACGAGATTCTGGCGGATGGTCAGCTCGGCGGCGGTGTCGGGGTCCTCGGCGATCGCCTCGCAGGCGGCGGCGACGCCCGGCGAATAGGCGAGGGCGAGGTCGCGCTGCGTGTTGAGCGATTTCGTCGGCTGGACGGCGAGCTTGCCGGGCTTGGGCAGCCGGTGCAGCGCAAGGGCTGCCTGGCGCAGATCGTCGGTGAGGTTGGCGGACATGGGTTCTCGCGGAGCTGAGCTGCCTGTCGTAGCGGCGCGACCGGGCACGTCAACTAGGATCGGCGTCGCGGCACGGCTTTAGCTCAGAGATCGGGCCTCGTCCGCCGCACCTCCCGCTGCCTGGGCGGGGCTTCGCGATGGACATCTCCCAGCCGGGCTCTGTCGTTTCGGCCGTGCGATCCATTGTCGGCGGCGATGCCTTCGCCTAGGAAACTGGCTCCCTCCCACGACCGGCAGGACAGCATGACACAAGCGCGCATCGGCTTCGTCGGCCTCGGCATGATGGGCCGCGGCATGGCCAAGAACCTCGTCGAGAAGGGGTTTCCGCTCAGCGTCGTCGCCCATCGCAACCGCGCCCCGGTCGACGGTCTCGTCGATCGCGGCGCAGTCGAGGCGCGCTCGCTCGAGGATCTGGCCGCCGCATCCGAGGTCGTCATCCTCTGCGTCACCGGATCGGCCGAGGTCGAGGCGGTGATGCGCCGGATGGCGCCGGCGCTGCGGCCGGGAACCTTCGTCCTCGACGCGTCGACCTCCGACCCGACCTCGACGCTGGCCCTGCACGAGGCGATGAAGCCGAACGGCGTCACCTTCATGGACGCGCCGCTCGGCCGCACGCCGACCGAGGCCTGGGAGGGCAAGCTCGATTCCATGGTCGGCGGCAGCGATGCCGAGTTCGAGCGCATGCGGCCGATCATTTCCGCCTACGCGGTGAACATCGTCCATGCCGGGCCGATCGGCGCCGGGCACACGCTGAAGCTCGTCAACAATTTCGTCGCCCTCGGCTACGCGGCGATCTACGCCGAGGCGCTGGCGCTCGCCGCCAAGGCCGGCATCGCGCCGAAGACGCTCGACACCTGGCTGCGCGGCACGCGCATGGCCTGCGGCTTCCTCGATACCTTCATGCGCGCGGCGGTCGACGGCGACAAGGACGCGTTCCGCTTCGCCGTCCGCAACGCCCTGAAGGACATGCGCTACGTGGAGAACCTCGCCAACGGTCTCGTCGTCGCCAACCCGCTCGGCAATGCGGTCAAGAACACGTTTGCGCTCGCCGTTGCGCAGGGGCGCGGGGAGGAGTTCGTGCCGACGATCGCCGAGGTGGTGGCGCAGGCGAACGGCGTCGGGCGGGACTAGGCGTCACGAGCCGGAGGCGAAGGGCGAGACGGGTGGGGTGACAGCGCCGGGCCTCTCGCTCCGCGGTGTCGAGCGAGCGTAGCCCGGATAAGCGGAGCGCAATCCGGGACTTTCGCGGGCGGCGAGGCTGTCCCGGGGTCGCTTCGCTCGCCCGGGCTACGGTCTTCCCCGACCTGGGCGCGAGAGGCCCGGCGCGGGGGCCCCCCCCCCCCCCCCCCGGGCGGGG
>JAEZCD010000313.1 GCA_023430145.1 Pseudomonadota bacterium
GGCCTCGGCGATGATCACGGCTGCGTCGGCGGCTCGGTGCGCCCGGGCACCAGGCGGCCGTCCTCGACATGCGCCGGCACGTAGACGCCGCCCTTCGGGATTCCGGTGGTGAGCGCAGTGAAGACGAGGCTCGCGGCGACCGCGGCGATGCCGGCGGCGACGAGCCAGGCGAGCGGGATGCCGCGCCAGTGCTCGGGCTCGCGCCAGCCGTGGCCGCGCGCCCACAGGTACAGCGCGTAGGCGCCGAACGGCATCAGGAAGAGCAGCAGCTCGGTGATGACGGAGCGCGGATTCATGCGCCGTAGAGCCGGTCGTACATGTTGCGGACGATTCCTGCCGTCAGGCCCCAGACCGTCCTCGGGCCGCATTCGATCGAGTAGACGCGCCGCGTGCTGCCGCGCCAAGGCCGCTCGACGAAGACATGATTGTCCGGCGTCATCAGGTGCGTCAGCGGCACTTCGAAGGCCTCGTCGACCTCGCCGGGATTGAGGGTCAGCGCGTAATCCGGCCGGACGAGGCCGACCACCGGGGTGACGCGAAAGCCGCTCGCCGACAGGTAGACGTCGAGGAAGCCGAGCGGGGCGACGAAGTCGGCGGCCAAGCCGATCTCCTCCTCGGCCTCGCGCAGCGCGGCGGCGGTCGCGTCGGCGTCGCCGGGATCGATCTTGCCGCCCGGGAAGGCGATCTGGCCGGCATGGTTCGGCAGGTGCGCCGAACGCAGCGTCAGGATGACCTGCAAGCTCGGCCCGCGCGGCACGATCGGCACCAGCACCGCCGCCGGCCGCGCCTCCGGGAGCGGCAGCGGGTCGGCGACGAGCAGATGGTCGCCGCAATAGGAGTCCGCCGGCGCCGCGTGCAGGCGCGCCGCGCACCGGGCCCGGAAGGCCTCGGCCTCGTCTTCCACCTCGATCGAGCTCATGCCGTCTCTGCCGCCTCGCCAGCGCGCGCCATTGGAAAGTACATGCCGTCGGAGACGACGCCGACGGAGCCGTCCTCGCGCTCCTCGGCGAGCTCGGCGAGCTCGTAGAGAAGCGGCCGCGCCAGCCGCGCCCATAGCTCGCCGCGCACCCGCACATAGGGCTTCAGCCCGCCGGCCGCATCCCTCGCAAAGCGCAGCGGATGCTCCGGCCCGACCGTCACCGCCTCGCCGAGACTGGTGGAGAGGTGCAGCCGCTGCGTCGGGCCGGCGCCCTCGACGCGCAGCTCGACCGCGACGAAGGGCGCGTCCTCGACGGCGATGGAGAGCTTCTCGACCGGCGTCACAAGAACGTATTCCTCGCCGTCCCGCCGCAATATGCTGGCGAAGAGCCGGACGAGCGCAGGCCGGCCGATCGGAGTACCCTCGTGAAACCAGGTCCCGTCCGCGGCGATTCGCATCAGGCTGTCGCCGCAATGTGGAGGGTCCCACAGATGCACGGGCGGCGGATGGCCGCGTTTCGACGGAGGCGTGCGGCGCGCGAGCGTGCGCAGAGCGGCCTCCTCGCGATTGCTGTGATCTGCGTTCACGACTTTGCGACTCCGCGCGGCCCTGCTCTCGCCCCTTTTGCATCCCGTCTCTATCGTAGCCGGTTCCGCCGGGGAACGGCGATGGCCCGATCCTTGCGAGGATCGTCCTAGGACAGGAAGCGGCGCATCCGCAGGGAGATTGAATGACTCAAGTTCTCGAAGACGGCGCCACCAGCCTCGACGCGATGATCATTCGCGCCGCCGAGTCGATCGGCGCCAACGTCGCGGCGGCCCGCACGGCGATCGGCGAGGTGATCTACGGCCAGGAGCGGGTGGTCGACCATGCGCTGCTGACGGTGCTGTCCGGTGGCCATGCTCTCTTGGTCGGCGTCCCGGGTCTCGCCAAGACCAAGCTCGTCGACACGATGGGCACGGTTCTCGGTCTCGACGCGCGGCGCATCCAGTTCACGCCCGATCTGATGCCGTCCGACATCATCGGCTCGGAAGTGCTCGAGGAGGGGATCGGCGGCCGCCGCTCGTTCCGCTTCCTGCGCGGGCCGGTCTTCGCCCAGCTCTTGATGGCCGACGAGATCAACCGCGCCAGCCCGCGGACGCAGTCGGCGCTGCTGCAGGCGATGCAGGAGTATCACGTCACCGTCGCCGGCGAGCGGCACGATCTGCCGCGGCCGTTCCATGTGCTGGCGACCCAGAACCCGCTCGAGCAGGAGGGCACCTATCCGCTGCCGGAGGCGCAGCTCGACCGCTTCCTGATGCAGATCGACATCGGCTACCCCGATCGCGCCGCCGAGCGCCGCATCCTGCTCGAGACCACCGGCACCGAGGAGACCAAGCCGAGGGCGGCGATGACCGCCGACGACCTGATGACGGCGCAGCGCCTCGTGCGGCGGCTGCCGGTCGGCGAATCGGTGGTGGAAGCCATTCTCGCGCTCGTCCGCTCTGCCCGTCCGGGCGGAGATGGCGGCGCGGCCGAAACCGCGATCGCCTGGGGCCCCGGCCCCAGAGCCAGCCAGGCGCTGATGCTGGCAGTCCGCGCCCGAGCCCTGCTGGATGGCCGGCTCGCGCCCTCGATCGATGACGTGGTGGCGCTGGCGGAACCCATTCTCAAGCAC
>JAEZCD010000163.1 GCA_023430145.1 Pseudomonadota bacterium
AAGCGAGCCGCCGCCGCTGCCCGGCCGACAGGACCGAGGCCGGCAGCTCGAGCAGGCGCCCGAGCCCGAGCGCATCGAGCGCGGCGCCGACATCGCCCTCGCCGCCGAGCATGTCGCGCCAGAAGACGAGGTTCTCGGCGACCGAGAGGGCGGCCTTCACGGCGTCGAGGTGGCCGACGAAATGCGCCTGCTCGCCGACCGATCTCTCCGCATCGCCGCCGACGAGCGTGATGCTCCCCGACTCCAGTCGCAGCAGCCCGGCGATGAGGCGCAGAAGCGTCGACTTGCCGGCCCCGTTCGGCCCGGTGACGAGCAGCGCGCGGCCACCCTCGAGGCGCGCGTCGACGCCGGCGAGCACCGGCCGGCCGCCACGCAGGCATCGCACATCCTCGACCATCAGCCGCATCGCCGGCTCCGGGAAACGCCGCGGGCGGCGGCCTCTTGCGGGCGACCTGCACTTCCTGTTTGGAACGGGTTCAAGCAGGCGCCCATTCTGGTCTATATCGTGTGGGCACCCATTGCGAGGCTCGGCGCCGGCCTTCCCGACGCGACAGCACGCGACCTACCGAATGCGAGGATCCCCGTGACGTCCCCCCTGGACAGCTTCAACTGCCGCCGCGAACTGAAGGTCGGCTCGAAGACCTACACCTATTACAGTCTCGAGGAGGCGGAGAAGAACGGCCTTCCGGGCATCTCCCGCCTGCCGGTCTCGCTGCGGGTGCTCTTGGAGAATCTCCTCCGCTTCGAGGACGGCCGGTCGGTCACGGAGGCCGACATCAAGGCGATGGCCGAATGGCTGTCGGCGCGCTGCAGCGACCGGGAGATCGCCTTCCGGCCGGCCCGGGTGCTGATGCAGGACTTCACCGGCGTGCCGGCGGTGGTCGACCTCGCGGCCATGCGCGACGCCATGACGACGCTCGGCGGCGATCCGAAGCGGATCAACCCGCTGGTGACGGTCGACCTCGTCATCGACCATTCGGTGATCGTCGACGCCTTCGGCACCCCGCGCGCCTATGCCGAGAACGTCGCCCGCGAATACGAGCGCAATGGCGAGCGCTACCGCTTCCTGAAATGGGCGCAGGGCTCGTTCGACAATTTCCGCGTCGTGCCGCCCGGCACCGGCATCTGCCACCAGGTCAACCTCGAATATCTGTCGCAGGTCGTCTGGACGCGGCAGGAGAACGGCGAGACGCTCGCCTATCCCGACACGCTCGTCGGCACCGACAGCCACACGACGATGGTCAACGGCCTGTCGGTGCTCGGCTGGGGCGTCGGCGGCATCGAGGCGGAGGCGGCCATGCTCGGCCAGCCGATCTCCATGCTGATCCCCGAGGTCGTCGGCTTCAAGCTGACCGGCAAGCTGCGCGAGGGCGTCACCGCCACCGACCTCGTGCTCACGGTCACCCAGATGCTGCGCAAGCGCGGCGTCGTCGGCAAGTTCGTGGAGTATTTCGGCAGCGGCCTCGCCGCCCTGCCGCTCGAGGACCGGGCGACGATCGGCAACATGGCGCCCGAATACGGCGCCACCTGCGGCTTCTTCCCGATCGACGAAGAGACGCTGCGCTACATGCGCGAGACCGGCCGCACGGACGACCGCGTCGCGCTGACCGAGGCCTATGCCAAGGCGCAGGGCATCTTCCGCACGAGCGATTCCTTCGACCCGGTCTTCACCGACACGCTCGAACTCGATCTCGACGATGTCGAGCCCTCGCTCGCCGGCCCGAAGCGCCCGCAGGACCGGGTGCCGCTGTCCGGCGTCAAGGCCGGCTTCGCCGCCGCGATGGCCTCCGAGTTCGGCAAGGCCGGCGAGGCGGCCGCCCGCTTCCCGGTCGAGGGCCGCGCGCACGACCTCGGCCATGGGGACGTGGTGATCGCCGCCATCACCTCGTGCACCAACACCTCCAATCCTTTCGTCATGATGGGCGCGGCACTGCTGGCCCGCAACGCCAATGCCAGGGGCATGAAGGTGAAGCCCTGGGTGAAGACCTCGCTGGCGCCTGGCAGCCAGGTGGTCGCCGAGTACTACAAGGACTCCGACCTGCAGAAGGAGCTCGACGCGCTCGGCTTCAACCTCGTCGGCTTCGGCTGCACCACCTGCATCGGCAATTCCGGGCCGCTGCCAGAGGAGATCTCGGAGGCGATCAACAAGCACGACATCGTCGCCGCGGCGGTGCTGTCGGGCAACCGCAACTTCGAGGGCCGGGTCAATCCGGACGTGCGGGCGAACTACCTCGCCTCGCCGCCGCTCGTCGTCGCCTATGCGCTCGCCGGCAGCCTCAATGTCGACTTCGTCAACGAGCCGCTCGGCACCGGCGCGGACGGCCAGCCCGTCTTCCTGCGCGATATCTGGCCGCCCGCGGCCGAGGTGGCGGCCACGGTGCGCAAGTTCGTCACCCAGAAGGTGTTCCGCGAGCGCTACGCCGACGTTTTCCACGGCGACGAGAACTGGCGAAAGATCAATGTCGACGCCGGCCTCACCTACAAGTGGGACGATCGCTCGACCTACGTGCAGGATCCGCCCTATTTCGAGGGCATGCAGGCCGAGCCGGCGCCGATCGAGCCGATCGAGGGCGCCCGCATCCTCGGCCTGTTCCTCGACTCGATCACCACCGACCACATCTCGCCCGCCGGCTCGATTAAGGCGGCGAGCCCGGCCGGCGACTATCTGATCAGCCACCAGGTCCGCCCGGTGGACTTCAACCAGTACGGCACGCGCCGCGGCAACCACCAGGTGATGATGCGCGGCACCTTCGCCAACATCCGCATCAAGAACCAGATGCTGCCCGGCATCGAGGGTGGCGTAACGAAGCACTATCCGGACGGCGAGACGCTGCCGATCTACGACGCGGCGATGAAGTACAAGGCCGAGGGCGTGCCGCTCGTCGTCTTCGCCGGCCGCGAATACGGCACCGGCTCCTCGCGCGACTGGGCAGCGAAGGGCACGGCGCTTCTCGGCATAAGGGCGGTGATCGCGCAGTCCTTCGAGCGCATCCACCGCTCGAACCTCGTCGGCATGGGCGTCGTGCCGCTCACCTTCGAGGAGGGCACCTCCTGGAAGACGCTCGGGCTTCAGGGCGACGAGATCGTCTCGATCGACGGCATCGACGACGACCTCAAGCCGCGGCAGCGGCTCGAGGCGCAGATCCGCTTCGCCGACGGCAGGGTCGAGACGGTGCCGCTGATCTGCCGCATCGATACGCTCGACGAGCTCGAGTACTTCCGCAACGGCGGCATCCTGCAATACGTTCTCCGCAGCCTCGCCGCATGAGGCCGCGCCGCCACGGGTCACCGACACGTGAGCGGAATAAAGCCGTCGTGACCCCCGGGCCGCGGCGGCTGCGCTACATCTTTCGATGAAAGTCCCGGGAGCTCACATGAAAAGCGCCTTCGCCGGCCTCGCCGTATTGGCGCTGGCCGCCGGTTCAGCCGAAGCGGGTGAGAGCGGCAAGCCGCAGGCGGTGGTCGAGCTGTTCACCAGCCAGGGCTGCTCGTCCTGTCCGCCGGCCGACCATCTGCTCGGCGAGCTCGCACGCGATCCGAGCGTGATCGCGCTGACCCTTCCAGTCACCTATTGGGACTATCTCGGCTGGAAGGACACGCTCGGCTCGAAGGCGCATTCCGCGCGGCAGAAGGCCTATTCGATGGCGCGCGGCGACCGCAAGATTTATACGCCGCAGGTCATCGTCAACGGCATCGTGCCGGCCGTCGGCAACGATCCGGGCGCCGTCGACAAGGCGATCAAGGACGCCAAGAGCGATGCCGCGGGGCTCAGCGTCGAGGTCGCGGTCGAGGAGGACGAGGACCGCATCAAGGTGCGTGCCGGGGCTCCGGACGAGGGCGCCCCGACCGGGGAGATCTGGCTTCTCGCCACCGCCGCCGTGCGCGAGGTGACCATCGCCCGCGGCGAGAACCAGGGCCGCACCGTCCCTTACGTCAACGTCGTTCGCAAGATGACCCGTCTCGGGCCTTGGACCGGGAAGCCCTGCGCCTATTCGATCGGCAAGAGCGAGGCGCTCGCGCCGGACGGCGACGGCTATGTCGTGCTGGTACAGGAGGGGACCGGCGGCAAGCCTGGACGAATCCTCGGCGCCGCGCAGGCGCGTCGCTGACCGAGCCGGTCGAACAAGACTCCAAGGGCCGACCGAGGAGGCATCCGGGTGGTCTTGGGGGCTGGGAGAGCCCCACCGGCCGAGCCCTTGGAGATCTGTAGGTTCCTCACCCTTCGCGGCGCGCGCTTGGCCGAACTCCGGCGGAAGCGTGATTCTCGTGACCGATGATTCTGGTGTGCGCGGCGGCGGCGCGGCGGGCGCGTAACGCCGCGCTTGCACGAATCCCGGTCCGGCGCGATCATGACAGTCTCGCGAAGGAGGCGCGCTTGAGCGAAGTCGAGCCGATACCGTTTCCTCGGAGCCGTCCGGTAGCGGCGCCCGGCTCCGAGTTACCCGCCAGCGACCGCACCTCGTTCAACCGGCAGGAACTGCGCGACATCCTCGAAGTCTACGGCCGCATGGTGGCCGCCGGGGAATGGCGCGACTACGCCATCGATCATCTCCGCGACAGCGCCATCTTCTCGGTCTTCCGGCGCTCCTGCGAGATGCCGCTCTACCGAATCGTCAAGAATCCGAAGCTCGCCCGCAAGCAGGGGGCCTACAGCGTCATCGCCCAGACCGGGCTGATCCTGAAGCGCGGCTCGGACCTCCGCCGCGTGCTCGCCTCCATCGATCGCCGGCTGCGGACGGTGGCGTCGTAACTCTTCCCTCTCCCGTGGGGAGAGGGTGCCCGCGGAGCGGGCGGGTGAGGGGTTACGGAGCATCAGAACGAGCGCCGTACTCCCTCATCCGGCCGCTTCGCGGCCACCTTCTCCCGTGGGAGAAGGAAAGCCCCACAAAACAAAAGCCCCGGCCGAGGCCGGGGCTTTCGCGTTCAGTCCGACGTGGTCGGCGCGCTTACTCGCGGTTGCCGAACAGGCTGAGCAGCATCGTGAACAGGTTGATGAAGTTCAGATACAGGCTCAGCGCGCCCATGATGGCCTTGCGGCCGCTGAGCGTGCCGTCGTCATTGTAGTCGTACATCTCCTTGATGCGCTGCGTATCCCAGGCGGTGAGGCCGGAGAACACGAGCACGCCGACGCAGGAGATGATGAACTGCAGCGCCGAGCTGCCGAGGAACAGGTTCACCAGCGCGGCGATGATGATGCCGAACAGGCCCATGATCAGGAACGAGCCGAACGCAGACAGGTCGCGCTTCGTCGTGTAGCCGTAGAGGCTCAGCGCGCCGAACGCGGCCGCCGTGATGAAGAACACCCTGGCGATCGAGTCGTGCGTGTAGACGAGGAACAGCGACGACAGCGACAGGCCCATCAGGCCGGCGAAGATCCAGAAGGAGATCTGGGCCGCGCCGAGGCTCATCGAGTTCATGCGCGCCGACAGGAAGAACACCATGCCGAGCGGCGCCAGGATGACCACCCACTTCAGCGGGCTGGCGAACAGCGCATAGCCGAACGACGTCAGCATGATGCCGTCGCGGATACGGCCGGCCGCATCCGCCGGATTGTCCGTCACGGCCATCATGTAGGCGCCGAGTGCGGCGAGGCCCGTGAAGGCCAGGCCGAGCGCCATGTAGTTGTAGACGCTCAGCATGTAGGACCGGAGGCCCTGGTCGATCACGCCTGCGTCCGCGCGCCCGACGGTCGTGCCGAAGCGGGGGTAAGCGTTGCGATCGTATTGCGACATCGGGAGGAACCCTCTCGTGCATATCTGTGAAAGGCTAGCTTTCCGGGCCTCAATATGGGGAAAAGCCCTATGCGCCACAAGAGCAAATCGGCCCCCGGCGCGGGGCTGGCGCGACTATTTCAAAGCAATTTCATCGGGTCCGAGGAGAAACTTACCGTAACATTACGGAGCCCGACCGGCGGCGGCGTCGGGACCCCGAAAGGGCCGTAGCAGGGCTCGGCTCCACGCTCGCAGGGCACCCGGACGTCCGCCGCCTCGAGCGGAATCCAATTCCCCTTCGCCGCCGGAGGAGGCCCGGTCCTCTCTCCCGATCGAGCCCGATCGAATCGGGGGAGGGCCAGTCCGAGGAGCAGGCCGGCCGGCCGCCGCTAGCGGCCTGCCGGCGGTGCCGGGCGCCGCCGGCGCTCCACCGGCTGGTAGGCGAGCATCGCATGGTGCTGGCAGTAGGGACCGCTGCCCGTATTGACGCGCGCGCCGCAGAAGCGGAACTCCTCGCGGCCCGGATCGCCGAGCGGCCAGCGGCACATGTGCTCGCGCAGCTCCATCAGCGTCACCCGCTCGCAGACGAGCGGCACGAGCTCGGCCACCGGCGCCGGCTCGGCGCTCGGCATCGTATATGGCCTCTCCTCGGGCGTCGGCCGCAGCGCCAGCGCGCCGCTGCTGCGGAACATCATCGGGCTCGGGCGCGTCTTGGCGGCCGGGGCCGGGCGCGGCTTGCGTGCCTTCAGCGCCGGGTTCGCGGCCGGCTTCTCACGGCCCGACAGGCCGAGGCGATGCACCTTGCCGATCACCGCGTTGCGCGTGACGCCGCCGAGCTCGGCGGCGATCTGGCTCGCGCTCAGCCCCTCCGCCCAGAGCTTCTTCAACAGTTCGACGCGCTCGTCTGTCCACGTCATGGGCCCCCTCCTGGCTCCGCGTCCGCCGAATCCGGGAGCGCGTCCGCTCCGACAAGGAGCAGGCCAAGCATGTCCCGCATTCGACCGAAGGAGCAGTCGCCGCACAAGGTGTCGTATTCGACGGAGCCGAGTCTACGCTACTGGTTGACTCGGGCGCAAGAGTCGGCGGCGAGTCGGCGGACGGCTTTTCCCCAACATGCGGTGCCTGTCGCCGGCGCGTGAGAAAACCGCGAGTCGATCCAAGGGCATAGGAGCGTTGACCATCGTGGGTGGGGTCCGTAAAATAGTTGCCTCTGTGCCGCTCTCGGGCGGCACTTTTGTTTTCGAGCCCCCGTTCCGACCATGGCCGAGATTTCGCCTGCGGGGTCCACGACCCCATCCGCCCTCATGCCGACCTATGCCCGCGCCGATCTCGCCTTCGAGCGAGGCGAGGGCTGCTGGCTGATCGCGACCGACGGCGAGCGATATCTCGATTTCTCCGGCGGCGTCGCCGTCAACGTGCTCGGCCACGCGCACCCGAAGCTGCTCGCGGCGCTCACCGAGCAGGCGGGCAAGGTCTGGCACGTCTCAAACCTCTACCGCATCCCGGGCGGCGAGCGGCTCGCCGAGCGCCTCTGCGCGAACACGTTCGCGGACGTGGTGTTCTTCACCAATTCCGGCGCCGAGGCGATCGAGACCTCGATCAAGACGGCGCGCAAGTACCAGCACGCCAAGGGACATCCGGAGCGCTTCCGGGTCATCACCTTCGAGGGCGCCTTCCACGGCCGCACGCTCGCCACCATCGCGGCCGGCGGCCAGGCTAAATATCTCGAGGGCTTCGGGCCGAAGGTCGAGGGCTTCGACCAGGTGCCGTTCGGCGACCTCGAGGCGGCGGAGGCGGCGATCGGCCCCGAGACGGCGGCGATTCTCGTCGAGCCGATCCAGGGCGAGGGCGGCATCCGCGTCGCGCCGCCCGGCTTCCTCAAGGGCCTGCGGGCGCTCTGCGACGCGCACGGCCTGCTCCTGATCTTCGACGAGATCCAGTGCGGCATGGGCCGCACCGGCTACCTGTTCGCGCACCAGCGGCTCGGCGTCACCCCGGACATCATGGCGATCGCCAAGGGGATCGGCGGCGGCTTCCCGCTCGGCGCCTGCCTTTCGACGCGCGAGGCGGCGATCGGCATGACATACGGCACCCACGGCAACACCTTCGGCGGCAACCCGCTCGCCATGGCGGTCGGCAACGCCGTGCTCGACGTCATGCTGGAGGAGGGATTTCTCGAGCGCGCGCGCCACAACGCGCTGCTCTTGAAGCAGAAGCTCGCTTCCATCCAGGACCGCTACCCGGCGATCATCGCCGAGATCCGCGGCGAGGGCCTGATGCTCGGCCTGCGCACCCTCGTGCCGCTGCCTGAGTTCGTCGGCGCCCTGCGGGACGAGAAACTGCTCGCCGTGCCGGCCGGCGAGAGTGTGGCCCGTCTCTTGCCAGCCCTGATCATCGAGGAGGCCGAGATCGACGACGCGGTGGCGCGCATCGAGGCGGCCTGCGGGGCGCTCGACGCGAGGCTCCGCGCCGAGGTGCTGAAGGGAGCTGCGGAATGAGCCGCAACGGGCAACGCCACTTTCTCGACATCGCGGACCTCTCGGCGCCCGCCCTGCGCAACATTATCGAGGCGAGCCGCGGCATGAAGGCGATGCGGCGGCAGCCCGGCTGCCCCAAGCCGCTCGAGGGACGCACCGTCGCCATGGTGTTCGAGCAGCCGAGCCTGCGCACGCGCGTGTCGTTCGATGTCGCCATCCGCGACCTCGGCGGTACGCCGCTGATGCTGACCGGGCAGGAGATCGAGCTCGGCGAGCGCGAGGCGATCGCCGACACCGCCCGCGTGCTGTCGCGCTATGTCGACGCGATCATGATTCGCATGCTCAAGCACGATGCCCTGCTGGAACTCGCGGAATACGCCACCGTGCCGGTGATCAACGGGCTGACGAAGAGCTCGCACCCCTGCCAGGTCATGGCCGACGTCCTCACCTTCGAGGAGCACCGCGGCGGCATCGAGGGCCGCACGGTCGCCTGGACCGGCGACAGCAACAACGTGCTCGCCTCCTGGATGCAGGCGGCCGCGCGCTTCCACTTCACGCTCAAGGTGGCGACCCCCGAGGAGCTGGCGCCGCCGAAGAAGGTCGTCGAGAAGAGCCGGCGCGAGGGCGCGGCGATCGAGCTGTCGAACGATCCCTACGCCGCCGTCGAGGGCGCCGACTGCGTCGTCGCCGATGCCTGGGTCTCGCTCGGGGACCGCGACGGCGAGCGCCGGCACAACCTCCTGCGTCCGTTCCAGGTCGACAGCCGGCTGATGGCGGCGGCGGCGCCGGGCGCCATCTTCATGCACTGCCTGCCGGCGCATCGCGGCGAGGAAGTCACCGACGAGGTGATCGACGGCCCGCAGTCGGTGGTGTTCGACGAGGCCGAGAACCGCCTGCATGCCCAGAAGGGCATTCTCGCCTGGTGCTTCGACGCGGTGGGTGCATGACGGAAAGCCCGGCCGGCGGGGCGGAGACTGACGACCGCGTACTGCCCTTCACCGTCCCGACGCTCGAGCTGCGCGGCCGCATCGCCCGGCTCGGCCCGTCGATCGACCGGCTGCTCGGCCGGCACGCCTATCCGCCGCAGGTCGCCCGCGTGCTCGGCGAGGCGGCGGTGCTGACCGTGCTGCTCGGCACGGCGCTGAAGTTCGCCGGCCGCTTCCAGCTGCAGACCAAGACCGACGGCCCGATCGACATGATCGTCGTCGACTTCGAGGCGCCGGACCGCATGCGCGCCTATGCCCGCTTCGACGCTGGACGGGTCGAGGAGGCGGGGTCGATCGGCGACACCGGCCGGCTGATCGGCAGCGGCCATCTCGCGCTGACCATCGACCAGGGCGCCGACATGGCCCGCTACCAGGGCGTCGTCGAGGTGTCCGGCACCTCGCTCGAGGACGCCGCGCACCAGTATTTCCGCCAATCCGAGCAGATCCCGACCCGCGTCCGGCTCGCCGTCGCCGAGCAGCTGCGGGTCGACGGCGGGCTTCAGCGGCGCTGGCGGGCCGGCGGCATCCTCGTGCAGTTCCTGCCGGAGTCCGAGGAGCGGGCGCGGCTCGCTGACCTCGCCCCCGGCGACGCGCCGGAGGGATTCGCCGGCGACGAGCGGAGCGAGGACGACGCCTGGGTCGAGGCGCAGAGCCTCGTCGCCACGGTCGCCGACGACGAGCTGACCGACCCGACGCTGAGCCCGGAGCGGCTGCTGATCCGGCTCTTCAACCGGCACGAGGTGCGCGTCTTCCCGGCCGAGCCGGTGCGCGAGGCCTGCCGCTGCTCGCGCGAGCGCATCTTCTCCATGCTGCGCAGTTTTACGCCCGAGGAGCGGCGCGACATGATTGCCGACGACGGCTCGATCACGGTGACCTGCGAGTTCTGCAATACCTCTTACGCCTTCGAGCCGTCCGAGCTCGAGGAGGCGGCGGAGTAAGCTCCAGCCGTCATTGCGAGGAGCGCCGCGACGAAGCAATCCAGCTTTCGGGGGCTGCAGAAGGAAGCTGGATTGCTTCGCTTTGCTCGCAATGACGCGGAGATATCGTCCCGAGGCCTCTCCGTTATTGCGAGGAGCGCAGCGACGAAGCAATCCAGCTCTTCGCGGCCGTGAAGGAAGCTGGATTGCTTCGCTGCGCTCGCAATGACGCGGAGCCTCACGCCACCGCGAGCGCGCGAGAAAGATCGTCGGCGAGGTCGGCGGCGTCCTCGAGCCCGACCGAGAGGCGGAGCGTGCCGTCGCCGATGCCGAGCTCGGCGCGGGCCTCGGGCGTCAGCCGCTGGTGCGTCGTCGTCGCCGGGTGCGTGAGGATGCTTTTGGCATCGCCGAGATTGTTGGAAATCTTGACGATCCCGAGCGCGTTGCCGAAACGGAACGCCGCCTCCTTGCCGCCGGCCATGTCGAAGGCGACGAGCGTGCCGCCCGCCCCGCTCATCTGCTTCTTCGCCAGCTCGGCCTGCGGATGGTCGGCGCGGCCCGGATAGAGCACGCGCGACACTTTTTCCTGCCCGGCAAGGAAGTCGGCCAGCGTGGCCGCCGTCGCGCATTCGCGCTCGACGCGGATGGCGAGCGTCTCGAGGCCCTTCAGCAGCACCCAGGCATTGAAGGGCGACAGCGACGGCCCGGTCTGCCGCAAGAAGGTGTGCACGTGGTCGGCGATGAATTTCTCGCTCGACAGGATGATGCCGCCGAGCACGCGGCCCTGGCCGTCGATGTGCTTGGTCGCCGAGTAGACGACCACGTCGGCGCCGAGCGTCAGCGGTTTTTGCAGGATCGGCGTCGCGAACACGTTGTCGACGACCACACGCGCCCCGGCATCGTGCGCGATCTCGGCGATGGCGGCGATGTCGTAGACGTCGAGCGTCGGATTGGTCGGCGTCTCGAGGAAGAACACCTTCGTCTGCGGCCGCACCGCCTTCTTCCATTGCTCGAGGTCGGCGCCGTCGACAAGGGTCGAGGGGATGCCGAAGCGCGGCAAGAGATCCTCCACGACGTAGCGGCAGGAGCCGAACAGCGCCTTCGCGGCCACCACATGGTCGCCGGCCTTCAGCTGGCTCAGCATGGTCGCCGTCACCGCCGCCATGCCGCTGGCGGTGGCGCGCGCCGCCTCGGCGCCTTCGAGAGCGATCATGCGCTGCTCGAACATGGAGACGGTCGGATTGGAGAAGCGGCTGTAGATGTAGCCGTCCTCTTTCCCGGCGAAGCGCGCCTCGCAGGCCTCCATCGACTCGTAGGCGAAGCCGGAGGTGACGTAGACCGCCTCCGACATCTCGCCGAACGGGCTGCGCAGCGCGCCCTCGTGCACGAGGCGGGTGGCGGGCTTGAGATCGCGGTCGACGGGCAGGGGGGTAGGCACGGCAGGCGCTCCTCGGACGGAATAACCCGGCCGGGGTCGCCCGTCCGGGTCGCGCCTCGGCCCTTTAGCGAGTTGTTTAACGTGGCTGCAAGCCGGCCGGCCAAATCACCACGAACGCGAGCGGTGCCTTAGACCCGAGGCGGCTTGGCGTCAACTCGGCGCTCGCGTAAAGCACGGGCTCGGAACGGGGATCGACATCCTTGGCTTTGCAAGACTTGGCCCTCGGCGAGGGCATCCTGCCGGTGCAGGCGATCGCCCGGCTCGTCGAGGCGGGGATCGTCGACCCGGCGCTGCCGCTGGCCGAGTTCCAGATTCAGCCCGCGAGCCTCGACCTGCGGCTCGGCGAGATCGCCTACCGCGTCCGCGCCAGCTTCCTGCCCGGGCCGGATCGCACCGTCGCCGAGCGCCTCGAGGACCTCGTCCTGCACCGCATCCCGCTCGACGGCGGCGCGGTGCTGGAGACCGGCTGCGTCTACATCGTGCCGCTCGTCGAGCGCCTGAAGCTGCCCCCGGGCATCTCGGCACTGACCAATCCGAAAAGCTCGACCGGCCGGCTCGACGTCTTCACCCGCGTCATCGTCGACCGGGCGAGCGGGTTCGATACGGTCGAGGACGGCTATTGCGGGCCGCTCTATGCGGAAATCTCGCCGCGCACCTTCCCGATCCTGGTGCGCGCCGGCTCGCGGCTGTCGCAGGTGCGCTTCCGGCACGGCCGCGCCGGCCTGACGGATTCCGAACTGCTCGAGCTGCAGGCCAAGGCGCGCCTCGTCGACACGGCGACGGCGGATATCGCCGGCGGGATCGCGCTGACGGTCGACCTGCACGGCACCGGCGACGATGTCCCGGTCGGCTGGCGGGCCAAGCGGCATACGGGGCTGATCGACGTCGACCGCATCGCCGCCTATGACCCGGCCGAGTTCTGGGACCCGCTGCTGCCGCATCCGGACGGGCTCGTGCTCGATCCGGGCCAATTCTACATCCTCGCCTCCCGCGAGGCGATCCAGATCCCGCCCGGCCACGCCGCCGAGATGATGCCGTTCAACCCGCTCGTCGGCGAGTTCCGCGTCCACTATGCCGGCTTCTTCGATCCCGGCTTCGGCAACGAGAGCGAGGGCGGCACCGGCTCGCGGGCGGTGCTCGAGGTGCGCAGCCACGAGGTGCCCTTCATCCTCGGCCACGGGCAGACGGTCGGCCGGCTGCTCTACGAGCGCATGGCCGAGCGGCCGGACATCCTCTACGGCCGCGAGCTAGGCTCGACCTACCAGGCGCAGCGCCTGAGACTGTCGAAGCAGTTCTTCCTTCCCTCTCCCCTCGGGGGGGGGGGGGGGGGGGGGGGGCCGCCCCCCGCCCGGGGGGGG